>NZ_JAPZLD010000026.1:0-152450 GCF_030182635.1 Amycolatopsis ponsaeliensis
GGGGGCGGCGCTCGCGCGCGGGCCGGGCGCGCCGCCCCCCCCGCCCCCCCCCCCCGCCCCCCCCCCCCCCCCCCCCCCCCCCCCCCCCCCCCGCACCACTCACGAGTCTTTGCCGTTACGCCGCCGAGCCGGCCCGGACGTCGTCGCGGACGCTCTCCAGCACCGCCATGAGTTCCTTGTGCTCCTGCTGCGGCACCCCGCAGTAGGTCATCACGGCGGCCGCCTCCCACAGCACCACGTCGAACTCGAAGTCGCTGACGGTCATTTCGGCGTGCGCGGTGCGCATGTCCGCGCCCGGGTACACCTTGGGCCCGCCGGTCTGCTCGATCATCCACGCGATGAGCGTGAACTTGAAGCCGGGCCGGCCCTTTTCGTTGTGCAGCCGCAGCACGGCGGGATTCTGGTTGAGCGTGTCGTTGTCGTAGAGCCGGTCGCCGAGTACATCGATGATGTGCGCGATGCCGAAGATGCCCCCGAGCCGCTCGAAGAGGGAAGGAACCTGTGGTGCGTCCGCCATGGATTCTCCTCGTCTGGTCCGTCGCTCCCGCCAGGCTTACGCCGTCGCCCTCGAAGCGCACTCAAGCGTGTTCGCGGGTTAGCCGCCCTTGAGTGCGGTTTGACCACCGACCACCAGCATCCGACGTCAGGGACACATCGCGACGTGGAGGGAAAACCATGATCGTACACACTCTTCTGTACCGTTTCCCGGTGGAGGCCGAGGAGGGTGACATTCGTGATTTCTTCTCCGGCTTGCAGGTGCTGGCGGGCGAATCCGGGCTGGTGACGGACTTCGGTTGGCAACGGCACGTGCTCCTGCCCGCGGACGAGCACTCCAAGGGCATGACGGCGACGCACATCGCGCAGTTCTCCTGCGCCGACGTGCCGACGCTGCGGAAGTTCTCCGAATCGGCGCCAGTGCACGAATTCATCTCGAACTGGCGAGGGAAGATCGAATACGACGCCGCGTACGCGAACCACGAAGTGCTGCTTTCCGACGGACAGAACGGGGATGCCATGTTCCACACCGAACACACCGTGACCGTGAACGCGAACGCCGACCTCGTCTACGAGGTGCTCGCCGACGTCGTCGGCTATGCGAAGCTCTTTCCGCCCACCGAAGCGGTGACGATGCTGGAGGAGACCGAGGCGTACCAGATCGCGCGGCTCGTGGTGAACGTCAGCGGGCAGGTCCAGAGCTGGGTCTCCCGCCGCGATCTCGACCGTCCGAACCGGACGATCGCCTACCGCCAGCTGGAGAACGCCCCGATGATCCAGCACATGAGCGGCGAGTGGCGGGCGCTTCCGCTCGGCGAAAACCGCACCCAGCTGGTCATCACGCACGACTTCGCCGCCCGGCCGACCGACCAGGTGCCCAGCCAGGAGGAGGCGACCAGGCTGATGCAGGCCGCGGTGGAGAACAACAGCCACGCCGACCTCGCCGCCGTGCGCGACGAGTCGGAGAAGCGCGCCCAGCGCGTCGGGAGCCCGGCCTGATGACTGTGGACTCACCGGTCACGGCCCTGCGGGAGCTGTCGCTCGCGTCGGCCGCGTCGGCGTCGCTGCGGGCCGTCATCCGGGTGGGCGTCGCCGACGCGCTCGGAGACTCGCCGATGCCGGTCGCCGAGCTGGCGGACACGCTGGGTGTCGACGCCGCGATCCTCGTACGGGTACTGCGGAATCTGCGCTGCTACGGCCTGTTCGACGACACCGACGCGGGCATCGTGCACACGGCCACGTCGAAGCTGCTGCGCGAGGACCACCCGGAGCGCCTGAAGAACTGGGTGCTGTGGGTCACCGAGCCGTGGGTGTGGCAGCTGTGGCCGGACCTCGAACAGGCGCTGCGCACCGGGCGCGGGCACTTCGACGAGCGCTTCGGCGAGGATTTCTTCACCCGTCTGCACAAGGAGTGGCCGGAGTCGACCGAGACGTTCAACCGGTCGCAGACCGAACTGAGCGTGCTCACGTCGGCGGCGATCGCGGACGCGCTGGACGTGGTGGACGTCAAGACCTTTGCCGACGTCGGCGGCGGCCGCGGGTACACCCTGGCGACGATCCTGGAGCGCCACCCCCACCTGCACGGGACGCTCGTCGACCTGCCCGCCGCGGTCGCGACGCCGGATCCGCGGCTGCGTCCCGACGGTGAGCTGGCCGCGCGGTCCCAGGTCGTCGCGGGCGACTGCCTGGCGGAGATCCCTGTCGACGCGGATGTCTACCAGTTCAAGAGCATCCTCGAGTGGGACGACGAGCTGACGGTCAAGGCGCTGAGCAACGCCCGGCGCGCCGGACACCCCGGCAGCAGGGTGCTGATCATCACGAACCTGATCGACGACAGCCCGGAGCCCCGCTACGCGACCGGCATCGACCTGCTGTTCCTGCTCAACACCAACGGAAAGCGGCACACCAAGGCCGGCGTGACCGCGCTCGCCGAGCGGGCGGACCTGCGCGTCGAGAACGTCACCCCGGCCGGGACGCTGCTGCACATCGTGGAGACCGTGATCCCATGACCGCGGTGAAGTTCTTGTCCGACGAGTACCTCGATGAGCTCGGTGACCTGGTGACCCCGGATCTGCCGGAGGTCCCGCACGTCAACGTCCGGCTGCAGTTCCACGCCACCGACACCCCCGAGGGCGAGGTGGACTACCACCTGGTGGCCGAGCGCGGCGTGGTCGTCCGGGCCGGCCGCGGCCTGCTCGCCGACAGCGACCTGGCGATCCGCGCGAGTTACCGCGACCTGCTGGCGTTCGAGTCGGGTGAGCTGCACGCCGCGACGGCGTTCGTCACCGGGCAGTTCGCGGTGACCGGGGACCGGGCGAAGGTGCTGGACCTGATGGTGGTGCTGCAGTCCGGGAACTACCAGCGGTTCATCGCCGATCTGTGGGCGCGGACGACATGGTGACGCACACGTTGGTCCTGTCGTTCCCGGACGCGATGTCCGAAAAGGACCGTGAGCTGTTCTTCCGGGACGGCGCCGCGGTCGTGCTCGGCTCGGGCCTCGCGGAGTCCTACCACCACTGGACCGGCGTTTCCGTGCCGAGCGCGGTCGACGCGTCGACGTTCGCCGCGTCCGCGCTGGTGCAGATCCGCTGTGCCGACGTCGAATCGCTGCGAAAGCTGTTCGCGCACCCGCCGCTGGGCGAGTACGCGAAACGGTGGCGCAGCGAGTTTCCCTTCCGGGTGGTCGCGATCAACACGGCCGGCCCGCCCGCCGAACCCGACCCGAGGTGACCATGGAACCTCTCATCCTGAACCCTTCGCAGTACCGTCCGAACTCTCCCGGCAATATCCCGTTCAAGCTGCTCGCCGAGGACACCGGCGGCAAGCTGAGCCTGCTCGAGTGGACGCTCAGCCCGTGGCAGTCCGGGCCGTTCCTGCACGCGCACGATTTCACCGAGGCGTTCTACGTCGTCGACGGCGAGCTGGAGATCCAGCTGGGAGAACGTCGCCACATCCTCGGCCCGCGGCACCTGGCGTGGGCGCCCGGCGGCACGCCGCACGCGTTCGCCAACGCGGCCGCCAGGGAAGTCACCGTGCTCACCATTTGCAGCCCCGGCGGGCTGGAGCACTTCTTCGCCGCGCAGGGCGACGACCCGGACTCGTTCCCGGACGTGCCGGGGCTCGGCCTGCGGCTGCTCGGGCCGCGCATCCGCGCCACCGGCGCGCCCGAATTCCACCCAGCGGAAGGATCCCGATGACCGCCGAAACCACCCTCACCCGGTTCCGCGAGTACATGGTCGGGCCGTCGAGGTTCATCACCCTGTTGTCCTGCTTCGAGCTCGGCCTGGTCGACGCACTGCGCGACGCCGGGCCGCGGACGGCGGAGCAGCTCGCCGGCGCCGCCGGTGTCACACCGGACGCCGTGCAGCAGCTGCTGCACCTCCTGGTCAAGGACGACTTCGTCGCCTTCGACGAGGCTGCCGGGACGTACGCCCTCGGCGGGCTCGCCGACGTCGCCGACGTCGACCTGCAGCGCGTGCTGTCGATCTCGCGGATGATCAAGGTCCTCATGCTGCGCCAGGGTTACTACATGACCGAGAGCGTCCGCGCCGGGATTCCCTTGGGGCTCAAGGAGTTCTACGGCTTCGAGGGCAACGTCTACGACGCCGCGGGCGAACACCCGGAGCTGCGCGAGTCCTGGGGCAAGGCGATGGACACCTATACCGCGCACATCGATCCGTGGTTCTTCGAGAACGTCGAGATCCCGGCCGGTGCGCAGGTGCTCGACCTCGCCGGGAACACCGGCCTCGGCGCGATCCTGACGCACAAGCTGAAGGGCTCGACCGGGCTGCGCGTAACGACGTTCGACCTGCCGGAAAAGCGGGAGCCCGCACTGCGGAACTTCCGCGAGCACGGCGTGGAGGACCGGTGCGGGTTCATCGGTGGTGACGTTTTCAAGAGCGTTCCGTCGGGCTTCGACGTCGTTCTGATCAAGCATTTCCTCGACATGTTCGACAAGAAGGACGTCTTCGCCATCCTCAAGGGAGTCAATTCCGCGGTCGAGCCCGGCTCACTGGTCCACGTTCTCGTTCCGGTGTACCCCGAAAACGTCAAGGACTCCTACGGCGTCGATTTCTTCCCGGCGTTCTTCCTCGGCTGCGCCATGGGGAAGGGTGGCCCGCAGAAGCTCTCGACCTACCGTGCGTGGCTGGCGGAGTGCGGATTCGAGGTCACCCGGGCGATCGCGCAGAACCCCGCCGACATGCCGCCGGATTCCTGGGCCGCGCAAGCGATCCTGAGTGCCAGGAAAGCCGGATGACGGCGACGATCGCGCAGTCCTCGCACGCTGCCGACGAGGCACTGGCGGAACTGCTGTTTTCGCCGGAGGGCCTGGCGGATCCGTTCTCGCGGTACCACCGGATCCGCGAGGCCGCGCCGGTGCACCGCAGCACCCTGGGCAGCTGGGTGCTCACGCGCCACGACGACGTCGACGAGTTCCTGCGCGACAAGCACGTCGACAAGAACGTGTACACGTGGATGGGCGGGCGGTTCAGCGGGCAGTGGGAACAGCATCACGCGCTGCGGAAGCTCGCCGCGAACATGCTGTGGGCGAATCCTCCGGACCACACGCGGTTGCGCGGCATCGTGAACCGGGCATTCACCCTGAAACGGGTGCGGGAGCATCGGGCGTTGATCGAGCGGCGGTTCGATTCGCTGATGCGTCCGCTGGAGGAAAGCGGCGGGGGAGACATCTGCAACGACGTGTTCTTCCCGCTGGCGTTCAGCGTGGTGGCCGGGCTCATCGGTGTGCCGGAGGAGGACGCCCCGCGCCTGCGGGAGTGGATCCGGGACTTCCAGCGGGTGTTCGAGGTGGGGATGACCGCTTCGGAACTGCGGACGGCGAACGAGGCCGCTCGCTCGCTGGACGACTACTTCGGGGAGCTGGTGCGCGCGCGGCAGCGTGAGCGTGGTGACGACCTGCTGTCGGCGTTGATCGACACGTCGGACGAGGGTTCGCGGCTGTTGTTCGATGAGCTCGTTCAGATGTGTCACATGATCATCGCCGCGGGCAGCGAGACCACGACGTTCTTCCTGACCAACGGCGTGCACCAGTTCATCACCCACCCGGACCAGGCGGACTTGGTGCGGGCGGACCTTTCGCTGCTGAGCGGCGCGATCGACGAGGTACTGCGGTACGCGCCGGCCGCGCACATGATCCCGCGGACGACGACGTCACCGGTGGACGTCGGCGGCGTCACGATCCCGGAGAACGCGCGGGTGATGGTGATGATCGCGGCCGCCAACCGCGACCCGGCGCGTTTCCCGGACCCGGACCGCTTCGACGTCACCCGGACCGGCACCGCGCTGCTGTCGTACGGCCTGGGCACCCACTTCTGCCTGGGCTGGCGGCTCGCGAACCTGCAGGCCGAAGTGGTGTTCAGCGCTCTACTGACCCGTTATGCGGACCTCACGCTCGCCGAGCCCCCGCGGCCGCGCACCCGGGTTGCCTTCCCGCAGGTGGAGAACCTCCGCATCCGGTTCCGCCTCAGCTAGTTTGCCGCGGGTCATGACGTTGGTGCCGGCTGGCGGGGCCTGAGACGCGGGACGGGTCTTTCGGCGGCAGGATGAGGAGTGCGACCACCTCGTCCGCCGAGCGGAAAGACCCGTCCATGCGCCCCCCGTAATGCCCCCGCTGTCCCTCGAGGGCGTGGTGGTCGGATCGAGCAGCTGCGCCGGACCCGGAAACACTCCGCCCGCCGTCGGGATCACCAGCTCGGTCCGGCCCGGCGCCGCTTCCTCGACCGGAAACCCTGCCCGGCGAAACCGCCCGGACCGCGGTCGAATTCGTCCACCGCGCCCGGGCGTTCTTCGCCGACCACCGCCTCGTCACCATCGCCCTCCGCGGCGCCCGCTCATCGGGCCGCGGGAACCGGTGAGCGTCCTCGGTCGACCTCTTCGAACAGGGCGGCGGCACGCGCGGCCGATCGCAGTGCGGGCGGGCTCGTGCTCACCACGCCCAGCACGACCACGGCGATCCCGAGCCCGACGGCCAGCCACCACACGCCGTGCTCGGCGGTCGTGAACGCGATTCCGCCGTGCCCGATGGAGGAGCTCACCGTCGCACCCGCGATCGCGACGCCCAGCGTGGTCCCGGTCTGCCGTCCGGAGGAAGCCACCGAAGCCGCCACACCGGCCATCGAACGCGGCATTCCGGACACCGCCGTGTTGGTGATCGGCGCCGCGCTGGTCCCCAGCGCCACCCCGAACAGCAGGTAGATCGCCAGCACGGCCGGCAGCGGCGTCGTCGGTGTCAGCCACAGCGACGCCAGTGCGCCCGCAGCCAGCGTGGCCCCGGAAACCAGCAGCGGTCCGCGTGGCCCGCGCGCCCCGACGATCTTGCCGGAAATCGGCGAGACCACCGCGATCATCGCGCCGGCAGGCAGCAGGCTCAGGCCGGCGGTGATCGCGGTCATCCCGCGGACCTCCTGCAGGTATTGCGTGGTCAGGAACAGGAACGTGCCGAACCCGGCCAGTGCCGCGATCGCGATGACCAGCGCCGACGCGAACGGCACACTCCGGAACAGCCGCAGCTCCAGCAGCGGGTCGGCGCGGCGCGGTTCGTAGCCGACCAGGCCGGCCACGGCCAGCACGGCCACGGCGAGCAGGATCAGGATCGTCGGCGACGTCCAGCCCAGCCGCCCGGACTCGATGATCGCGTAGACCACCGTGCCCAGCATCAGGACCACCAGAACCTGGCCCACCGGGTCGAATCGGCGGGCGCGCTCGGCGCGGGACTCGGGGACGAACAACGCGGTGCACACGATCGCGATCGCCACGATCGGCACGTTGATCCAGAACACCGACTGCCAGCCGTAGGCGTCGACCAGCGCGCCGCCCAGGATCGGCCCCAGCGCCAGCGCCAGGCCGGACGTCGCGCCGAACACGCCGATCGCCTTGGCCCGCTGAGCGGGAACGGGGAATGTGGTGGCGATGATGGCCATCGCGACCGGGTTGAGCATCGTCCCGCCGACCGCCTGCAACGCCCGGGCCGCGACCAGCCAGCCGACGCCGGGGGCGAGCCCGCACAGCAGCGAGCCGAGGCCGAAGGTGGCGAGGCCGATCAGGAACACCCGCTTGCGGCCGTACCGGTCCGCGGTGGATCCGGCCAGTACCAAGAAACCGGCCAGCACCAGGGTGTAGGCGTCGACCGTCCATTGCAGGCTCGACTCGGTGGCGTGCAGATCGCTGCGGATCGACGGCAACGCGACGGTGACGATCGAGATGTCCATCGTCGCGACGATCATGCTGGCGCAGCAGATCGCGAGCACCAGCAGGCGCCGGCGTCGGCTGAGTTCGGGCATGGGCTCTCCTCGGTGGGCTTCTCGTACGTCGCTACGCTAGGATTTAGAGCGTGCTCGAAGTCAAGTCGCCACCCGCACCGGAGGCGGGCCTGACCATCGCCGAGGCCGCCCGCCGCACCGGAGTCAGTGCGCACACGCTGCGCTACTACGAACGTGCCGGTCTCGTCGTCGCCGACGTCGACCGCACCACCGGTGGAAGACGCCGCTACCACGAGCGTGACCTGCACTGGATCCGCGTCTGCACCAAGCTGCGCGCCACCGGCATGTCGATCAGGACGATCCGCCGCTACGCCGAGCTGGTCTCCGAAGGCCACGGCAACGAGGAGGAACGCCTCGCGCTGCTCGAGTCGCACCGCGCCGGCGTGCTGGAGCAGATCGCGGTGCTGCAGGACAATCTCGAGCTCATCGACCACAAGATCGACGTCTACCGCGGCCGCATGGAGGCGGGCGACGCCGACAGCTTGTGGACGCCCGCGCGCTGAAAGCGCGACTCTCTCGGTAGAGCCCAGGTTGAGCGGGGGTCGAGAGGGAAAGCCTAGCTTTCCCCTTGAATCGGGAACCCTTTCCCGCACCTGGCTTCCGCAGAGAAGGGCGCACCTATGCACGGCAGGTCGAATCGCCGGGTCGCCATTACCGGAATGGGCGTCCGGGCTCCCGGATCGCTGGGCAAGGACGCCTTCTGGGAATTGCTTTCCGCCGGGCGGACGGCAACCCGGCGCATCACTTTCTTCGACCCGTCGCCGTACCGTTCCCAGGTGGCCGCGGAGGTGGATTTCGACTCGGCGGCCGAAGGACTGAGTCCTCGGGAGATCCGGCGGATGGACCGCGCGACGCAGTTCGCCGTGGTCTGCGCCCGCGAGGCGCTGTCCGACAGCGGGCTGACCGGCATTTCCCCGCACCGCACCGGCATCAGCCTGGGCTCGGCGGTCGCGGCGGCGACCAGCCTCGAACGCGAGTACCTCGTGCTGTCGGATTCGGGCAAGCGCTGGACGATGTCGCCGGATCAGCTCACGCCGCAGATGTTCGACTACATGGTCCCCAGCGTCATGGCCGCCGAGGTCGCCTGGGCGGTCGGGGCCGAGGGCCCGGTCGCGATGGTGTCCGACGGATGCACATCCGGGCTGGACTCCGTCGGCCACGGTGTCGCGCTGATCCGCGAGGGCAGCGCGGACGTCGTGGTCGCGGGCGCCGCGGACACCCCGATCACGCCGATCGTGGTCGCCAGCTTCGACGCGATCAAGGCGACGACCACCTACAACGACGTGCCGGATCAGGCGTCCCGGCCGTTCGACGGCACCCGCAACGGCTTCGTGCTGGCCGAGGGCGCGGCGATGTTCGTGCTGGAGGAGATGACCGCCGCCCGCCGCCGCGGCGCGCATGTCTACGCCGAGGTCGGCGGGTTCGCCACGCGGTGCAACGCCTACCACATGACCGGGCTCAAGACCGACGGCCGGGAGATGGCCGAAGCCATCCGCGCCGCGCTGGACCAGGCGCGGGTGAACGGGGACGCCGTGGACTACATCAACGCGCACGGGTCGGGCACCAAGCAGAACGACCGGCACGAGACCGCCGCGTTCAAGCGCAGCCTGGGCGAGCACGCGTACCGCACGCCGGTCAGTTCGATCAAGTCGATGGTCGGGCACTCGCTGGGCGCCATCGGCTCGGTGGAAATCGCGGCTTCCTTGCTGGCCATGGAAAACCAGGCCGTCCCGCCGACGGCGAACCTGCGTTCCGCGGATCCCGAATGCGACCTCGACTACGTCCCGGTGGAAGCGCGCGAGCACCACGTGGACACCGTGCTGACCGTCGGCAGCGGGTTCGGCGGGTTCCAGAGCGCGATGGTGCTGACCAGGGCGGCGGCATGAGCGTCATCACCGGGCTGGGGGTGATCGCGCCGAACGGGCTCGGCGTCAAGGAATTCTGGGCGGCGACGCTGTCCGGCCGCAGCGGGATCGCCGAGCTGGACCGGTTCGACACGTCGGGCTACCCGGCGCGGCTGGCCGGTCTGGTCCGTGAACTCGACAGCGCGGAGTACCTGCCAGGCAGGCTGCTTCCGCAGACGGACGTCTCCACCAGGCTCGCGCTCGTCGCCGCCCAGTGGGCGCTGGAGGACGCCGAGGTCGACCCCGCCGAGCTGGCCGACTACGACATGGGCGTCGTCACGGCCAACGCCTCCGGCGGCTTCGAATTCACCCACCGGGAGTTCAACAAGCTGTGGGCGCACGGGCCCGAGCACGTCAGCGTGTACGAGTCGTTCGCGTGGTTCTACGCGGTGAACACCGGCCAGATCTCCATCCGGCACGGGATGCGCGGCCCGAGCAGCGCGCTTGTCGCGGAGCAGGCGGGCGGCTTGGACGCGCTGGGCCACGCCGCCCGCACGATCCGCGGCGGCGTGCCGCTGGTCGTCGGCGGCGGGGTCGATTCCGCCTTCGATCCGTGGGGCTGGCTGTCCCACCTCGCGGGCGGCCGGGTCAGCGTCGACCTGGACCCCGCCACCGCGTACCGCCCCTTCGACGCACGCGCGGCCGGGTACATCCCGGGTGAAGGCGGCGCGATGTGCATTGTGGAGAGCGCGGAATCGGCGCGCGCTCGCGGCGTGCGAGGGTACGGCGAGATCGCCGGCTACGCGGCGACATTCGACCCGCACCCGGACACCGGCGCTCCGCCCGGGTTGCGGCGCGCCGCCGGGCTCGCCCTGGCCGACGCCGGGATCGAGCCCGGCGACGTCGACGTCGTATTCGCCGACGCGGCAGGCGTCCCGGAGCTCGACGGTGCCGAGGCGTTGGCGCTGCGGGAGTTGTTCGGTGTCCGTGGCGTACCGGTCACCGCGCCCAAGGCGTTGACCGGCAGGCTCCTGTCCGGCGGGGCCGTGCTCGACGTCGTCGCCGCGCTGATGAGCATCCAGGAGAACGTGATCCCGCCGACTTTCGGCACCGCCACCGTGCCCGGCGACTACGGCATCGACCTCGTGACCGGCGAGCCGCGGCCGGTGCCGGTGCGCACCGCCCTCGTCCTCGCCCGCGGCCGCTGGGGCTTCAACGCGGCCACCGTCATCCAGGCACTCTGAGACAGGAGCTGACATGACCGAAACTCTGAGCATCGAGGACCTGCGCGACATCCTCGTCGACTGCGCCGGCGGCGACGCGCTACCGGCCGACATCGCGGACGTCTCGTTCGAGGAGCTGGGCTACGACTCGCTCGCGCTCATCGAGACGGCGGCGGTGCTCAAGCGGGATCGCGGCCTGGTCGTCCCCGACGACCTGATCACCGAGGCACGCACACCCGGCGAGGTGCTCCGCTTGATCAACGATCGGATCGAGGTGTAGTTCGGCGGATCCCTGGCGTACATGGACGATCTGGTCCGTCGGGAGAACGTTCCAATCGCTCGCGCATCGTTGGGGGGTACGGGTCCGGGCCGTCACGGCCGTGGTCGTTGTTTGATCCGCGCCGCGAGGAGGTCGACCACTTCGGCGATCCGAGCGGCGCGGAGGTCGGGACGGCGGGTGGTCGCCTCGATCCAGCGGAGGTAGGCCTTGCGGTAGAACTGCGCCAGCGTGTCGAAGAATGCGGCGGCGGTGGGGTTGGCGGCCAGTGCCGCGGCGATGTCGTCGGCGAGGTCTGCGCGTTGGGGACCTTCCGGGGCCAGTTCGACGGTCACCTCGGTGCCGATGGTGACGCCTGTGTCGCGCAGCCAGGTCGGCGTGACGGTCAGCTGCCATCCGCCGCCGGTCGGCGACAGTCTCCCGCGGACCCGCTTGCCGTCGATCGTGCCGCCGACGGGATGGTCGGCCTTGGCGCCCCAGGTCTCGTCCGGGTCGAACGGCACCGCGATGACCGCGTGGTTGCGCGGACCGGCGGTGATGACGGCACGAAACTGCTGCGGGTTCACGACCGGGATCGTCGCATGGTTGTCGCGGTCGTGGTCCCCTCCGTTGCCGGCGCGGCTTCGGCTCAGGTGTTGCTGCCGAAGGTGCCGATCCCGGCAGCCAGCACGTCGAAAGCCTCGTCGATCACCCGTTTCTGATCCGCGGCGACCGTCTCGGCCGGTTCACCGGCGACGAGCCGCCGGGTCGGGGTGACCACGACGGTGGTCGCCGCGGCCAGGAGCAGCCGGGCTACCAGGTCGGCGCGGACCGGATCGCCGGTTTCCTCGGTCAGGCAGCGGGCCACGGCCGATTCCAGGTACTCGCGCTGCTCTCGGGCCCGGGAGAGCAACGCGGGGCTGTCCGCGATCAAGCGGCCGAATCGCGCCATGCCCGGCGCGGCGGTGGACAGCACGTGCCGCTGGGCCAGCAACCGGTGCATCAAGGCCCGGGTCGCTTCGACGACCGGCTGGCCGGGCGGACGCTCCCGGAGGGCATCGACGAGCAGGTGCTCGGCCTCCGCCTGCAGATCCAGGAGCAGGTCTTCCTTGCGGGGGAAGTAGTTGGTGACGGTCGCTTTGGCGACGCCGGCCGCCTCGGCGATCTCCACGACCGTGACAGCCTCGAACCCGCGCCGGGCGAACAGGCGCGTCGCGACATCGGAGATGTGCTGCCGAGCCTCCCGCTTCTTGCGTTCCCGCAGTCCCTCGTGCATGGCCAAAGTTATACCAGAGTCAAACTTGACACCGTCATAAACTTAGGTCGATCCTAGGTTTCATGAACGTTGACGTAGTGGTTGCCGGTGCCGGCCCGGTGGGGCTCCTGCTCGCGGCCGAGCTGAGCCTTGCCGGTGTCTCCGTGGCCGTGATGGAGCGCCTGACCGAACAGAACCAAGCCCTCAAGGCGGGCGGGATCAGCGGGCGCAGCACCCAGCTGCTCGCCCGGCGCGGGCTCGCGGCCCGGATCGCCGAGGAGAGCGCGAAGTACGGCGACGGGTTCGCGTCGTTCGCCCGCGAGCGCACCGCTGCCGACGGTCGAGGGCAGGCCCGGTTCGGCGGGCACTTCGCGGGCTTGCTGCTGAACACCGAGTCGTCCCTCGAGATCCCGCCGCCCACGGTCCTGCCGCAGCAAGCACTCGAGCGGCTGCTCGGCGCGTGGGTGGCCGAGCTCGGCGTGCCGGTGCTGACCGGCCACGAGGTCACCGGCCTCACCCAGAACGCCGACGACGTGACCGTGCACGTGCGTACCGGCGATGGCGCGAAGACCATCCGGTGCGCCTACCTCGTCGGCTGCGACGGTGGCCGCAGCACCGTTCGCAAGCTGGCGGGTTTCGCGTTTCCCGGCACGGATCCGCTGACCACCGGCTACCAGGCGGTGCTCACCCTGGATCCCGCTGTGCCGCTGCCCACCGGATGGCACGTCACCGGCCGCGGGTTGTACGCGCACGGGCCGAAACCCGGCCGGATCCTCACCGTGGAGTTCGCCGGACCGCCCGCCGACCGCGACGCCCCGGTCACCCGGGCCGAGTTGCAGGACGCCCTGCGCCGGGTCAGCGACACCGACGTGGTCGTCACCGCGGTCGAGTCGGCGGCCCGGTTCACCGACAACACCCGCCAGGCGGCGACCTACCGCATGGGCCGGGTGCTGCTGGCCGGCGACGCCGCGCACGTGCACCCGCCCTTCGGCGGCCAAGGCCTGAACACCGGCCTGCAGGACGCCGCCAACCTGGGGTGGAAGCTGGCCGCGACCGTGCGGGGATGGGCGCCCGATGGCCTGCTGGACAGCTACACCGCCGAACGTCACCCGGTGGCCGAGCGGGTGCTGGAGAACACCCGCGCCCAGATCGCGATCATGCGGCCGGACCCGCACAGCCGCGCGATGCGCGCGCTGTTCGCCCGGTTGCTGGAGGCCGATGTGACCCTGACCGATCTGCTGGGAGCCCGGTTGCAAGGCCTCGACATCCGTTACGACGTAGGCGCTTGGACTCATCCGCTGACCGGGCGGTACCTGCCCGACCTGCCCGGTTTGGCTGAAGCCGCGCGGCCGGTTTTGGCTGATCGGACCGGCTCGGCGGAGGTGCGGGCCGTCGCGGACGGCTGGATCGACCGGGTCGACCTGTGTCGGCTACCCGAGACACCCGGGGTGACTGCGTTGCTGCTCCGCCCGGACGGCTACGTCGCCTGGGCCGCGTACGGCACCCCCGATACAGCCTCGCTGCGCGAAGCCTTGTCCACCTGGTTCGGCAAACCACGCTGACCCGGCTCCGGTCAACCAGGGGAGCGCTCGGCCGCCGCTGCCTTGAGCAACTCGGTCGCCGCCGCGCAGGCCTCGGCGGTGATGATGTGTTCGGTGCCCGGGTCGATGCGGACGTCGACCTGCGCCCCGGCCTGCCGCAGCAGCGCGGCCGTGTCTTCCACCCGGTGCCGGGGCACCCACGGGTCGTCCTCGATGCTCCGGACCACGGCCGGAACTCCGTGCAGGGCCCGGTCGCCCGGCACCGGCGGCGGCGCCGTGCCGATGTAGCCGCCGGTGAACAACACCAGCCCGGCCACCGGCCGCGGGTCGGTGAGGACCACGTGTGACAGCAGGCAGGCGCCCTGCGAAAAGCCCCACAGCACCACCCGCCGACGGTCGAAACCTGCCTGGGCGAGCCGGTCGATGCACGCCTCCAGGATCCGCGACGACCGGTCCAGCGCGGGCTGGTTGCGCTCGACCGGCTCCAGGAACGACAGCGGGTACCACGTGTTGCCCTCGGCTTCCGGCGCGAAGAACCGCACCGGCGCCGAACCGAACCGATGCGCCGTCGCGCGCATGAACGCCGGGTCCTGGCCGCGGCCGTGCACGGCGAGCACGGCCAGTTCGGCCCGGTCCGCCGGGGTGCCCCACTCGACGAGTGACGGGGGCATCACCGCGCTTCCTGGAGGTCCAGGAACACCCAGTGCGAACCGGGTGCCAGGCCGCTGAGCAGCTTGCCGCAGTTCTGCAGCACGACCGGGCTGGACGTGATGTGCTGCGTGCCGGCGTGCAGGTCGCGGAAGAACCGCTGCAGGACACCGCGCCGCAGGGCCGCCGTCGCCGCCCACTTGTAGACGGTCTGGCCCACGGCGTGCACCGACCACGTGGTGTTGTTGAGCATCAGGCGCGTCAGCGTCTCCTGCTCGGTGTCCAGCGGCTCGCCGCGGTCCAAAGTGGCTTCGCTGTCCGCCCACACCTCCATCGCCCAGGCCCGCGCCGCGCGCAGCTTCGCCTCGGCCTGGGCGTACTCGGCGTAGAACTGCTGCGTGTCCACCGACGCGTTCGGGCTGCCGGTCTTCTTGGCCGCCAGTGTCTTCAGCTCGTCGAGCATCCGGCGGCCGACCCCGAGCGCCCACCCGGTGTGGCAGATACCGGCCATGTTCGCCAGTCCCATGCGGTAGATCGCGCCGCCGTGCCGGACGTCGGTCGTCGCGATGCCGTACACGTGGCTCTCCGGCACGAACAGGTCCTCGCACACGTAGTCGTGGCTGCTGGTCGCCCGCAGGCCCATGACGTCCCAGTTGTCGATCATCGTCGCCTGGTCCTTGGGCAGGGTGAAGACCAGCGCTTCGCCGGTCTCCGGGCAGAGCGCGGCGGTGTGGACGTGGGTCGCCATCGAGATCCCGGACGCGAAGTGCCAGTGCCCGCTGATGCGGTAGCCGCCGTCCACCCGCACGGCCGTGCCGAGCTTGGTGCCCTGGCCGGCGATGAGCGCGTGGCCGCCGTTGCCGACGTCCGGGTACAGCTGCGCGACGGCGTCCGGGCCGAGGTAGGCGGCCGTCGTGCCGGTGACCATCTGCACGGCCATGAAGGCCCAGCCGACGGAAGCGTCCGCATAGGACAGCTTGGCGATCGTGTCGATCACCTGGCGGGGCGAGAACTCGTAGCCACCGAGCTCCCCGGGGATGCCGACCTTGAACACGCCGGTTTCGTGCAGGGCCTTGGCGGCGTTGTCGGGCACGCGACCGAGTGTCTCGCCCTCTTCGGCGGTTTCCTCGAGCAGCGGCGTGATCGCGTCGAGCCGGGCCATGAGCGCGTCGAACTCGGCGCTGACGTTCAGCTGGTTCATGATGTCCGTCCTCGGGTGGTGGCCAGGATCCAGTCGATGACGGGTTTCACGGTTTCGTCCGAGTTCGCCTCGAAGATCAGCCCGTGCCCGTTGCCGCCGACGCCGAAGTCCGGCAGGTGCAGGTGCCGGCCGTCGGCCCCGGCCGCGTTCAGGAACGCCACGACCTCCGGAGCGAAGCCGGCGAACGCCGAGGCCCCGCCCGTCACGACCGCGACCGGCTTGCCCGCGAGAGCCGGGATGCGCCGTCCGGGCACCTCCGACGGGTCACCGGCCGGCGGGTCGCAGGTGAGCTCCGCGCTGGTCAGGCCCCACGTCAACGCGCCGAGGCCCGGGAACTCCGCGAACGGCGGCCCCATCGGCTCGATCGCGGCGATCGCCACGACCCGGTCCGGCCGCGCGGCCGCGGTCAGCCAGCCGACCGGGCCACCCGCCGAATGGGTCACCAGCACGGCCTCGCCCACGACGTCGAGCAGCCTGCCCAGCCGGTCCGCGTCGAGGCGCTGCGACTCGGCCAGGTCGGCGGGCAGCGGACCCATCGGGCAGAGCAGCTGGTCGAGGTCGGCCGAACCGATCTCCCGTCCGTACGTCCACTGCGTCTGCGCGTCGCGCTCCCCGGCGGGCAGGAAGAGCGCCTGCGCCGCCTCGTAGGGGAACGGCGCGCCCATCGGCCCGACGATGTCGGGGTGGTAGGGCGAGCGTCCGTGCCCGCAGCGGTCGACGACGTAGACCGCGAAACCCGCCTCGACGAACCTGGTCGCCCAGCCCGGCCTGCCGTCGGGGGTCCCGGTCCAGTCGGTGCCCTGCCCGCCACCGCCGTGCACGAGCACGAGCGGGACGGGGTGAGCGGCGCCCGGCGGCGCTTCCCAGTGCACGAACAGCGGCGCCCGCTGCACGGTCCCGTGGTCCGTGCGCACCCGCTCGCCGGGCACCCAGAACTGTCCACGCCGGACGGTGATCTCGTACCCGCCGGCCACGTGCGGTGCCGCCACGCCGGCCACCCTCAGACGTCGATCGGTTCCAGCCGGCCCAGGATCTCGTCGCGGCGGTGTTCGAACTGCTCCGGCAGCTGGAACCGGGTGCCCAGCTCGTGCGGCGACTCGTCGCAGGTCCAGCCGCCGTCGGCGTGGGTCACGGCGAGCTCGAACAGCGCGCCGCTCGGGGTGCGCACGTAGACGCTCTTGAAGTACTTGCGGTCTTTCAGCTCGGAGATGTCGGTGTAGCCGCGTCCTTCGATCTCGAACTTCACCGCGTCCTGGTTCTCCAGGGTGCTGACGTTCCACGCGAAGTGGTGGTAGGTGCCCGCGCCGTAGCTCCAGGTGCCCTGGTCGCCGGCGCGGTCGACGGTGATCTCGAGGTGGTTGCCGTGCTTGGCGTCGCCGATCCGCAGCCCGATGACGTCGCCCTCCTCGGCGAGGGCGTCCTGGGCGAAGAACGACTCGCCGGCGAACTCGACCATGCGATCGGGGGTGGCCATGTGCACGCCCACGCCGTGGATGCCGTGGATCGCGTGCTCCTGCGGCACGCCGTGGCCGGGGTGGCCCACCCGCTCGTCGCCGTCGTTGCCGACGAACAGGTACTCGATGCCCGACGGGTGCCGGAACGCGAGCCGGCGCCGGCCGAACTGCTCGACGTCGGTGACCTCGATGCCGTGCCCGGTCAGCCTGCCGTGCCAGAAGTCCAGCGAGTGGTCCGGGACCGACAGCAGGACCTCGCGAGCCTGGTTGGTGCCGCGCTTGCCGAAGAACCCGGCCTGCGCCCAGGGAAAGGTCGTGACGACGCTCGACGGGTCGCCCGCGGCGTTCGAGTAGTACAGGTGGTAGATCGGCAGGGAGCCGTCGAACAGGACGGTGCGCTTGATGAAGCGCATCCCGAGGATCTTGACGTGGAAGTCGACGTCTTCCTGGGCGTTCGCCACCGAGAGCGTCACGTGGTGTGAACCTTGCACGTAGGTCATGGGTGGCTCCTCGACAGTGAGACGTCCGCCGAGGCGAACTGTAGGAACGCCGCGGCCCGGCGTGTGGCGCGAGAGCGCACGGCGATGTCGAACCAGCGCAGCCGTGGTGCAGGGCGCGGTCGCTGGGTACCGTGGGGCTGACCGACCGTGGAGATGACGATGACGTCATTAACAGCGCTGACGGAGCAGTACGCCGGGGTGGCGCCGCGTCCGATCTCGTTCACGTCCTGGGCGGACGCCGTCCGGCGCAGCGTGTTGAGCTTCGACTTCGACTGCGACCGGCCGGACCGGTTCACCGGCCGGGTCCGCGACCGGCACCTGCACGGGGTCAGCTTCGTCGACATGGCCTCCGGACGGCACGCCGCCTACCGCGACCACCGCACGATCCGCGCCGCCGACGCCGGGTTCTACGTGCTCACCCTGCAGCTCTCCGGGGATATCCGCATCGCGCAGGACGGCCGCGTCGCCGTGCTCACGCCCGGTCTGTTCGCGCTCTACGACTCGGGCAAGCCGGCCACGCTCACCGTCGGTGACGACTACCGCTCCACCTGCATCCGGTTCCCGAAGACCGCGATCACACCCCGGCAGGACGATCCGCTGGGCGAGATCACCGCGCGGGCGTTCGAGTGCGCGCCGGGCCTCACCGACACGGTGTGGAGCACGGTGCTCAGCGTCAACCGCAACCTCGAGTCGCTCGGCGTGCACGGGCCCACCACCGTGCGATCACTGATGACCCTCGTCGGCGCGATGCTGCGCGGCGAGCTCGGGCACGCCGTTCCCGCGCGGTCCCCGCACGAGGATCTGCTCGAGCGGATCCTCGGCTACATCGACGCGAACCTGGCCGACGCCGATCTCGGCCCCGCCCGGATCGCGGCCGCGCACTTCCTGTCTCCCCGGTCGCTGCACGCCCTGTTCGAACGGACCGGCACGACGGTGTCCCGCTGCATCCGCGAGCGGCGCGTCGAACGCTGCCGGCTCGACCTGGCCGACCCCGCGCTCACCCACGTTCCGGCGTCCGCGATCGGCGCACGACGCGGATTTTCCGGCGCTTCCCATTTCGGGCAGGTCTTCAAGCGGGAGACCGGCCTGACGCCCGCCGAGTTCCGCAGGCAGACGCTCACCGGGCCGGCTGAGTAGCTCAGCCAGGGCGTCGCAGGCCGGCTGAAGTGACGGTGGCCAGGCGGTGAGCCGCGGCCCGGGACGGCAGCGTGCCGGCCGCGGTCAAGGCGTGGAGGCAGTAGGTCGCCAGCTCGTCGGCCGCCACGTCGTTCCGGATGTCCCCGGACTTCGCCGCTTCCGCGAGCAGATCGCGGAACAACGCGTGCAGGTGGTGCTGGGCCTGCGCGACGTGCTCGCCGCGGTGCAGCAGCGCCGCCAGTTCGGTGCCGTGGTGCTGCCGGCCCCGCTCGCACTGGATCACCGCGTAGGCGTTCAGCACCTTTTCGAGCCGTTCGCGGGCCGTGCCGTCCTGATCGCGGATTTCGGTCAGCCGGGCCAGGTGGGCGCGGATGTGGCGCTCGTGCCAGGCGGACAGGATCGCCTCGACGTCCGGGAAGTACTTGTACAGCGTGGCCCGGCCGATCCCCGTCTTCGCGGCGATCTGCGACATCTTCACGCCGGTCAGCCCGTGCTCGGCCACCAGTTCCGCGGTCGCGTCCAGGGTCGCGTCGCGCACCGCCTCCCGGTGCGCCTCGATCGTGTCGTTCCACAGCTTCGGCACGCCCCGAGCATACAGAACGCCGCTAACTAAACACTATGGATTGACAGCGACAAAGTGTCTCGATAAAACTGGGCCGATGACCACCACACCGCACGCCCGCCGTCCGGGCGGCCCCGACGACCTGTACCGCACCCCGCCGCCGTGGGACATCGGCCGGCCCCAAGGGGTCTTCCGTGCTCTCGCCGACGCGGGCGCGATCCGGGGCCGCGTCCTCGACTCCGGGTGCGGGACCGGCGAGCACGTGCTGATGTGTGCCGGGCTCGGCCTGGACGCCACCGGGATCGACCTGGCGGCCGCGGCCTTGCGTCGCGCCGAAGAGAAAGCGCGTGAGCGAGGGCGGACCGCGCGGTTCCTCCGCCACGACGCCCGCCGGGTGGCAGACCTGGGAGAGTCGTTCGACACCGTCCTCGACTGCGGCCTCTTCCACAGCTTCGACGCGGGGGAGCGCGCCGCCTACGTCAGTGGCCTGCGTGCCGTGCTGGCCCCCGGCGGCCGCTGCTTCCTGCTCTGCTTCAGCGACCGCCAGCCGGCCGGCGACTGGCCCTGGATCCACCGCGTGACGCGGGCGGACATCGCCGGCGCCTACGCCGACGGGTGGCACGTCGACTCGATCGAGCCCGCGACCATCGAGATCACCACCGATCCCGACGGCATTCGCGCCTGGTCCGCCGCGCTGAGGAGGATCTGAACGATGCCGGTCGCCGAAGCGCACATCGTCACCTCACGCGCCGAACGGTTCCTCGCCCAGCTGTGCCGGCACGCCGAGGCCATGGGCGGGAAGGCAGCGCACCTGCACGGCGGGAACGGGCAGGCGCGTCCCGAGGTGGTGAAGGTCGATTGTGCCGGGAACGAAGGAAAGATCACCTTCAGCCGGGGTGACTGCACCTTGCGGTCCACTTCGGACACGTTGGCGGTGCGCATCGAGGCCGACGACGTGGACCAGTTGACGCGGCTTCAGGACATTCTCACCGCGGACCTGGAACGGTTCGGCCGGCGTGACGACCTCAAGGTGAGCTGGGAAGGCCACGACAGCCCCGGCCGTGACATCGGTGTCGTTCGCCGGTCGCGCGGCACGACCATCGCGCTCATCGTGGCCGTGGCGCTGGCCGTGGTCGCCCACGTCGTGGCCGGTGGCGCGGCGCTGGCTGCCTGGCGCTGGACGAGCGTGGCCGCCGACGTCCTCGTCGTCCTGGTGATCGTGAAGATCGTCGCCGTGGCCGTGTTCGCCCGGCATCGGATCCGGGGACACGGCAGGGGACGACGCCGGGACCGGTGACGGCGAGCGTCCCGGGCGATCCGGATCCGCGTGGTCACGACGCGGCTTCCCGCCGATCGGCCGGTGCGGCTTCGGCCGGTTCTTCGCCGCTCTTTTCCGTGCTGTAGACCATGAGCGACGAGCCCACGAGGGCGAGCACGATGCCGGCGAGCTGGAAACCGGTCGGCAGGGTCTGGAAGACGATCAGCGAGAGCACGATGGTCAGCACCGGCGCCAGCGCGTTGGTGACCGGTGCGACGATCGTGGCCTTGCCCCGGCTCATGGCCATCACGAGGAACAGCGCGCCCACGGCGTTGAGCAGCTGGGTGATCGCGGTCAAAGCGGGAGCCTGCCACGGGAACGACAGGGGGAGGCCACCCATCATGACGATCGCGACCGGGATCAGCAGGAGCCCGCTGACGGTCATCCAGCCGAAGGTCGTCGCGTCGTTGACCCCGACGACGGCGGCCTTGCGCATGAAGTACGCCTGCACGCCCCAGGCGATGCAGACCAGGATCGCGAGCCACAGGTAGGTCCCACTGGTCTCCTGGGAGTCGCCCGAAGACACCGAGAACAGGACGATGGCGACCAAGGCGAGGGCGGCGCCGATCCAGCTGAGCGCGGTGAGCCGTTCACGCAGGGCCGCGAACGCCATCAAGACGGTGATCGCCGGGGAGAGCGCCACGATCGGGAAGATGATGTAGGCCGGCCCGATGGTGAGCGCCTTGAACAGCACCAGCTGCCCGCCGGCGCCGGTCAGGCCGATCAGCAGGCCGTAGACCGCGGCGATCGGGCGGCGGTCGATCTTCTGCCCACGCAGGGAGAAGTACGCGGGGATGAGCATGGTGATCGACCAGATGACGTAGACCATCGGGTCGGGGTAGCCGTAGCGGGAGGTGGGCAGGCTGGAGAACGCGCCCCAGACACCCCAGAACAGCACCAGCAGGCCGGCGTAGGGAATCCAGGCGGCGCGCCGCTTCGAAGCGCTCATGACAACCCCTCCAAGGTGGGGACGGCGGAAATCCGGTCGAGCGGGATGGTGTGGCCCGCCAGCCGGGCGGCGTAGACCGCCGCGCCGACGTGCGGAGGCAGCAGGGGCTCTCGCAGTTCGTAGCCGTGGCTGCCGTGCTGGAGCGCTTCGCGGAAGGAACCCAGGAGGTGGGCCGAGCCGAACATGCCGCCGGAGTAGGAGACCGGCACGGTCTGGTCCGGCTCGAACCCCAGCGCGGCGGCACCGGCTTCGACGTGGAGGGCGAGCTCCCGCCCGGCGCGGCCGAGGATGACGGCCGCGGTGGGGTCGCCCGCCTCGGCGGCGCGGGTGACGACCTTGCTGAGGTCCGCGATCTTCCCCCGGTCCCCATGCCACCGGTTCATGACGATGTCGATGGCGTCGAGGTCGGTGGTCACGCCGAGCGTCCGGCGCATCTCTTCGGCCAGCGCGCTCGGCGGCTGGCGCCCGTCGCTCATCCGGGAGAACGCGCCGAGACCCTGGACCGCCACCCAGTAACCGGACCCTTCGTCGCCGAACAGCTCGCTCCAGCCGCCGGCTCGCCAGTGCCGTCCCCGGTGTTCTCCGTAGGCGATGGACCCGGTGCCCGCGACGACGTTGATGCCGTCCGCGCCACCGAGGGAGGCCGCCCAGCCGCAGATCATGTCGTTGCCGCACGCGTACCCGACTTCGCCCAGGATGCGGCGGGGGAGCGCGTCGAGCACGGGCACGTCGGCGGAAATCTCGCCGTAGCAAGGAATGCCGAAGAAGGCGTAGGAGAGGTCGGCGACGTCGACGCCCGCGGTGGCGCACACCTCGCCGATTCCCCGGCGCAGCAGCGGCTCGACGATGTCGATGCCCTGCTGCAGGTAGTAGAGGCCGGCCGTGCGGGCTTCCGCTACGACGCGCCCTCGCTCGTCGATCAGGCTGAAGGCGGTTTTCGTCCCACCGCCGTCCACACCGAGGAACATGGCTCAGCCTTTCGCCGGATTCGGGAACTCGTGGATGACGACCCCGCGGACCACGCGGTTGACTTCACCGCCGGGGAACGGGTTGTCGGGGGTCAGGCCCCGCGCGAGCGAACACGCCAAGGCGATCGACTGCGCCGGGATGGCCGCCACGATCGCGCGCAGTGCGCCGGGCAGGTGCGCGATCCCCGGGATCGGCCACTCACCGGCGCCGGCCGGGGCGTCGCCGTCCGCGTCGGAGCCGATCACCAGCACTCGCCCGGGCCCCAGGGACTCCACGAGCTCGCGCGTGATGTCGTCGTCGTAGCGGCGGGTGTACGGATCGCCGGACGGGAAGATGATCGCGACGGTCCGGTCGTCGAGGACCGACTTGGGGCCGTGCCGGAAGCCCAGCGGGGTGTCGGCGACCGCGACGACCGCGCCGGCGGTGAGTTCGAGGCACTTCAGCGCGGCCTCGCGGGCCAGTCCCCTCAGCGCGCCGGAGCCGAGGTAGACCAGCCGGGCCGGATCGGTGGCGGCGACCGCTTCCGCCCGGCTCGCCGCGGTGACCAGGACGGCGGACCCCGCTCGGGCCGCGCCGTCGACGTCGACCTCGGGGCCCAGGGCGAGCAGGGCGGCCAAGGCCATCCCGGTGAACGACGACGTCATGGCGAAGCCGCGGTCGTTCAGCCGGCCGGGAAGCGCCAGCACGACGGCGTTCTTGGCGTCGGCCCAGCGGCGGGCGAGAGCGCCGGAGGGGTTGCAGGTGATGACGATGTGGTGCAGCGCGGGAGTGAGGCGCCGCAGGAGTTCGGCCGCGGCGGCCGACTCGGGGCTGTCGCCGCTGCGGGCGAACGACACCAGCAGCACCGGCCGGTCGTCGACCACCACGGAGCGCGGGTCGGCGACGATGTCCGTCGTCGCGATCGGTTCGACCGGCCGGGCGAGGTGCCGGGCGAGGTCGGGGGCCACGACTTCCCCGATGTAGGCCGAGGTTCCCGCGCCGGTCAGGACGATCCGGGTCCGCGGGTCGACGAGCGCGTCACCGAGCAGGCGGTCGATGTCGGCCCGCGCGGCGGCGACGGTCCGCGCCACCGCGGGCCACGTGCCGGGTTGCTGCCGGATCTCGCCGGCGGTGCGGCTTTCGTCCGGCTGCGGCTGGTGCATCGACACCCACATCACCTTTCGGGTCGGCGGCCGGCCGGCGGCTTCCACCTGGACCGGGTGCGCCGGAACCCGGCCGGCTCCGCCAGGAGGATCGCCTGCCATCGGCGGTGTGCTCTTGGTACGGCGTGCCGCGTCCGGCGGGCAAGAGTTGCCGTCCAAACGAGCATCGCGGATGTTCGTTTGCGCGATCAGACCCGGCGAACCGGGGTGTGCCCGCTGATGGGTCGGCGGATCGATGCACGAAAGTGCTCGAAACCGTCGTATAGTGCGCACGTATGAGCCTTCTCGATGTCGTCGATCCACTGGGAGAAGAGCGGCCCCGAAATCGCGCGCCCCGGTCCGAACGGATGGCGGAGATGGTGCGCGAACTGGGCGAAACGGGCCGCCTGCGAGTCGGCGAGCTCGCCCGCCGGTTCGGCGTCTCCGACGCCACGCTGCGACGCGACCTGACCGCGTTGGAAGAGCAGCGGCTGCTGACCCGGACCCACGGCGGCGCGCTGGCCCAGGGGGTCGCCTTCGAGCTGCCGGTCCGGTACCGGGAAGGCCGGTCGAGGGACGCGAAGCGGGCGATCGCCCGGCAGGCGGTGCGCCGGCTGCCCACAGGTCCGCACGTGATCGCGCTGACCGGCGGGACGACCACGGGCGAGCTGGCGAAGGAACTGCCCGACCGCGCGGATCTCACGGTGGTGACCAACGCGCTGAACACGGCCATGGAGATCGTGCTGCGGCCCCGGGTGAAGCTCGTCGTCGTCGGCGGTGTCTCGCGACCGCGGTCCTACGAGCTCGTCGGCCCGTGGGCGGAGCAGGTGCTGGCGTCGATCAACATCGGCACGGCCTTCATCGGGGTCGACGGCATCGACGCGGCGGGCGGCATCACCACCCACGACGAAAACGAGGCGAGAACGAACCGCGCGATGCTCGGCCGTGCGCAACGGGTGGTCGTCATCGCGGACGGCAGCAAGCTCGGCAAGCGAACGCTGGCGCGGATCGGGGACATCACCGAGGTCGACGAGCTGATCACGGATTCATCGGCCGACGCGGGCAGCGTGGCGGCGATGCGTGCGGCGGGAGTGCGGGTGACGGTCGTCGAGGTGCCCGCGCAGGGGGAGAACCGCCGATCGATCGCGTGAGAAGGAACCCCGGTGCGAAGCGGGTGCCGCGCTGGGCAGCGGCACCCGCTTCGCCGGTGTGGCAGGGCGTCAAGGGAGCAGGGCGACCTCCGCGTCCGTCAACGCCTTGCCGGCCACGCGGACGTCGTCGACCGCGCCGCTCCAGAAGTCGACGTTGCCGCCGTTGTACTTGGCCCGCCCGACCGTGAACGCGCCGGTGCCCGCGAGCGCCGGTCCGGCGGGTGCCGTCGCGACCTTCACGCCGTCCACGTAGAGCCGGATCTCGTTGCCGGCCCGGACTCCCGTCAGCTCGTACCAGCGGCCGATCTCCGGCACGACCTCGTACCGGGCCCGGTTGCCGCCGGGCGTGCTGAACGCGAACGCGCCCTGCCCGTACTGCAGGTAGAACGGGCTTTCCCGCTCCCTGCCGTCCTGGCTCACCGCGGTCGCGTAGTTGCCGGGCAGCTGGTCGAGCCGCACCTTCGCGGACACGGTGTAGTCACCGGTCGTGTCGACGACGGGGCCGTAGGTGTCGGCGGAGCCCCCGGTGAACTGCAGCGCGCCGTCCTTGAACGCCACCCCGGCCGGGGTGAGCGTCAGCGGGTTGTGGCCGCCGCTCGAGTCCCTCGCGGTCGTTCCCCCGCGTTCGTCGAGGTTCCACGCGGCCTTCCCCGCGTAGGGGTAGGGCTTGCCCGCATTGGCACCGGCCTCGATCACGCGCCGGTTGATCTCGCGGACGGGACCGGGGTCGACCTTGAGGCGCTTGCGGTCGTAGGTCCAGAGCCCGTTGAGCTCGCCCTCCAGGTCGGTGACCTGCGTGTAGACCGAGGCCGACAGCTCGGCCCGGGCCTGCCCGAGGTAGAACGTGCGGGTGTTGTCGACGTACTTCGCCGTCAGCGCCGCCTTGTCCGCCACGCCGCTGTAGATCGCGATCGGCGCACCCGGCCACTGGTGACCCGGCGTCCGCAACGTGAAGCCGCCGTGCTCGCCGTCCATCGCGACGCGCCTGCCGTCCGAGGCGGCCGGGTCGGTGTTGTTGTAGTCGTGGTGGTCGAGGACGTCGCCGCGGCCCGAGTCGCCCTTGGAGGCGCAGCAGTTCACCCCGCTGTGAGCGTTGACGATCCGGCTCGGGTCGGCGGCCTTGACCTGGTCGGCGATCCGGCCGGTGGCCGTCTTGTCCCACTCGCCCCAGCCCTCGTTGAACACGATCCACGCGTAGATCGACGGGTAGTTCTGCAGCTGGTGCATCTCTTCCAGGCCCTGGCTGAGCCACGCCTGCTGCGCCGCGGGGTTGTTGCCGTCGTCGAGGGACACGAAGTCCTGCCACACCAGCAGTCCCAGCTGGTCCGCGTGGTAGTACCAGCGGGCCGGCTCGACCTTGATGTGCTTGCGGACGGCGTTGAAGCCGAGGTCCTTCTGCGCCTTCAGGTCGAAGACGAGGGCGTCGTCGCTCGGCGCGGTGTTCAGGCCGTCCGGGTAGAAGCCCTGGTCCAGCTGCATCAGGGAGAAGAACGGCTTGCCGTTGAGCGTCAGCTTGGGCACGCCGCCGACATTGGTGATGCCGGTGGACCGCATGCCGAAGTAGCTCTTGACCTTGTCGCCGCCCAGCTTGATCTCCAGCTGGTACAGGTACGGGTCGTCCGGCGTCCACAGGTGCGGGTTCGGCACCGGTAGCTTCAGGTTCGCGTTCGCCGGTCCGGTGACCGCGCCGACCTGCCGGCCGCGCGCGTCCTTGGCGACCGCCGTGACCGTGGCGTTGCCCGCGGACTTGACGTTCAGCGCCAGCGAGCTGGTGGTGAGGTCGGGAGTCGTCTTGATCTCGTCGATGCCCTTGTCCGCCACGGGTTCCAGCCACACCGTCTGCCAGATGCCCGACGACGGGGTGTAGAAGATGCCGCCGGGGTTGGGGGACTGCTTGCCCTTGGGCTGGTACGGGCCGGTCGTGTCGGTGACCGCGACGACGATCTCCTGCTCGTCACCGCGCTTGAGCGCGTCGGTGATGTCGGCGCTGAACGCCGTGTAACCGCCGGTGTGCTCCGCGACGACCTTGCCGTTCACCCAGACCTTGGCCTGGTAGTCGACCGCGCCGAAGTTGAGCTTGAGGCGCTGCCCGCCGCCGATCTTCCAGTCGCGCGGGACGGTGATCGTGCGGCGGTAGAACATGTGGTCCTCGTGCCGTTCGAGCCCGGAGAGCTGCGACTCGATCGGGTAGGGCACGACGACCTTCTCGGGCAGCCTCTTGCCGAACGTGGGCTGCTCGCCGTCCTTGGCGGCCGAGAACTCCCACGGGCCGTTGAGGTTGACCCACTTGTCGCGCTCGAGCTGCGGCCGCGGGTACTCCGGCAGCGGGTGGCGCGTGTCGACGTTCTCGCCCCACGGCGTCCGGAGCCGTTCGGTCGACGCGTTCGCGACACTGCGGATGGTCTTGCCGACCTTCGTGCCGTTCACCGCGAGCGCACCCGCGCCGTCGTAGTAGACGCTGACCCGCTGGCCCTTCAGGACCCTCTCGGCCAGCCGGATCGTGACCCGGTCGCGGCTCGTCGTGACGGACGAGACCGGCATCGGCGTCGCGTCGACCTCGATCCGCACGTGGTCCTGCAGGTCGTTGGCACCCGAGACGCGGCCGTCGAAGCCGGCTGTGAGCGTGCGACCGTCCTTGGACACCTCCGCCGTCCGCGGCACGACCTGGTAGTCGGCCGGCGGCGTGAACGCCGACAGCGGGACGATCTGCTTCGCGATGGCCGGGCTCGACCAGCGCAGGAACATGTTGGCGCCGCCGGTGTCCTGGAACATCTCCAGCTTGAAGTCGTACTGCTTGCCGGCGGTCAGCGTGACCGGCGCGCTGGTCTGCTCGGTGTCCCAGTCCCCGACCCAGTGGTCGATCACCGGGGCGCCGTCGATGAACAGCCGGAACCCGTTGTCACCGATGGCGTAGAACGTGTAGTCGCCGGTCTGTGGCACGGCGAGCTGCCCGGTCCACCGGGCGGTCGTGTGCTCCGTGCGCCCGGTGACCAACCCGAAGACCGAGGTCAGGTCCGGATGGTTGACCTCCGAGTCGAGCGCGGTGCCGGCCAGGTCGGCGAAGTCGTGCGCGTCCGGCGCCGACGGCGTGAAGTACTCGGCCTTCAGGCCGTGCACGGGCTCGGCGGCGCCTGCGGGCGGCGTTCCCGACGCCACGCCCAGCGCCACCAGCAAGGCGAGGAGGACGGAAGCGGCTCTTCTCATCGGCGAGATCCCCTTCACTTTTACAACGTTGTAAAACGCTCTCCGAGGGATCCAAACAGATAAATCGGACTCCTCGATACCGCCGAATGTCGGTATCTTGAGGGCCGACTGCCAACGCCCCTGGTGACCATGGGCGGCTGCGAGCTCGTGGATGGCGGGCCGCCGCGGGAGTGCCGGTCAGCCGGCCCCCGGCACGGGCCTCCCGCGAGTACGCGGGACGGGCGGTCACGGCCACCCAGCGCGGACGACCGCCGCCGGCCGAGAACAATCCCGAGATCGATCCCTTCGGCTGACGTGCCCCTCAGCCACCCACGGCACGGTAG
Source organism: Amycolatopsis ponsaeliensis (assembly GCF_030182635.1). NCBI lineage: Bacteria > Bacillati > Actinomycetota > Actinomycetes > Pseudonocardiales > Pseudonocardiaceae > Amycolatopsis > Amycolatopsis ponsaeliensis. Next base: position 28,432 of record NZ_JAPZLD010000026.1, read on the forward strand.
CTGAGGGGCACGCGTCGCCACGCAGCCCCCGTAGCGCTGGTGCGGCAGTAGAAGGCGAACCGCAGGTGCGAACGGGCTCTTCCGGCGGGCCTCCCGCGCAGTTAACCCCCGGTTGGTGGCGCGGACTCGCCAAGGTCGCGCCGATGGGGGATCGACGCTGCCCGGTCACCAGAGTCGTCCGCGGCCCCTGTGTGCGCGACGTCGTCACGGTGGAAGCCGGGGGTTGCGGCGGTCATCGAGTGCGCATGAACCGCGAGAAGGAGCAGACGCCGTGGCGAACCCGCTGGTAGCTCAGCGCGAAGATTCCACCACGGCCATCTCCGGGTTGCCGCTGCTGGAGTCCGCGAACGACCTCAAAGAGGGGATCGAGAAGGGCGACTGGGCCTCGGTCGCGATGGGCGCCGTCGGGGTCGCGCTCGATGCGCTGTCCATGGCCATGGATCCCTTCGGGTCGATCCCGGCCCAGCCGGCGACGCGGAAGAGCCCGCGGAAGCAGCCCATCCGCGTCGACAACATGACCAAGGAAGAGTTCGAGAAGTTCAAGCCGGAGCTCGACAAGATGCTGAAGGCCGACAAGCACTTCTTCTGGTCCGGCGGTCACATGGAGCGGGTGCCCGGGAAGAACAACCCGGACAAGTACCTGGGCAAGGGCCACGACGTCTACCCGTACCGGCGCCCGGACAACGTGTTCGACGTGACCGAGTACCCGCGTCTCAAGCAGGACGGCAAGGGGGACATCACCAAGTTCCACGACCGGACCGACTACGAACGTCCTTTTCGCGCGACGTGAGACCGTCCTGATCGGACAGTGCATGGCTGCCGTGCCCGAGTTCGGGCTCGGGTTCCGAGCGTGCCTTCTGCCCGGTAGTGCAGCACGCCCTCGGCGGAGGTCCCCGCCCGTCCTGCGCCGGATTCCGCGGTAGAGACAGGAATCAGACAGGTTGGGCGGAAAGTCTGGACCACGGGGTAAGCCTTTCTCACACTGGTGGGTGAATATCTCCCCGTCCCCGGAGGGTGCCGACTGACGCTCGCCACTTCGGTTTCGCCTTGATCTCGAGTGCGCACGATCCGGCTGGTTCGCGAGTCGGGGAACCGGCCGTCCGGTGCTCCGGCGTCGCCCTGAGCGGCGCGGGAACCGTGGCCGGTCAACGAGATCCTGCCCGAGTGCGGTCTGAAGCCGGTCACCTCCTGATTCGCGTGCGGGGCCACCCGCCCCGGCGAACCCCGCTCACGCACCGGATCCGGGCCTGAGCGATGCGCTTTCAGACAAGGAGTTCTGATGCGAAAAGCTCTCATCGTGCTGTCCACCGCGGTATTCCTCAGCGTGCCGGCCACCTCGATCGCGGCGTCGGCCCCGGACGGCACCGTCGTGGCCGGTGCCGTCGACGGCACCACCCAGGTCGCCGCCGCCGACCGGTTCCGGGAGATCCGGACCGGGCAGGCCGATCATCGCACCCAGGCCACCAGCATCCACGACGACTGGGGCGTCTACACCGGTGGCACCGCGGTCACCGGGCAGGACGCGATCCAGGCGGCCTACAGCGATCTCACCGTCTCCGGCGACACCCTCTACGCCCCGACGATGAAGGCACCGGGGTCCTGCGTGGAGCTGGTGACCGCCTACAACGGCGGGGCCAAGCAGGTCTGGGCCTGGGACTGGTGCGTCGGGGTGACCGTGGCCAAGTCGGTGAACATCGACGCCGCTTTCCGCACCAACTACGTGACTTCGGTCAACGGCCACGACTCCTACCACGGCAAGGTGGAGCAGACCGACGCGAGCAGGAACACGTGGACCGCGTCGCTGTTCAACTATCACGCCAACCGGTGGGACACCCTGTACACGCAATCGGGCACCGACCAGTCCCGGGACAACCGCAGCTGGAACATCTTCGAGATCTACGCCAGCGGGAACACCACGGCGGCCTACTGCACCGCGCTGGGCACCCGGAACATCGAGAGCAGCAGCTACAAGATCAAGCTGAACGGTTCTTGGCAGGCCGCGGGCACCGGCAACACCTCGGTGATCTCCAACTCCTCGACCGCGAACTTCCTGTGCCCCAACCTGTCTCGCACCGTGGTGCACGCCAACGATCAGTGGCAGGTTCACCGCTGATCGTTGACCGCCGGCTTGATCTTCCGCATGGTGCTGCCTCCGGCGGCGGCAGCGAACCAGTGTCGCGAGGTGCCGATGGAGGATTCGGGGCGCTGGTCGTCCGGAATCCTCCATCGGCGAGTGCTGCCATTCCGGGCCGAGCCCGAGTCGCGCCCGGCCACCGGCGCTCCGCTTCCCGTCAGCGGATCGGGTTCGGGGTGATGTCCTGGGCGAACAGGTTTCCGTTCTTGCCACCGACGTGGACGTGGTAACCCCGGCCGCCGACGCTCACCGTGATGTGCGGGCGCGGGTCGGCGCCGCCGGCCGCGCCGCCCAGGCCGCCCTGGTGGATGCCCGCCGTTTGCTGCCAGCCGCGGCCTTCCTCCATCTGCTTGAGCAGTTCCTTCGCCCGCCGCGATCCCTCGCCGCGCCCCTTGGCGAGGTCCTGCAGGATACCCACGAACTTCTTGTCGCTGATCTCGGTGACCGGGACGTTGGCGTTGCCGTGGAACACCGGCTGACCCGGCCGGTTGTTGGCCAGCACCGGGTTGTTCGCCTTGCCGCCCTTGCACTTGCCGTCCTTGAGGCCGACCGGGTCGAGCCAGCCGGTCGGGTTGCGCACGTACGCGTGCGGGTTGGTGCCGCCGCCCAGCCCGATCGGATCCGGGCTGATGTACCGCCCGGTTTCCGGCTCGTAGTGCCGGTTCACGTTGTAGTGCAGGCCCGTCTCGGCGTCGAAGTACTGACCGGGGAACCGCAACGGGATCGGGGACGCGCTCGCCGTCTCGACGCCCCACAGCGACTGTGCCGAGTGCCGGGCGACCCGGCCGGACTCGTCCACCAGCTCGGCCGGGCTGCCGACGAGGTCGGCGATGACGGCGTGGAACTGCTCCACGACCGAGCCGTCCGCGTCGTGGTGACGGTCCAGCACGCTCACCGGCGCCGGCCGGTCCTGCTCCCACTCCCACGTCGTGGTCCGGGACGGCACCCCCGCGATCGTGACGATCTCCTCGGCAAGCAAGACACCGTCCCAGACGAACCGGGTCTCGGCGGCCGTCGAGCCGTCCGGGCCGAGGCGGCGCTTGGCAACCCGGCGCCCGAACGCGTCGTAGGCGTAGCGCCACACCTGCCCGTCCGGGGTCCGCACCTGCTCGAGCCGGTCGTCGCCGTTCCAGCCGAACGTCCAGCCTGCCTCGGAACCGGCCTGCCCGCGCCAGATCAGCCGGCCGTGCTCGTCGTACCGGTAGCCGACTTCGCCGGCGCGCCGCAGCAGCGTCCCGGCGTACTCGCGGGCACCGGCGGACGGGTGCGCGCCCCACTCCGCGGCGGTGATGTTGCCGGCCTGGTCGTAGGCGTAGCGCTCGGCGCCACCCGGCCGGCGCAACCCGGTGATCCGGCCCAGCCGGTCGAGGTCGAACTCGGTACGGCCGGCGAGCAGGTCGTCGACTCCGGCGAGCACGTCGTCGGCCCGGTGCTCGTAGCCGCGCCGCTGCAGCACCTGGCCGGTCTCGGCCGTGAGGACCTGTTCGACGAGCCGGTCGTTGGCGTCCCAAGCCTGGGACAGCGCCGCGCGCCCGAAGACGCGGCCGATCTCGCGCCCGGCGGGGTCGTGGGCGAACCGGATCGAACGGCCGGCGGTGACCAGTGCGGTCGGTGCGCTCGCCGCGTCGTAGCTCCAAGAGCTTTCGACGCCCGTGGCGGTGCGGCGGGTCGTCAGCAGCCCGCTGCGGTCGTAGGCGGACCGGACTTCACGGCCGTCGCAGGACTCGGCGACGACCCGGCCGAGCGCGTCGTAGGTCAGGGTCAGGTCGGCGTCGGCGGTCACCGCGCGCACCAGCCGGCCCGCGGCGTCGTAGGTGTAAGCCGTAACGGCGTCCCCGCACCGCTTGCCGGTCATCCGGCCCAGCGCGTCCCACGTGTAGGTGGTGGGTTCGCCGCTGCCCTTGCGGCTCTCGAGCAGCTGCCCGGCGGCGTCGCGGCGGTAGGTGACGACCCGGCCGTCGAAGTCCGTCTCCCGGACCACCCTCCCGGCAGCGTCGTAGTCGATCCGCCACTGCGCGCCACTCGCGTTGGTGACCGAGATCAGCCGCAGCTCGGTGTCGTAGCCGAACCGGGTCCGGCTGCCGTCCGGGGCGATCTCGCACACCGGCAGGTCGAACGGGCCGAAGTCGGTCCGTGTCACCGCGCCCGTCGCGTCCGTGTGCTCCACGGCGTTGATTTCGCCGTCGTAGGTGAAGCGCTCCACGGATCCGTCCGGGGCCACGCGCTTCCACAGTTCGCCTTCGACCGTCCACGCGAGGTTCGTCGTGTTCCCGGTCGGGTCGGTGATCGACACGACGCGGCCCAGCGGGTCGTAGGCGTACGCCGTGCGGCCCCCGGCCGGGTCGAGGACGGTCAGCGGCTTGCCGAGCGCGTCACACTCGATGCCGGTGGTGCGGCCTTCTTCGTCGGTGAACGTCGTGAGCTCGCCGCGCCGGCCGTAGCCGTAGCGGCGGACGCCGCCCGCCGGGTCGGTGGTCGCGACGAGCCTGCCATCGGTGTCGTAGGCGTAGGACCAGGTCGCACCGTCGGGTTCGACCGCGGTCGCCGGCCGGCCCCGCCCGTCGTGGCGAATGCTGCGGACGGTCCCGTCCGGGCGCGTTTCCGACGTGCGGAGGCCCTGCTCGTCATAGCTGTAGCGGGTGACGCGGCCCAGCGCGTCGGTGTAGGCGAGCAGCCGGTCGTGGCGGTCCCATGCGTAACCGGTGACGCCGCCGAGCGGGTCGGTCTCGCGGACGAGCTGGAACTCCTCGTTCAGCTCGTAGGTCGTGGTGTGGCCGAGTGAGTCGGTGGCGCGGTTGACGCGGTTTTCCTTGTCATAGGCGAAGGTGTAGCTGAGGAATCCGCGCGGGCCGGTACCGCGCACGCAGCGGTCGAGCTCGTCGTAGGTGAAGCCGTAGCCCCAGCCGTTGCGGTCCTGCCAGCTCGTGATGCGGTCGAGCTCGTCGTAGGTGAACCGGTAGGGCCGCCCCGACGAGTTGACGACCTCGACCAGGTGGGCCCGGTCGTCGTAGCTGAACCGGGCCAGGACGACGCCGGCCGAGGCGAGCTCGGTGACGCGGCCGTCCACCGTGGTGACGGCGATCCGGTGCCCGGCCGAGTGCCGGACTTCGCGCAGGACGCCGTCCTCGTCGCGGTCGAAGCCGATGTGGTTGCCGTCGGCGTCGGAGATCGCGGTCAGCGGGCACACCGCGGCGCCGGTGGCGAAGTGCAGGGTGCGGCGGCGATCGGGCTGGTCCAGCAGGTATTCGTCCCCGAGCCGGCGCAGCGGCCACCGGGGGCCTTCCACCGGCGTGACACCGCTCGCGCCGGGGACCGGGAAGACCAGCAGGGTGCCGTCTTCGGCGGCGAAGTCGATGCGGTCGTCGCCGATCTCCAGGCGCTGGTCGGCGGTCGAGGCCCAGGACCGTCCGAAATGGGCACCGCTGCGGTAGCCGGAGAAGTGACTGCGGTCCAGCACGAGCGCCAGCACGCCGTCGATCTCGACGTCGGTCTGGGCGAGCATCATCCGGCCGGTGGTCATGTCGATCGGGTCGCCGCTGCCCGGCCGGCAGTCGGCCGGGGTCGAGTTCTCCTTGGGCGCGTTGTTGTCGGTGGAGAGCCCGCCGTCCTTCGGCTTGCCGCCGCCGTCCTTGGGGGTGCCGCCCGGGCCCTTGCCGCCGCCGGAAGGGGTGGTGTTGCCGTTGGGGGAGGGCGTGTCGTCGGGTCCCTTGGACGCCGGGGGCGGATCGGCCTTGGGCGGGGCATCGGGCCCGCCTTTGCTGCCGGACGGCGTGGTGCCGTCGCCCTTCGCGCCCGAGGGGGTGGTGCCGTCGCCGCCCTTCGGGGGCGGGTCCGTCTTCGGCGGCGGCGCGTCCGGGCCGCCCTTGCCCTTGGGCCCGTCGAGGCCCTTGGGGTTGCCGTTGATGTCCGCGTGCTTCGGCGGCGGCGCGCCCTTGCCCGGCTTGATGTTCTTCAACGCCTTCGCCGCGTCGCCGAACAAGTCACCCGCCCGCTTGAGCAGCGGAACCAGCGCCTTGAGCGCCGTGACGAGCCGTTTGACCAGGTCCGCGATCTTCGACGCCGTCTTCGCGACCGCGCCGATCACCTGCGGCACCACCCAGGTCATCCCGATGCCCAAGGTGAAGACCACCTGCAGTGCCCAGCTGATCAGGTGCCCGACGAGTTCGGCGATGATGTCGCGCACCAGCGCCCGCACCGCGGCGACGACTTCACCGGCGGTCTTGACGCCGCTGGACGCGCCGTCACAACCCTTTTGGGCGGTTTCCAGCAGCGTGACCGTATCCTGCGCCCGCTGGCGATACATGTCCCCGGCATTTCCGGTCCAGGACGAGACATCTGTCTTCACCATGCCGGTCAAGTCCTGGCCGATGCTGCCCAGTTCGGTGGCGACGTTCTTCCAGGTCTCCGACTGCGCCGCGATCTCGTCGGCGTTGCCGGTCAACCCGTTAAGCGCTTCCTTGAGCGGCCCGACGTGCTCGATCAGCCAGCCGACGCCGGCGGCGAGGATCGCCCCGAAGGGGTCCATCGCCATCGAGAGGGCGTCGAGCGCGGTGCCGACGGCGCCCATCGCGACCGAGGCCCAGTCGCCGCTCTCGATCGCGGACTTCAGGTCGTTCGCCGACTCCAGCAGCGAAATCCCCGAATACGCCTTGGTCGAGTCCTTGGTCTCCGCGACCAGCGGATTTGCCACTACACAACCATCCTTGCATTCCTTGCGAGGGCTCCGGCAGACGCGAGCACGGTACCGGAAGCCACTGGAGTGTTCGAACAGATCCGCGAGAACGGGACACAACCGGGCGCGATCACTGCCCGTCCGTCTCGTCGCGCCGGTGGTGATGTCCTCTGAAGGGGGACTCGCCTGCCCGCCGCCGCCCGTTAGCCTTCCGCGTCATCCGCCTCGTGCCGGCCGGAAATGTCCGGTGTGGCACCACTCGCGTCGAGGAGAGAACGTGACCAGGTCGACCCCGGGATGGACGGCCGCCGACATGCCCGACCTGCGTGGGCGCACGGCGGTGGTGACCGGCGCGAACTCCGGCATCGGCTTCGAAACCGCGCGGATGCTCGCCGAGAAGGGTGCGCGCGTGGTCCTGGCGTGCCGGAACCCCGGCAAAGCCGCGCTGGCGGGTGACGCTATCCGCTCGGCCGTACCGGATGCCGACCTCCACCCGGTCCGGCTGGACCTCGCGGACGCGGCGTCCGTCCGGGGAGCGGCCGCGGAGATCGGCGGCGAGTTCGACCGGATCGACCTCCTGGTCAACAACGCCGGTGCCGCGTTCGGGACGCTGACCCTGATCGACGGGGTGGACCGGACGTTCGTCACCAACCAGCTGGGACCGTTCGCCTTCACCGGCCTGCTGATGCGGCAGGTGCTGGCGGCGCCGGCCGGGCGGATCGTCACGGTGACCAGCGGTGGTCACGAGCTGGGGCGGCTGGACCTCGACGACCTGGCCTTCGCCGATCGGCGCTACCGTCGCTGGCCCGCCTACACCCAGACGAAGCTGGCCAACCTCGTGTTCACGGCCGAACTCCAGCGGCGGCTGGCGGCCGGGGGAGAACGCGCGATCGCGGTGGCCGCGCACCCCGGTGCCGCGTCGACCGAGTTCGGCCGCAACAGCGGCGGCTTCATGCGGGTGCTGTCGGCGCCACCGCTGCGGTGGCTGCTGGCTCCGCTCGTCAACACCGCCGCCGACGGCGCGCTGCCCACGCTCCGGGCGGCCGTCGATCCCGAGGTGCGTGGTGGGGACCTGTACGGACCCCGCGGCGTGCACGGCGTCAAAGGCCGGCCGGAACGGGTCGAGGCGTCCGCCACCGCCCGCGACGAAGCGGCGGGTGCGCTGCTGTGGGAGAGGTGCGAACAGCTCACCGGCGTGCGCTATCCCTTGCCATGACGGGACAAGGCGACGTTGCCGCGGCTCCTCGTCCGGTAGGTCCGGACGGCGTTGTCGTGGAGGACGGCGTCCGCGGCCGTGGCGGGGTGGGTGGCGAGCGCGTCGTGGACCACGTCCAGCCACGCCGCGTAGTCCGTGGCCAGGGTCATGACGGGCCAGTCGCTGCCGTACAGGCACCGCTCGGGGCCGAACGCGTCCAGGGCTTCGCGCACCGCGTCGACCACGAGCGAGCGGGCGGTGCCCGGGGTGGTCTCGGTGGCCAGGCCGGACAGCTTGGCGAGGACGTTGGCGTGCCGGGCCAGCCGGCGCAGGTCCCGGCGCCACCGCTCGTACCCGGGGCCGCCCGGCGCCGGCTTGCCGAGGTGGTCCAGGACGATCGTGGTCCGCGGGCAGGCGGCCGCCAGTTCGGTCAGTTCGGGCAGCTGGTGGGCGCGGACGCACGCGTCGAACGGCAGCCCCGCCTCGCCCAGCAGCCGCACGCCCGCCCGGAACCCGTTGCCGTGGAGGAAACCGGGCGCTTCGTCCTGCACGTTGCGCCGGACCCCGGCCACGAACGGGTCACCGCCGTACCCGGCCACGAACCGGCTCGTCGCTGCCGGGCTTTCGACGTCGACGTGCGCGACGACGCCGCGGATCCAGGGCTGCCGCCGCGCTTCCTCCCGCAGCCACGCGAGCTCGCCGTCGGCGTCCGCGGGCACTCGTCCCGCCTCGACGACGATGACGTCGCCGCGGGGACGTCCCGGGAAATCGGCGGGGGTGAACGGCCGGTCGAGCTCCGGGATGCCGTCGAGCCAGGGGTAGCGCAGCCGTCGCGGGTCCCAGAAGTGCACGTGCGCGTCGAGGACCCCGGTCACGCGGCGGGCTCGTTGAACGGCGTCGCGTAGGACGGCGGGCGGGCCCGCAGGGCGAGCCGCAACGTCAGGCGGATGCGGGTGGACCGCGGCAGCTCCACCTGAAGCCACGGCCCGCCGACGCCGATCGACGCGGACGTCACCGCCGGCTCGCCGTGGCCGTAGTCGTAGAGATCGCCGATCCACGACGGGTCGTCGCAGACGCTGTAGCGCGCGGTGCGGATGTGGTGCTCGGCGAACGCCCCCGCCTGCACGATCACCGACCGCCACTCTTCCGGGTCGAGGTTGACCAGGTCGAGCACGGTCCCCTCCGGGTCGATGCTCGAAACCAGGGCCGACACCGACGGCGGCAGGCCCGGGCGCCGCGCCTGCGCGTCGTAGTAGCGCACGCGGGCCTGCTGCAGGCCGCCGTTGTAGACGACCTGCGGGGCGCCCCAGGTGAGCTGGACCAGTGCCTCGGTGACCACCGGGTTGGACTGCTGCCACAGGTGGATGTCGGCTTCCGGGACTTCCCGGTCGCGGTAGCGCTCCATGCGGGTCAGCCGGTGGCGCACCTGGGCCTGCGCCGCGGCCAGGATCCGCTCCGGGTAGCCGGGGTCGTCGCCGGCGAGGTAGGCGAACCACGGCTCTTCGTGGCCGGCCTCTTCCTTGCTGCGGAAGGGCCGCACGGTCTGCCAGTCGTAGCCGCTCGCGGCCCGCAGCCGGTCGAGGCGATCCCGGTCTTCCGCCGAGGCGGAGTGGTGCCACAGCGCGACCGGGACGCCCATCAGCATCGGGTTGTAGTCGAACCAGCCCCGGTCGTCGTGGCGGAAGGGAACGTGCAGCGTGGGCGTGTGCATGTCTTCGCGCAGCTGGACCGACCACTTGGAGCCGAGGCTGGAGTCCGCTTCGGTGAAGGCCATCACCTTGCCCTGGGCGATGATCTCGTCCAGCGCCGGGCGCACCAGGTCGGTGAACGTGTCGTCGCCCGTGGCGAGCGCGGCCGACAACGCACCGACGACGGCGGCGTGCCCGACGCTGTACCAGCCGTGCGGCCACGACCAGCCGTAGTGCCCGCCGTACCAGCGACCCTCCAGCAGCCCGCCCACGGTGCCGTCGGGCGCGACGTTGTCGGGCAGGATGCCGCCGTTGGCGGCCGCGCGCTCGCGCCACGCGCCCACGTACTCGGCGAGCCAGTCGCGGTAGCGCCCGTCACCCGAGAGCAGCAGGGCGTTGAGGACCAGCCCGGACGCCGCCAGGTTGACCGCGGTGTCGCCTGCCCCCATCCGCCGGTGCATCTGCTCGCCCAGCGCGGAGTCGTCCGGCGGCAGCCACTCCAGCGGGAAGCCGTACGTCATGGCCTCCCGGGGCAGCCACGGGTAGGCGCCGCCGTCGAAGAGCCCCTCGCGCGCCGGATCACTGCCGTTGTGGGGGCGCCGGATGATGCGGTGGACGGGATCGTAGTTGCCGTGCACGGGATCGACGTAGAGCTCCGCGAAGCGCAGGGCCCGGTCCCACCACCGCGCGGGCGCGGCCATGCACAGGAAGTACAGCAGCAGCAGGCTTTCGCCTTGGTGGAACCAGTCGTAGCCGCGTTCGTACTCGTCGTGCAGCATGCCCAGCTCGGTCAGCTGCCGGGTGACGCCTTCCCAGTGGTGCTCGGACTCGGTGAGCAGGTCGTCGGCGCCGCCCAGCAGGTAGAGCTGGGGCCAGTTGAAGAACGTCTCGTAGAAGTCGTCCACGCCGTCGCGGGTGGTGAGCTCGCCCTCGTAGCGCAGCCGTCCGTCCGGGCCGGTGAAGTCACCGGCGAACCGGCGCCAGGCCCGGTCGAGCAAGGCGAACAGCTCGCGCTGCGCGATTGCCCAGCCCGGCGGTTCGAGCAGGGGTACCGAGGCCGTGATGACGGGATGCATCAAAGTTCTCCATGGTGGTCACTCCTTGGTCGCGCCGGCGAGCATTCCGGCGACCAGGAAACGTTGGGAGAAGAGGAAGACGACGAGCACCGGGGTGATCGCGAGCAGGGTGGCCAGCGCGAGTTCCGGGCGCTGGACCGCCGCGGTGCCGACGGTCGGGTTGAACTGCGGGACGGCGTTGAGCAGGGTGCCCAGGCCGACCTGGACGGGGAACTGGTCGCTTTCCGGCAGCAGGACGTACGGCAGGAAGTAGTTGGTCCAGTTGGCGACGAAGCTGAAGAACCCGACGAGGGCGACGACCGGGGCGGCCAGCGGCAGGGCGATGTGGCGGAACACGCCGAACGGCGAGCAGCCGTCGAGCTTCGCCGCGTCGATCAGGTCGCGGGGGAGCGCGGTGGAGAAGTAGATGTAGGTCAGGTACACGCCGAACGGGTAGAACGAGTACGGCAGGATGATCGACCACATCGAGCCGATCAGGTGGACGGCGTTGACTTCGAGGAACAGCGGGACCACCAGCGTCGCGTTCGGCATCAGCATGACCACCAGCGTTGCGACGAGCAGCGTGCGCCGGCCGCGGAACTCGGTCATCGCGAGGGCGTAGCCGGCCGGGATCGCCACGCACAGCGTGATCGCGAGCGCGATGAACGAGTAGAGCGCGGAGTTGCCCAGCCACAGGAAGATCGCGTTGTCCCCGAACGTGGTCAGCGCGGTCCAGTTGTCCCCGAGCGCGCCCCACGAGCCGAACGACAGCGGGTTGCCGTGCACGAGCTGGTCGTCCGTCTTGGTCGCGGCCAGCAGCAGCCACAGCACCGGCAGCACGAAGAAGATCACGAACAGCGCGAGCACCAGCACCGACAGCGGGTTCGGCAGCTTCCGGCGGGGCCTAGTCGGCATCGAAGAACCCCGATCGGGCGACGAACACGCCGGCGACGACCACCCCGATCACCAGCAGCTCCACCGAGATGGCCGCGGCCGTGTTCACGTTGTTGTTCTGGAAGGCGAAGTCGTAGGAGAGCTGGTTGAGCGAGTAGTCGCGGCCGGCGACCCCGACGCTCGCCTGCGAGAGCAGCTGCGGTTCGACGAACAGCTGGGTGCCGCCGGCGAAGGCGAGGATCACCATGTAGACGATCCACTTGCGCAGCAGGGGGATCTGGATGCGCCACGCGGTCTGCCACGCGCCCGCGCCGTCGATCCGCGCCGCTTCCAGCAGGTCGGGGGAGATGGTGTTCAGCGCGCCGTACAGCACGACGATCCAGCCGCCCGCCCCGGTCCAGAAGGCGATCATGGTGAACAGGACCGGCAGGTTCCCGGGCGCGACGACCTCGCCGAAGGTCTCGAATCCGAGCGCCCGCAACAGGAAGCTCAGCGGACTCACCGACGGGTCCAGCATGAACAGCCAGACCATGACGCTGGCCGCACCGGCCAGCGCTCCGGGGATGTAGTAGAGGAAGCGCAGGGTGGTGCCGGCCGCCCGGGAGGTCAGGCGGTGCAGCAGCAGGGCCAGCCCGACGACGAACACGACCAGTGACACCAGCCAGCACAGCAGGTAGAGCGCCACGTGCCCGACGGCGGAGAAGTACCGGAAGTCGGCGGCGGCGTCGACGAAGTTCGCCAGGCCGGTGAAGCGGTCGCCCGCGTCGGTGAAAGCGAAGTAGATCGCGTACACCGTGGGCACGACCCCGAACGCGACCAGCAGGACGACGTAGGCGGCGACGAAGAGGTGGCCGGACCGGCCCGGCCAGCGCGTCCGTCGCCGGGACGGTGCGCCGGCCGGCCGGGCGGCCGTGGTCACTGGCTGACCTCGTACCCGTTGGACTTCGCGTAGTCGGTGATCGCCTTCTGCCAGTCGGGCAGCAGGGAGACGATCGTCTTGCCGGCGGTCTGGCCGGTGGTGACGGTCGCGGCCCAGATCGCTTCCTGGCTGAACTGCCCGTAGCCCCAGCCCGGCCACACCTGCGCGGCGGCCGTCTGCAGCGGCGCGGTGATGTCGCCGGCGTAGTACCCACTGGCCGTCTGCTTCGCCAGCCAGGCCTTGGCCGCGGTCGTGTTCGCCGGGTAGCCGGGCGCGACCTGGCCCTGGTAGTCGGGCGCGGTGGTCACCCACGTGAGGAAGTCGGTGGCGTCCTTGAGGTTGGCGCTGTGGGCGGACAGCAGCCAGGTGCCCCCGCCGACGTTGCCGACCGACGGGGCGGTTTCGCCGGCCCACTGCGGCATCGGCGCGACGCCGATCTGGCCCTTCGGTGTCTTCAGGGACTCCTGGAAGATCGATCCGCCGAACCAGGACGGCCCCGGCAGCATGAGGATCTTGTCGCCGGAGTTCTTGTCGAAGTCCGAGCTGAACACGCTGCTGGTGGACATCGTGCGGTTCTTGACCAGGGTGTCGAGCAGCGCCGCCATCCGGGTGCAGGCCGGGCTGGTGGTGTTGACCTTCACCGCCTTCGGGCCGGTGATCTCGTTGGCGCCGCACTTGCCGGCCCACAGGTAGATCTCCGGGGTGAAGTTGTCCCCGGCCGTGCCGACCAGGTAGCCGGGGTGCTCGGTGGCGACGCGCTGGCCCAGTGCCTGGTATTCCTCCCAGGTCTTGGGCACCTGGTAGTTCCATTGCTGCATCAGCGAAGCGTTGTACCAGAGCACGGTCTGGGCGAGGTCGTTGCGCAGGCAGTAGAGCGTGCCGTCCACGGTGCACGGGTCGTTGGCGCCGGGGGCCCAGCCGCTCAGCGTCGCGTCGGGGATCTGCCCCTTGTTCAGCGGCGCGGTGAAGCCGGCCTGCACCGCCCAGGAGGTCTCGTTGTTCTGGGTGCTGAACACGACGTCCGGCCAGCCGCTGCGGGTGCGGTTGAACAGGCTCACCTTGGTCTGCAGGTAGTTGGAGCCGTTGGCGTCGCCGTCGTAGGTGACGATGTTCAGCTTCACCGCCGGGTGCTGCTTCTCGTACAGCTGCGCCGCGGGCAGCCGCGTCGAGTCGACCCACACGGTGAGCGGTCCGCCGGTCTGCTGGACGGGCTGGAACCCGGTCTGGGCGCCGGTTCCGCTGCCGCCGTTCCCGCACGCCGTGACCGCGGCGAGGACGGCCGCGACGCCGAGCACCAGTCCGGCGGACCGTCGGCGGCGCGGGGCTGATCTTCCGGCTCCGGGGGCTGGGGCTGTCATGAGCTACTCCACTCCATCGTGGTGCCCGCAGGTCTACCTGATCAGGCAACGGCCTTCGGCTATGTGTCCGACACATCTCGCGTTGCTGGGCGTGGCGTCTATGACAGTGCCTCCGATGTCCGTAGTCAAGAGGGTGAAGAGAGGAAAATGTGTACTACTCATTTTCGGAACGTCGATCCAAATGTATGCTTCATGCTCACGACGAGGCGGAGGAGGCGAGACGGCGTGCCCGCATCGATCGAACCCGGTCCCGCCGGTGGCGACCCGCCGGAGACCCGGTCGCCGACGTCGTACCGGCCCGGCTACGAGCTCGTCGCCGAGCAGATCCTCCGGCTCATCGCCGAGCTGCGGCTGCGGCCGGGCGACCGCATGCCCACCGAGAACGAGCTGGCGGGCCGGCTGGGCAGCTCACGCACGATGGTGCGCGAGGCGGTGAAGATCCTCTCGGCGATCGGGAGGGTGCGCGCGCAGAAGGGGCGGGGCCTGTACGTCGCCGACGACGAGGGGATGCTCGGCTCGGCGCACTGGGGCAGCCGGTTCCTGCCGACCGACCTCGAGCACATCTACATGCTGTTCGAGTTCCGCCGGGTCCAGGAGATGACCGCCGGGCGGCTGGCGGCGACCCGGGCCACGCCGGGCGAGCTGCGGTCGATCGAGGCGGCGGCGGAAACCTGCCGCCAGGGCCACCTGACCGGCGAGGCCGCGTTGTTCGACCGCGGGGACGACGAGTTCCACCTCGGCATCGCGGCCGCGTCCCACAACCAGTTCCTCCTGGCCGCGGTGCGCGAGGTGCGGCGGCTGCAGCACCAGTCCAGCACGATCGGCCTGCACGGCACGGTCGGCGGCCACGCGGCGGAGGCGGTCGAGGAGCACGCGGCGATCTACCAGGCGATCCGCGACGGCGACCCGGAAGCGGCGGCGCAGGCCGCGGCGGTCCACCTGGACAACACCCTCGAGGACTACCGCCGCGAGATCCAGCGGCGCGTCTTCGGCTGAGCGTGCCGGCCCCCGGCCCGGTGACCGGCGCCTGCGACCACCCGGCGCCGCCGGAACCTGCGCGCCATGGCGGTTCTAACGCAGCGTCCACCGCTGGTTCGCCTGCCCGCCGCAGGCCCAGAGGATCAGCTGGGTTCCGTTGGCGGTGCCCTGCCCGTACGCGTCGAGGCAAAGACCCGACTGGACGCCGGTGATCGTGCCGTCGGCGTTGACCGTCCACTGCTGGTTGGCCTGGCCGTGGCAGTCCCAGACGATCACCGGGGTGCCGTTGGCCGTGCCGTGGCCGGAGGCGTCGAGGCACTTGGTCCCGCCGACGGTCAGCGTCTGGCCGGCCCGGGTCCACGCCTGGCCGGCCTGCCCGCCGCAGTCCTGCAGCCGCACCTGGGTGCCGTTGGCGGCGCTCGCGGCGTCGACGCACCGGCCCGACTGCGCGCCGACGATCTGCCGCGCCGTGGACGTCCCCGGCGTGCCGATGCTCCCGGACACCGACTGCAGCGCGCCGAACCAGGTGGCGGCCATCTTGTCGTACCCGGTGGCCGTGGGGTGGATGCCGTCGATCAGGTCGCCGGTGGTCACCGCGGAGTGCATGTCGACCAGGTGTACGTGCTTGCCGGCGTTCTGGTTGCTCGTCACGATGCCGGGGATCGCGGAGTTGAACGTGCGGACCGCGGACTCCTGCCCGGCGTTGGCGAGCGGGATGATCGTCGCGACGAAGACCTCGGCGTCCGGTGCGGTCGCGGTGATGTGGTCGATCAGGCCGGACAGCCGGGCGGGCGCGCGGCCGACGTCGTAGTTCTGCAGGACGTCGTTGGTGCCGATGTGCAGCAGGACCGTGTGGGAGCCGGTGTTCCGCAGCCAGGTGACGACGTTCGCGTCGATCTGGTCGATGCGCCAGCCCGGATGGCCCTCGTGGTCGTGGTCGCCGAGGGCGGCGGGGCCGTTGTACTGCGAGCCGGTGAAGTCGACCTGGTAGCCGCCCGCGCTCAGGCGTTGCCACAGCCCGATCCGGTACCCGCCGGGCACCTGCGTTCCTTCGGTGATGGAGTCGCCCAGCGGCATGACCCGGACCCCGCCGTTGGAATCCGCGGCCGCCGGGGTGCCCGGGAGGAACGCGCTCAGGAACAGGGCCGTCGCGGCCGCGACGAGTCGGATTCTCATGGCTCTCCTCGATCGTTCAGCCGAAGGTCCACTGCTGGTTGGCTTGCCCGGTGCACGTCCAGAGCCGGACGGGCGTGCCGTTGGCCGTGCCGCTGCCGGTCACGTCCAGGCACAGTCCGGATTGGACACCGGTGACGGCGCCGGCCGAGGTGACCTGCCAGCGCTGGTTCGCCCCGCCGTTGCAGGTCCAGATGACGACCTTGGTGCCCGGGGTGGTGCCCTGCCCGGACGCGTCCAGGCACCGGGTGCTGTCGCCGCTGTAGACGGTCAGTTCTCCCGCGCTCGTACGGGTCCAGGACTGGTTGGTGCCGCCGGTGCAGTCCCAGATCTGCACCTGGGCGCCGGGGGTGGTGCTGACGCCGTTGACGTCCAGGCACCTGCCCGCGCCGGCCGCGCGCACCGGGCTCGCGGCCGACCCCGTGCCGGCCGGGCCCACGGCGGCGATGACCTGCTGGGCGCCCGAGGGCCAGTTGGTGCCGCTCACCTGGACGTTCCCGCTGAGGACGTTGTTGTGCGGCGAACCGGTGGCCACGTTCGTCGCGCCGCCGTTGTACCAGTTGCCGCTGAAGGTGCTGTCGTTGGTGTTGTTGGTGCCGCTCGCGTTGGTGAAGGCCCAGACCCCGGAGTCCTGGATCACGTTGGCCGACAGGGAAACGTAGCGGGAGCCCTCGTCCAGGTACAGGCCGACCGTGCGGTTGTTGTCGTACACGTGGTTGTGGTCGATGGAGCTGCCCGGGTTGGCGGAGAGGTTGTAGATGCTGCCGCCGTCGTGCATGAGCTTCTTCGTGCCGTGCACCCGGTTGTAGCTGACGACGGTGTCCCGCAACGTCGTCGCGGTGGAGTACACGGGTTGGTAGTTGTAGAGGCCGCGGTTGCGGTAGTCCTGGCTGCCACCCGGGTCGTTCGCGCCCCAGCCCCAGCCGACGTCGATGCCGTCGTAGGTCAGGTTCGCCACGTCGTTGTGCGTGATCACCGCGTGGGTGACGTAGGTCGACAGGATGCCGGCCATCTCCCGGTAGTCGAGGGCGACCCGGCTCACGGTGTTGTTCGACAGCGTGATGTCGCGGTTGGTCATGGCCGGGTTCGACGGGTGGTGGGCGTCCGGCCGTACACCGCCGACGACGACGCCCGCGCCTGAGTCCTCGGTGAAGGTGTTGCGGTCCACGGTGATCGACGACGCGCCGAGGCCGACCCCGGACGCGTGGGCGTTCGCGTCGTTGCCGATGCCCAGCGCGACCTGGCCGAGGTGGGTGAAGGTGTTGCCGCTGAACGTGATCCCGGTGGCGGCCGAGACCTGGACGGCGGCCGGCGCCTGCGCCCAGCCGTTGCGGGCGCCCTCGAACAGCGGGCAGCCCGACTGGCACGAGCTCAGGAAGTCACCCGGCATCGACACCGCGGCCGGGAGGAACGTGCCGCTCTGCTGGTTCGCGTAGCCGACCGACGTCCCCGGCGTGAGCCAGGTCGTGTGCTCGAAGTGCAGACCGCTGAAGCTGAGGCCGCGCACCGGGTTGTCGTAGCTGCCGCTGATCCGCAGCAGTGACGTCAGCCGCGGCAGCTCGACGTCGTGGCTGCCGGGCGCCCAGCCACTCGGTGCTTTGTAGTAGAGCTTCCCGGCCTGCGGGTCCAGGTACCACTGGCCGGTGTTCTTCAGGAACGAGTACGAGTTCTCGAGGAACAGCTGGCCGCCGCCGAAGGGCTTGGCGAGGGTGTCGTAGCCCCAGTTGTTGTTGTTCCACGCCGGTTGCTGCATGACGATCGACGTGCCGCTGACGTGGTCGACGGGGGAGTAGCGGTCGGTGAAGGAGTTCTGGCTCTCCACCTCGATCCGGTTCTGCTGCGGCAGCGTCGCGAGGTAGTTCAGCGCGGAGTTGACGATGGTCATCCCGGACGTCGTGATCTGCACGTCGCTGCGCGAGATCGGGATCGACGCGCGTGGCGCCAAGGCCCCGTCCACGAACAGCTGCCGGGAGTCGGCGCCCTGGGGCACGGACGCCGCCCAGATGTTCTGGCTCGCGTCCTGCACCGCCCAGCCGGTGACCTGCGTGCCGCCGGACAGGATCGGTGTCTGGCCGGACGCGGCCTGCCAGGAGACGGTGTGGCCGTTCTGGCCGGAGTCGGCGCTGGTGAACGTCAGCGGGGCGGACAGCCGGTAGGTCCCGCCGGTGAGCCGCACGACGACGTCGCTGGCGGCCGATTGGGCGCGGGCCAGCTGCTGGGCCTTGGCCGGGGTGGCGACCGGCTGCTCGGGCGTGCCGGGGTTGGCGTCGTCGCCGGTGGGCGCCACGGCGATGGTGACGGTCGCGGCGTGGGCGGGCGGCGCGGCCACCGCGCTCACCACGAGGGCGGTGACGAGCGCGGCGGCCACGGATCCGGTGCGCGGCGGCATGGCGGGTACCTCTCCGGGAACGGGGACCTCGGGCGCCCGGGAGTCCACAGTGGACCAGACAACCGGGGAAGGATGTGTACGACTCATACGAGGCCAAGATCGGGTCGGCGTCAAGAGGCGAACGGACGCAGCGGCGCCGTTCGATATTTCACCTGGGGGAACGCATGTAAGTTTCATTCCGTGCCGCGATGCTGTTGACCGGACCGCCGGGCCGCGAGGTATCGTCACTGGCCGATGCCCACTGAGTCATACTCATCGGGTGACCCGTGACGAGGAAGCCGCACCGCCCGCGCCGTACCGGCCCGGCTACGAAGTGGTGGCCGAGCAGATCCTGCACCTGATCGCCGAGCTGGACCTGCGGCCCGGCGACCGGATGCCGACGGAGGTCGTGCTGGCGGCGCGGATGGGAACCAGCCGGACCGTGGTGCGGGAGGCCGTCAAGATCCTCTCGGCGATCGGCCGGGTACGCGCGCACAAGGGACGTGGGCTGTATGTCTCCGACGACGAGGGCATGCTCGGCGCTTCCCGCTGGGGCGGCTTCTTCCTGCCCGCCGACCTCGACCACGTCTACATGCTCTTCGAGTTCCGCCGGGTCCAGGAAACCGCGGCCGGCCAGCTGGCGGCGGCGAACGCCACCCCGGCCGAATTGCGCGCGATCGAGACCGCCGCCGAGACCTGCCGGCAGGGCCACCTGACCGGGCAGAGCGCGCTGTTCGACCGCGGCGACGACGACTTCCACCTGTGCATCGCGACCGCGTCCCACAACCAGTTCCTCGTCGCGGCCGTGCGCGAAGCCCGCCGCCTGCAACGCCAGACGAACATCATCGGGATGTCCGGCGCGGTCGGCGGGCACGCCGCGGACGCGATCGAGGAGCACGCGGCGATCTACCGGGCGATCCGCGACGGCGACCCGGAGGAGGCGGCCCGGGCGGCCGCGGTCCACCTCGACAACACCCTGGAGGACTACCGGCGCGAGATCCAGCGGCGCCTCTTCACCCGGTGAGCACGCCCGTGCTCACTCCTTTGTGGACCGTGCGAGCCGGTGCGATCCGTTGCGGGAGAGTAAGTTTCATGGCGCATTGACCTTCGCCGTCGTCGACTTCTATCTTGACTTCAGCCGGTTCGACGACCAGAGGGAGCCGCGCGATGATGAAGTTCGGAAGCCTGCTCACGTCCTTCGCGATCGGGGCGCTGGTGGCGATGGCCGGGACCGGCCCCGCTTCCGGCGAGACGGCGGCGGCCGCGGCGGGAACGGCGGGTTGCGGAAGCGCGCCCGGGCTGGCGAGCGGCAGCCACACGATTTCCAGCGGCGGCCAGAACCGCAGCTACATCCTGCGTGTCCCCGCGAACTACGACACCTCCCACCCCTACCGGCTGTTCGTCGGGCTGCATTGGTACGGCGGCACGGCCAACGACGTCGACTCGGGCGGGACCGACGGCTACAACTGGTCCTACTACGGGCTCCGGCGGCTGGCCGACAGCGCCGGCAACGGCACGATCTTCGTGGCGCCCCAGGGCAACGGCAACGGCTGGGCCAACCCCGGCGGCCAGGACGTCACCTTCATCGACGACCTGCTGAAGCAGCTCGAGTCAGCGCTCTGCGTCGACACCTCGCAGGTCTTCGCGGGCGGGTTCAGCTACGGCGGCGCCATGAGTTACGCGCTCGCCTGCGCTCGGCCCACTGTCTTCCGCGCGGTCGCCGTCTACTCCGGGGCGAACCTCAGCGGGTGCGGCGGCGGCACCCAGCCCGTCGCCTACATCGGCATGCACGGCATCGGCGACACCGTCCTGCCCATCGCGTCCGGACGATCGCTGCGCGACCAGTTCGTCCGCAACAACGGGTGTACGGCGCAGAATCCGCCGGAGCCGTCGAGCGGCAGCCGGACGCACGTCGTCACCGCCTACTCCGGCTGCCGGACCGGGTACCCGGTGGTCTGGGCCGCGTTCGACGGTGGTCACGACCCCGGCCCGCGTGACGGCTGCACCTGCAGCGGCTGGCAGACCTGGACGTCGGGTGAGGTGTGGAAGTTCGTCACGCAGTTCGGCTCGTCGACCCCGCCGTCCGGGACGCCGGTGCAGGTCGGCGTGAACTACGCCCTGGTGGCCGAGCACAGCGGCAAGGCCCTGGACATCAGCGGCGTCTCCACCGCGGCCGGCGCACTGCTGCAGCAGTGGACGGCCACCGGCGGGCAGAACCAGCAGTTCGACTTCCTCGACTCCGGCGACGGCTACTACCGCGTCCGGGCCCGGCACAGCGGCCTGGTGCTGCAGGTCGCCGGCTCGGCCACCGGCGCGGACATCAGCCAGCAGGCCGACACGGGCACCGCCGCCCAGCAGTGGCGGGTGACCGACCTGGGCAGCGGCGTCGTCGGCCTGGTGAACCGGCTGAGCGGCTTGACGATGGACGTCTGGGGAGCCTCGGCCACCGACGGCGCGCGGGTCTCGCAGTGGACGGCCACCGGCGGCGCCAACCAGCGGTTCCGGCTCCAGCGCGCCTGAGGTACCCGGATCCGGGCGATATCCTCGAGCGAGCCCACAAAAGACAACGACGTCTTGGGAGAGCGAAACGTGTCCATCGCCGAGTCACCCGAACTCCGTCCGACCCTGGCCGACGTCGCCCGGGCGGCCGGGGTGTCGACCGCCACCGCGTCCCGCGTGCTCAACGGCTTCCCCCGGGTCCGGCCGAAAACCCGCAACCAGGTCGAGTCCGCGATGTCGGCTCTCGGCTACGCCCGGCAGAGAGCCGCGCGGGCGACGGCGGGGCGCACCGGGTCGGTCGCGCTGGTCGTGTGCGAGGAGGTGCTGCGGCTGTTCGCCGACCCCTACTTCGCCCGCATCTCCACCGGTGCCGGGCGGGAGCTGACCGAGGCGGGCCTGCAGCTCGTCCTGCTCACCGTGCCCGCGACGGAGAACTACCAGGCCCCGGTGGTGCGCTACCTCGACGGCGGCCACGTCGACGGCGCCCTCGTCGTCGGGATGCACGGCCGCCGTCCGCTCGACCTGGGCTGGCTCGGCATCCCGGTGGTCTTCGGCGGCCGCCCGGTCTGCGCGCGGGAACCCGGCCGCTCCTCCTACGTCGACGTGGACAACCGCGGCGGTGCCCAGCGGGCCACCCAGCGGTTCCTCGACGCGGGCCGGCGCACGGTGGCGACCATCGCCGGACCTCAGGACATGACCGCGGGGGTGGACCGGCTGCTCGGCTACCGGCAGGCGGTGGCGGGCGCGGGCCACGGCGACCGGGGGCTGGTGGTGTTCGGAGACTTCGGCCAGGCCTCCGGCGAGCACGCCACCGCCCGGCTGCTGGACCGGCGGCCGAACGTCGACGCCATCTTCGCCGCCTCCGACATGATGGCGGTCGGCGCGATGCGGGCCCTGCGCCGGGCGGGCCGCCGGGTACCCGGGGACGTGGCCGTCATCGGGTTCGACGACCTGCCGATCGGCCGTCGCACGGATCCGCCGCTCACCACCGTCCGCCAGCCGATCGAAGAGATGGGGGCGCGGATGACGGGTGAGCTGCTCGCGATGCTCGGCGGCTCCGCCGGGCCCCGCTGCGCGGTGCTGGACACCGAGCTCGTCGCCCGCATATCGGGCTGACTGATCCTTATGGTGTTAGCGCTAACAACGGCGCCGCGGCGCCCGAAGGAGGATTCGTGACCACTCGAGTCAACCCGGTGCGGGCCGTCCTGGTCCTGGCGGTGCTGCTGGCGGCCGCGCTGGCCGGTGCGGTACCCGCGGCCGCGGCGTCGACGTCGCTCACGAGCGCGGCGTCGGGGCGGTGCCTGACCGTGACGGGCGGCGCCGACACCCCGGGGACGGCGCTGGAGATCCGGGACTGCTCCGGCCAGGCGAGCCAGGCCTTCGAGTTCGGCTCGGCCGGGGAACTGCGGGCGCTGAGCGGGACGCGGTGCGTGGACGCCTACGGCAACCAGACCGCGCCCGGGACGGCGGTGATCATCTGGTCCTGCACCGGCGGGGCGAACCAGCAGTGGCGGCAGAACTCCGACGGGACGATCACCGGGGTCCAGTCCGGGCTGTGCCTGGACGTGAACGGGGCCGGGACGGCCAACGGCACCGCGGTCATCCTGTGGACCTGCCACGGTCAGAGCAACCAGCGGTGGAGCACCGGGACTCAGCCGTCCGGCACAGGCCCGTGCGACATCTACGCCTCGGGCGGCACGCCGTGCATCGCCGCGCACAGCACGGTGCGCGCGTTGTACGGGTCCTACACCGGGAACCTGTACCAGGTCCGGCGCGCGTCCGACAACACCACCCGGAACATCGCCACGGATGCGGGGGTCGCGGATTCCTTCTGCGCCGGCACTTCCTGCGTCATCACGGTGGTCTACGACCAGTCCGGGCGCGGGAACGACCTGTGGTACCAGGGGTCGAGCGTGGTGCCCGGGTCCAGCCAGAGCAGTCCGGCGAAGGCGACGACGGAGTCGCTCACGGTCGGCGGCCGGAAGGCGTATTCGCTGTACATCAACCCGGGCAACAGCTACTGGCGCGACGGTCACCTGACCGGCGTGCCGACCGGCAGCGCGCCCGAGGGCATGTACATGGTGACGAGCGGGACGCACGTCAACAGTGGTTGCTGCTTCGACTACGGCAACAGCGAGACGACCCGGAAGGCCGACGCGGCCGGCGCGATGGACGCGCTCAACTTCGGCAAGCAGTGCTGGTTCGGCGGGTGTTCCGGCACCGGCCCGTGGGTGCAGGCCGACCTCGAATGGGGGCTGTACCCCGGCGGCAGCCAGACGTGGAACCCGAACCAGCGCGCGTTCACCAGCAAGTTCGTCACGGCGGTGCTGAAGAACAACGGGACGTCCCGCTTCGCGATCAAGGGCAGCGACGCCCAGTCCGGCGGCCTCACGACGCTGTGGGACGGCGGTCTCCCGAGCGGGTACAGCCCGATGAAGAAGCAGGGAGCGATCGTCCTGGGCAGCGGCGGCGACTGCTGCAAGCCCGGCGGTGGGGCGAACCTGAGCGCCGGGACGTTCTACGAAGGGGCGATGGTCGCAGGTTATCCGTCCGATGCGGTCGAGAACGCGGTGCAGGCCAACGTCGTCGCTGCCGGATATCGCTGAGCTTCATTCCGGGGAGAACCGGACGCCCGAGCCGCCAGGGACCGGCTCGGGCGTTCGGTTCTGCTGGGGCGAGCACCGCGTTGTAGCCGTCGGTCGCCGTGCTGCCGTTGTTGTGAGGGTGATGTTCCCCGGATCGGTGCCGAAGTCGCTCACCTCAACCAGGGACGCGGCCGCCGCTGGTGGGGTGGTGGTCCCGGTGACGGCGAGCAGCAGAACACTGACGAGGGTCGTTTCAGTCCGGCCGTCGTCGAACTCCTTTCAAGCGCGGGCCCAGCGCTGGTTCGGCTGTCCGTTGCAGGACCACAGGATCGCGTGGGTCCCGTTGGCGGTGGCCGCGCCTTCGGCGTCCAGGCACAGTCCGGAGTGGACGTTGCGGATCGAGCCGTCCGTGCCGAGCGTCCATTTCTGGTTGTCCTGCCCGCTGCACGGCCAGCTGATCACCCGGGTGCCGTTGGTGGTGCCCTGGTGGTCGGCGTCGAGGCACTTGTCGCCGAACACGCGGATCTCGCCGTTCTCCCAACTGGTCCACAGCTGGTTCGCCGCGGTCTGGCAGTCCCAGATCAGCGTGCCCGCGCCTGCGGCCGTCGAGGCGTTGTCGACGTCGAGGCATCGGCCGGAACCCGCGCCGCGCAGCCGTGAGGTCGTTGCAGCGAAAGGAGCACCGCCGGACACCCGGTAAGCCGCGACCCCGTGAGCGGGGACGCTCGCGCTGATCGCCCCGCCGGTCGTCGAAGTCGCGCCGGTCCACAGATCGGTCAGCGTGAACGCCGTGCCGGAGAGCCCGATCTGCGCGGCGGTCGTGCTCACGGTGGTCGTGGCGCTCCCGCGGTTGAGCAGCCCGACCGCGACCGACCCGTCGGCCAGCGGCTTGGCGAAGACCTCGACGTTGCCGTCGTCGCGCACCCGGCGGCCCCCGGCGCCGAGCCGGTCCTGGTCGATCGCCAGCAGCCGCGGGTTCCGCAGCACCGCGCTGATGTCGGCCGACATCGTGCGGATGTCGTTGCCCGCCATCAACGGCGCGGCCATCAGCGCCCACAGGGCGAAGTGGGCGCGGGACTCGGTCAGCGACAGCCCGGGCCGGCCGACCACGAGCATGTCCGGGTCGTTCCAGTGCCCCGGGCCGGCCTGGGCGGCCAGCGGAGCCGTGACGTCGAGGACGTTGCCGACCCCCATCGGGTAGCTGTTCGTGTTTCCGTTCTGCCAGATGTCCAGCAGGTCTTCGGTGGTGCGCCAGAGGTCCGCGACCTGGCCCCAGTCGTACTTGTCGCCGGTGATGGCGTGGTAACTGTTGGGGTTGATGCTGTAGACGATCGGGCGCCCGGTGGCCCGCACCGCGTCGCGCATCACCGTGAACCGGGCCACCTGCTCGTCGCGCGTGCCGGCGGGGGAGCACCAGTCGTACTTCAGGTAGTCGACGCCCCAGGACGCGAACGTCGCGGCGTCCTGGACCTCGTGCCCCGCGCTGCCGGTGGAACCGGGGTAGGTGCCGGTCCGCTGGGCGCAGGTGCGGTCGGTCGGCACCTGGTAGAGGCCGAACTTCAGGCCCCGGCCGTGGATGTAGTCGCCCAGCGCCTTCATGCCGCTGGGGAACTTCGACGAGCTGGCGCGCAGGGCGCCCTGGGAGTCGCGTTGCGGGTCGAACCAGCAGTCGTCGACGACGACGTACTGGTAGCCCGCGTCCTTCATCCCGGACGAGACCATCGCGTCGGCCGCCTGGCGGATGGCGGTCTCGGTGACGCCGCAGCCGAAGCTGTTCCAGCTGTTCCACCCCAGTGGCGGGGTGAGCGCCGGACTGCCGGGCGCGGCCACGGCGGCTGGTGCCACGGCCAGCGCGGTGGCCGCGGCGGTGAGCAGGTGGCGCAGTCGAACGGGCATCGTCGCCCCTTTCCGTGAGTGGAGGTGGCGAGGTCAGGCGGCGAACTGCCACCAGTTGACGTTGAACAGGTAGCCGCTGCCCCCGGTGAACCGCAGGTACAGGTCGTGCGTCCCGGTCGCCCCGGTCACCGGGCAGGACACACTCGTCCAGGTCTGCCAGCCGCCCGTCGCGGGAACGGTGCAGGTGCCCGCCAGCGTGCCCCCGGTGCTGTCCAGCCGGACTTCGATGCGGCCACCGGCGGCCGCGGAGGCGACTCGCGCGGTGAAGGACCGCGCACCCGACCCGAACGCGGCGCCCTTGACCTTGATCCAGTCACCGTTCTCGAGGTAGCCGACGTTCATCCCACCCTCAGCGGACGGCTCGGTCTCGACGCCGGACTCCCCGGCGATCGTCTCCGCTTCCTGCCGCGTGTACGGGTTGAGCGTGCCCACCTGCGGCGCGCCCGTTGAAGTCATATTGATGGTCGGGATCGTGCCGTCGGAGTTGTAGGTGAACTTCTCCACGGCGACCGAGCGCGTGTAGCCACCGCCGCCCGCCAAAGCGCCGTTGTGGTAGAAGAAGTATGAGTTCCCGTTGAAGTCGATCACACCCGGGTGGTTGGTGAAGCTGGAGCCCTGGGTGGGCATGACCGTCCCGCGGTAGGTCCACGGCCCGGTGGGGCCGGGCGCGGTCGAGTAGCCGATGAACTCCGAGCAGCACTTCGCCGCGAACACGTTGTAGTACAAGCCGTTGCGCTTGTAGACCCACGGTCCTTCCTCGAACAGCGTCGGCCGGCTCGTGTTCCCCGTGCGCGTGCCGAACCCGGCGGTGGTGAGCGGGATCTGGGTCGGTCCGCTCGAGTAGGAGATCATGTCGGCGTTGAGCTTGACGTACCACAGGTGCGGGTTTCCCCAGTACAGGTAGGCCTGCCCGTCGTCGTCGACGAACACCGTGGGGTCGATCTCGCCGTTGCCGACGAGCGGGTGCCCGAGCGCGTCGCTGAACGGCCCGGTCGGGCTGGTCGACACCGCCACGCCGATGGCCATCGCGCCGGTCGCCCGGACCGTCATCGGGACGTACCAGTAGAACTTGCCGTTGCGGTAGACGGTCTGGCCCGCCCAGGCGTTGGCGCTCGCCCACGTGAAGCTGGCGAGGTTCAAGGGCGACCCGTGGTCGGTCCAGTTGACCATGTCCGCCGACGACCACACCCGCCATTCCTTCATGGTGAAGTACGTCGAGCCGTCTTCGTCGTGCCCGGTGTAGAGGTAGACGCGGCCGTTGTACACCAGCGGCGCGGGGTCGGCGGTGTAGATGGTCTGGACGATCGGGTTGTCGGCCCTGGCGACGGCCGGGACCACGCCAAGCGCGCACAGCAGCGCGACGACCAGGGTGAGGGTGCGCCGGCGTCGGACGGTCGTCGAAGCGGCTTTCACGGGTGCTCCTTCGGTTGTGGTCACCGTTGCTCGCGCTCCGAGGCCAGGCGAGAAGCAGTGTGGCACGGTGATGTTCACGCTCACAAGAATTCGTGGCGAAGCGTGAAAGTTACACCTCGGCCGGGCGGTGCACGCTGCGATTTCGCCGCACTGCAAAGGTTTACCACTCGTGAGTCTTGACCGCCGGCATCCCCTGAGCCTAGACAGAGTGTGTTAGCGCTAACTCGCTTTCGGAGCCGAGGAGGCTTTCCGCCATGCCCGAGTTCAGCCGTCGCTCGATGCTGGGTCTGATCACGGTGAGCGGCGCGGCGACGGCCGGTCTCCTGCGCGGCGGAGTCGCCTCGGCCACCGCCGGGCCGGGCAGCTACACCCCCACCTGGTCGTCGGTCGACCAGCACCCGCCCGCGGCGGAGTGGTTCCAGGACGCCAAGTTCGGCATCTACTTCCACTGGGGCGTCTTCAGCGTCCCCGCGTTCGGCAACGAGTGGTACCCGCGGAACATGTACGTCGGGGGCTCGGCGGAGAACAACCACCACCAGGCCGTGTACGGCGATCCGTCGGCGTGGCCATACCACAACTTCGTCAACGGAGCCCGGGACAAAGCGGGCAACTGGGTGCAGTTCGCGCCGAAGCTCAAGTCCGCGGGCGGGGCCTTCGACCCGGCGGAGTGGGCGCAGCTGTTCGCCGACGCCGGCGCGAAGTTCGCCGGGCCCGTCGCCGAGCACCACGACGGCTTCTCGATGTGGAACAGCGCCGTCAACGAATGGAACTCGGTCGCCAAGGGGCCGCGGCTGGACCTGGTGCGGCTGCACGCCGACGCGATCCGCGCCCGGGGCCTCAAGTTCATGGTGTCGCTGCACCACGCCTACCACTTCACCGGCTACTACGACCACGTGCCGACGCAGTCGGACTCCAGCCTGCGCAAGCTGTACGGCCAGCTGGGCTCGACGGCGGAGAACCAGCTCTGGTATGACAAGCTGGCCGAAGTCATTGACGGCTACCAGCCGGATCTGCTCTGGCAGGACTTCAACCTGCCCCGCGTCGACGAGTCCCGGCGGCTGAACTTCCTTTCGTACTACTACAACAAGGCCGTCGCGTGGAACAAGGACGTCGTCGCGACCTACAAAGACGGCTTCGACAACCGAGGCGAGGTCTTCGACTTCGAACGCGGCGGACCGGGAGACATCCAGAACCCGTACTGGCTGACCGACGACAGCATCTCCAGCTCCAGCTGGTGCTACACGACCGGCATCGGCTACTACTCGATGAAGGCGATGCTGCACTCGCTGATCGACCGCGTCAGCAAGAACGGCACCATGCTGCTGAACATCGCGCCGATGGCCGACGGCACCATCCCTTCGGGACAGCGGACGATCCTGCTCGGCATCGGCGACTACCTCGCCCGCTTCGGGGAATCCATCTACGCGACCCGCGCCTGGTCGTCCTTCGGCGAAGGCCCGACGCAGATGGGTGGCGGCTCCTTCACGACGCCGCGCGAGGGGACCAACCGCGACATCCGGTTCACCCGCAGCAAGGACAACACCGTCCTGTACGCCACGGTCCTGGGCTGGCCGGGCAGCACGCTGGACATCGGGACGCTCGGGTCGGGCCGGATCACCCTCGGCTCGCTGAAGTCCGTGGAGCTGCTCGGCGCCACCGCCGGGTCGTACACCGACCTGCCCGACCGCACCCAGGACGGCTCCGGGCTGCACGTCCGGCTGCCGTCGGCGCCGTTCAGCGCCCCGGCGTACGTGGTCAAGCTGACGTTCTCCGGCCAGATCCCGGCCCTGGGCTCCGGCCCGGTCCCGACGAGCTGGGTGCGGATCGCGAACGTCACCACCGGTCTTGTGCTCGACAGCGGCGGGACCGTCGGGGCCGGGTCGGTGCTCAAGCAGTGGTCCTACGACGGTTCGGCCAACCTGCAGTGGCAACTCGTCGACCTGGGCAGCGGCTACTACCGGATCGTCAACCGCACCAACGGCATGGTCGCCGACAGCGGCGGCCGGACGGGCAACGGCGTCAACGCCGTGCAGACGTCTTGGACCGGGAGCGACAACCAGCAGTGGCGGCTGACCGGGCTCGGGAACGGGCGCTACCAGATCGTCAACCGGGGCACCGGCACCGCACTCGACGGCGCGGGCACCACCACGGCCGGCTCCCCGGTGGTCCTGTGGGCGCCGAACAGCAGCACCAACAACCAGTGGACCGTCACAGCCGTCTGACCCCTTCGTCGGAAGCGAGCACTGCCATGCCAACCCTGTTCCGGAGGGTGCGAGCCTCGCTGGTCGCCGTCGTCGTCCTGGCCGGCGGTGTGGTGGCCGCGGCTGCGCCGGCCGAGGCCGCCACCTCGATCACCATCAACGGCGGATCGGCCGGCCGTACGTTCGACGGCGTCGGCGCGGTCAGCGGCGGCGGGGGCAACAGCCGCCTGCTGATCGACTACCCCGAGCCCCGGCGCGGCCAGATCCTCGACTACCTCTTCAAGCCGGGTTACGGCGCCGCGCTGCAGATCCTCAAGGTGGAGATGGGCGGGGACACCAACTCCACCAGCGGCGCGGAGCCCAGCCACGCGCACTTCCGCGGTGATCTCGACTGCAACCGCGGGTACGAGTGGTGGATCATGGAGCAGGCCAAGGCGCGCAACCCCGGCATCAAGCTCGTGGGCCTGCCCTGGGGCGCGCCGGGCTGGATCGGCAACGGCACGTTCTTCTCCGACGACCTGACCGGTTACTACCTTTCGTGGCTCGGGTGCGCCAAGCAGCACGGCCTGACGATCGACTACCTCACGAGCGTCCAGAACGAGAAGCAGTGGAGCGCCGACTGGACCGTCACCCTCCGCAACGCGCTCAACGCCAACGGATACAGCGCCGTCAAGGTCATCTCCGGTGACTCGTGGCCGGGGGACTGGGGACCCGCGAGCGCCGTCTCGACCAACACGGCCTACCGCAACGCGACCGACGTGCTCAGCGCCCACTACACGTGCGGCTACCTCAGCGCGCAGACGTCCTGCACGGTCCCGGCCAGCGTCACCAACACCGGCAAGACGCTGTGGTCCAGCGAGAACGGCTCCCAGGACTACAACGACGGCGCCAAGCCGCTGGCTCGCGGCATCAACCGCGTCTACCTCGACGGCAAGATGACCGCGTACCTCAACTGGGACCTCATCGCCGCGACCACGCCGAACATCCCGTGGCCGACGGTGGGCCTGGTGCTGGCCAACCAGCCGTGGTCGGGCTACTACTCGGTCGGCAAGGACGCCTGGGCGCTGGCGCACACCACGCAGTTCACCGCGCCCGGCTGGAAGTACCTCGACGCGTCCAGCGGGTACCTCGGCGGGAACCGCGCCAACGGCAGCTACGTCTCGCTGAAGTCCCCGAGCACCAGCGACTACAGCACGATCATCGAAACGATGGACGCCACCTCGGCGCAGACGCTGAACCTGAACGTCACCGGCGGGCTGTCCACCGGCCAGGTGCACGTGTGGGCGACCAACCTGAACTCGAACAACCCCGCGGACTTCTTCGCGCACACCACCGACATCACCCCGTCCGGAGGTGCCTTCTCCCTGACCGTCCAACCCGGCTACCTGTACACCGTCACGACCACCACTGGGCAGGGCAAGGGCACCGCGAGCAGCCCGTCGCAGGGTTCGCTGAACCTGCCCTACAGCGACGACTTCGACGGGTACGCGACGGGCAAGGAAGCCAAGTACCTGATGGACATGGAGGGCGCCTTCGAGACGTCCTCCTGCGGCGCCGGGCGGTCGGGCACCTGCGTGCGCCAGGCCGCGCCGCAGAAGGCGATCCCCTGGAAGAAGACGACCGATCCGTACGCGTTGCTGGGCAACGTGGCCTGGAGCACCTACACGGTGAACGCGGACGTGCTGCTGGAGAAGTCCGGGTACGTCCAGCTCCTCGGCCGGGTCGGTTCGCAGGACACCGGCAACCAGGGCGCGGTGAACGCCTACTACCTGCGCGTCAGCGACACCGGCGCGTGGTCGATCCTGCGCAACAACACCAGCCAGCAGGTCACGACCCTGCGCAGCGGCACGACGACCGCGCTCGGTACCAACAGCTGGCACAAGCTGTCGCTGGGCTTCTCCGGCAGCACCATCACCGCGAGTGTCGACGGCACGGTGATCGGGACCGTCACCGACACGACGTTCCCGGCCGGCCAGGTCGGCATCGGGACCAGCCAGGGGGAGCCCGCCCAGTTCGACAACCTCGCCGTGACGGGCTCGGGCGGCGGGTCGACGTCGGTGCTACGCAACACCGGCTCGAGCCGGTGCCTCGACGTCCCCAACGTGTCCCAGACGAACGGCACCCAGGTGACGCTGTGGGACTGCAACGGCGGCGGCAACCAGCAGTGGACGCTCACCTCCGGCAAGCAGCTCCAGGTGTACGGCGCCAAGTGCCTCGACGCCGAGGGCGCGAGCACGGCAGCGGGCACCCGCGCGATCATCTGGGACTGCACGAGCGGCACCAACCAGCAGTGGAACGCCAACACCGACGGCACGATCACGGGTGTCCAATCAGGACTCTGCCTCGGCCCGAGCGGCACCGGGAACAGCGCACTGGTGACCCTGCAGGCCTGCACGGGCAGCGATGCCCAGAAGTGGACCCGAAGCTAGCCGCATCCCGACCGGACGAAGGAGTTCGCTCATGACCGCACGACGGAGAGGGTTGCTTCGGATCGTGGGTGCGGCAGGGGCGCTGGCCGCGGGCGTGCTGGCCGGTCCGGCCGCGCCGGCGCAGGCCGCCACGCAGGGGCCGTGCGACCTCTACTCCGCGGGCGGCACCCCGTGTGTCGCCGCGCATTCCACCACCCGCGCACTGTACGGCTCGTACAACGGTTCCCTGTACCAAGTCCGGCGGTCCTCCGACAACGCGACGCGGGACGTCGGCGTCCTGAGCGCGGGCGGCGTCGCAAACGCCGCGACCCAGGATTCGTTCTGCGCGGGCACGACGTGCCTGATCACCGTCATCTACGACCAGTCCGGCCGCGGCAACCACCTCACGCAGGCCCCGCCCGGCGGGTTCTCCGGCCCGGCGGCCGGTGGGTACGACAACCTCGCGAACGCGGCCGCCGCCCCGATCACCGTCGGCGGGCAGAAGGCCTACGGCGTGTTCGTGGCCCCCGGCACCGGCTACCGCAACAACAACGCGACCGGCACGGCGACCGGCGACCAGCCGGAGGGCATGTACGCGATCTTCGACGGCACGCACTACAACGGCGGCTGCTGCTTCGACTACGGCAACGCCGAGCGCAACAGTCGCGACAACGGCAACGGCACCATGGAAGCCATCTACTTCGGCAACATCAAGGTCTGGGGCTACGGCGCCGGAAACGGCCCGTGGATCATGGCCGACCTCGAAAACGGCCTGTTCTCCGGGATCAACCAGCGGTACAACGCCAACGACCCGACCATCAGCCACCGCTACCTGACCGCGATCATCAAGGGCGAGTCCAACCACTGGGCGATCCGCGGTGGCAACGCGCAGTCCGGTGGCCTCTCCACTTTCTACGACGGTGCCCGCCCCAACGTGTCGGGGTACAACCCGATGCGCAAGGAAGGCGCGATCATCCTCGGCACCGGCGGCGACAACAGCATCGGCTCGGCGGGCACCTTCTACGAAGGCGTGATGACGTCCGGCTACCCGTCGGACGCCACCGAGAACGCCGTGCAGGCGAACATCACCGCGGCCGGCTACGGCAGCGGCGGTAGCGGCACCACCACCGGACCGCTGTACGCGGTCGGCGCCGGCAAGTGCCTCGACGTCCCGGGCTCCACCACGACCCCGGGCACCCAGCTGCAGATCTACAGCTGCAGTGGCCAGGCGAACCAGACCTGGACCCGCACGTCGTCGAACCAGCTCACGACCACCGTCGGCGGGCAGACGTTCTGCCTGGACGCCTCGGGCAACGGGACCGGCGCCGGGACGAAGGTGGTGACCTGGTCCTGCAACGGCCAGGCCAACCAGCAGTGGACCGTCAACTCCAACGGCACGGTCACCGGCGGGCAGTCCGGTCTGTGCCTGGACGTGACGAGCGCGTCCACGGCGAACGGCGCGCTGGTCGAGCTGTGGACCTGCAACGGCGGCAGCAACCAGCAGTGGACGCTGGGTTAGGCCGGTTGTGCGTGCGGACAACGGGCGGGCACGTTCCGGGTGAGCGGGAACATCGCGTGAGCGCGTGCCTTGCTGCACGGTGAGGCGGCACCCCCTTTCACCCCGCAGAGAAACGAGGCCGGTCATGGCCGCTTCCGCACTTCCCACCGTCGTCCTGGTCCACGGCGCGTTCGCCGACGCTTCCGGCTGGCAGGCGGTGGCCGACGGCCTGCGTCAACGCGGGTACCAGGTCCTCGCCCCGGCCAACCCGCTGCGTGGGGTGGCCGCCGATGCCGGCTACCTGCGGGACTTCGTCTCGACGCTCGAGGGCGACGTCGTGCTCGTCGGCCACTCCTACGGCGGCTGCGTCATCACCAACGCGAGCACGGGTGCCCCGAACGTGCGGGCGCTGGTCTACATCGCCGCGTTCGCGCCGGACGAGGGCGAGACGTTGCTCGAGTCCATCGCGCTGGGCGGGGGGAAGACCGAGCTGGGTGAGCGGCTCGTCCGGCGCCCCTACCCGGGTGCGCCCGACGGCGACGCCGACGGCTACCTCGACCTGGCGTACTTCCACGAGCTGTTCTGCGCCGACCTGGACGCCGACGTCGCCGCCTTCATGGGCGTCGCCCAGCGCGGGTTCGCGCTGTCCTGCCTGGCCGCTCCGTCCGGGGTGCCCGGCTGGCGGGCCATCCCGAGCTGGTACCTCGTGGCGGCCGACGACGCCACGATCCCGCCGGAAGCCGAGCGGGCCATGGCGAAGCGGGCCGGCGCGCACACGGTGGAGGTCACCGCCTCGCACGTCGCGATGATCAGCAAGCCGGCCGAGACGATCGAGCTCATCGTGGCTGCCACGGGCGGATGAGCCGGGACGAGGATTAGGCTGCTCCGGTGACGCGACGAGAGGCCACGGGCGGGCCGGATCCGGAGCTCGTGGCACTCGCCGGCCGGCTGCTGGACACCATCGACGAGTTCGCGGACGAAATCGCGTCCGCCATCGAGGCGCGCGTCGAGTTCTACGTCACGCACAGCGTCGTGCCGGCCGACGACCTGCGGCGGTCCGTGCGCGGCAACCTCGAGTACGTCCTCAAGTCGTTGCGCGAGGACAGCTACGCCGATGTCGCGGCCGCCCGGACGACCGGTGCCCTGCGGGCCGAGCAGGGGGTGCCGCTCTCGGTCGTCATGGCGGCGTTCCGCGTGCTGTTCAGCCGGATCTGGCACAGCCTCGTGCTGCACGCCCGGGCGCAGGAACGGGTCTCCGAGCAGGCGCTGGTGGACGCGGCCTCCGACCTCTGGGCGGCCCACGACACCTTCGCCGAGGAGATGGCCGCCGCGCACCGCGAGGCGACGATGACGCTGCTGCTGCGCAACGAGGGCGAGCGCTCGGCCCTGGTCGGCGCCCTCCTGGAGGGACGGCCGCTGCACGAGACGTCCGTCTGGGACGTGGCGGACGTGCTTCGCCTGCCCAAACGCGGACCTTTCGTCGTGGTCGCGGCCGAATCGGTGCAGCTGGCCCAGGAAGCGTTGCCCGGCATCGAGAACCGCTTGCGGGCCCGCCGCATCGGCTCGGCCTGGCGGCTGCTGCCGGACGCCCAGATCGGGATCGTGCGCTTCGAGAACGACGCCGACCTGCAGCCGCTCACCTCGACCCTGACGGAGTCGGCCCGCAGCCGGATCGGCGTCAGCCCGCCGTACGTGGCCCTGACCGAGACAGCGGCCGCGCTGCGGTTCGCGCGCATCGCGTTGGCGAGCACCGTCGCCGGCACCCCGCGCGTCACGATGTTCGACGACTTTCCCCTGGCCGTCGCGGCGGTCAGCGCACCCGACGCGATGCAGCGCGTCCGGCAGGCCGTGCTCGGGCCGATCCTCGACCTGCCACCCGAGCAGAGCAAGATGCTCCTCGAGACGCTGGCCGCGTGGCGGGACAGCGGGGGATCGGCATCGACCGCGGCGGGGGCTTTGTTCTGCCACCCCAACACGGTCCGCCACCGCCTGCGCCGGATCGAGGCGGCCACCGGTCGTTCGCTCGGCGACCCGAAGGCGACCGCGGAGATCCTGATCGCGCTCGAGGCCGCGTTGCTGGGAATCGCGTAGTGACTCGGGGGAGGAACCTGGCGGGGTTCCTCCCCCGAGACGGCTAGCGCTGCAGCGTGAGGACGCCCGGCCGCCACGGCAGCTGGTCGTACGGACCGCTCGCACTGGGCGACTTGCCCTGGTAGAGCAGCTGCAGGTTGCAGGGGTCGACGGTCATGGTCTGGTCCGGGTTGCTGCGGACCAGGTCACCGTGGCTGATGTCGTTGGTCCAGCTCGCGCCGCTGTTGGCCTTGCCCGCGAAGGGGTTGCCTTCACTGGCGGCCTGCGGCGTCCACGAACCGCTCAGGCTGCTCGCCGTGAACGAGCGGAAGTAGCGCCCGTTCGCGCCGATCGCCTCGACGATCATCAGGTACTGGTTCTGGCCCTGGACCTTGTAGACCTGGACCGCCTCGAACAGGTTGTTCGTCGAATCGCTCATGACCGTCGTGTACGACGAGCCGAAGCTGCCCGGGAAGTTCCCGATCGGCATGCTCGCCCGGTAGATCTTGCCGTTGTCGCCGGCGAAGAACAGGTACATGTTCGAGCCGTCGGCGATCAGCGTCTGGTCGATCGGGCCGGTGCCGGAGCCGGAGATGCTGCCGGTGAACAGCGGTTGCGGTGAGGACCAGCCGTTGGGGTTGGTGGGGTCGCTCGACGTGCGGTAGATGAAGGGCCAGGCACCCCACTGGTAGGCCAGCACCCAGATGTTCTTCGGCGCGAAGTAGAACAGCGTGGGCGCCACCGTGCCCTGGTTCATCCCGTTCTGGCCGGCCGAAGCCATGTCGGACCAGTTAGTGAAGGGGCTGAAGGCCATCGAGCCGTACGACGATCCCGAGACGTTCGACGCGTAGACCAGGTGCCGGCCGTTGTAGACGACGTTGGTGAAGTCCTTGAGCGAGACCCACCCGTTCTTCGGAGTCGCCAGCACCCCGCTCGAGCTCCAGCGGTAGCTCGAGGGAAGGGAGCAGCCGGTGCCGCCGCCGGTCGTGGTCGTGGTCGGCGTGGTGGTGGTCGACAGGCCCGTCCACCTCTGGTTGCTGCCGCCGTTGCACGTCCAGAGCTGCACCGCGGTGCCGTTGGCTGTCGCGGCGCCGGTGACGTCCAGGCAGAGCCCGGACTGCACCCCGGCGATCGTGCCGTCGGAGTTCACCCGCCACTGCTGGTTGGCCCCGCCGTGACAGGTCCAGATCTGCACCCGGGTACCGGCGGTGGTCGCGCTGCCGGGCACGTCGAGGCACTTGCTGCCGTACACGGTCAGCTGGCCGCCGGACGTCGACGTCCACTGCTGGTTCGCCCCGCCCGAGCAGTCGTAGATCTGCAGGAGGGCACCGTCGGCCTGGCTGGTGTTCGAGACGTCCAGGCACCGGCCCGAGCCGGCACCGCGCAGCGCGCCCGTGACGTCGGCCGCGGCCGCGCCGGCCCCCAGCGTCACCGCCAGCGCCACGGTCGACGCGGCGGTGAGCACCCCGATCAGGGTGCGGATCCTGCGGCTGGTACTTCCTCTGTTCATGACGACCTTCTCCCGGCGAGCGAGACGAGTGTTATCGCTAACATGCGGTGCGTCACCCTGGGCTTCCGGGAGAAGAAATGTCAATCCGGGCGGCGGCGTCCTCGGGGACCCGGACGCCGGCCGGGCGGCCGGGCCACCTCACGACCACCGCGGTAGGTCCACAAAGGACAGCTGGGTCGTGAAAGTTACATTTCCCTCCTCAAGCGCCGACGGGCCGCTCCAGGTAGGCGAGGACCGCGAGGATCCGCCGGTGGTGGTTCTCGGAAAGCCCGAGTCCGAGCTTGGTGAAGACGGTCGTGATGTGTTTGCTCACCGTCTTCTCCGTGACGAACATTCGCGTGGCGATCGCGGCGTTGGAACGGCCCTCGGCCATCAACGCCAAGACCTCGTGCTCGCGGGGGCTCAGCTTCAGCAGGACCGGATCGGCCGCGCGATGGGTGAGCAGGGCGCGGACGACGTCCGGGTCCAGCACCGTGCTGCCCGCGGCGACCTGCCGGACGTCGGCGACGAACCGGCCGACGTCCAGCACCCGGTCCTTGAGGAGGTAGCCCACCGCTCCCGCTCGGTCCGCCACCAGTTCCCGGGCGTAGAGCTGCTCGACGTACTGCGAGAGCACCACGATCGGCAGCCCCGGGATCTGCTTGCGGACGGCGATCGCGGCACGCAGGCCCTCGTCGGCGAAGTTCGGGGGCAGCCGGACGTCGACGATGGCGACGTCGGGGCGGTGCGTCGTGAGCGCCCGGACCAGCGACGGTCCGTTGCCGACGGCCGCCACCACCTCGAAGCCCGTCGTTTCGAGGATCCTGATCAGGCCTTCGCGGAGCAAGACGAGGTCTTCGGCTACGACGACGCGCACGGCAGTGCCATCCTGATCTCGGTCGGGCCGCCCGGCGGGCTGTCGACGGCGAGCGTGCCGTCGAAGGCCGCGAGCCGGCGGGCGACGCCGCGCAGGCCGGTGCCGTGGTCGAGCGAGGCACCGCCGCGGCCGTCGTCGGCCACCCGCATCGTCAAGTCGCCGTCGGCGCCGTCCTGGCGGGGCGTGAACTCCACGGTGATCCGGATGTGCCGGGCCCGGGCGTGCTTGATGGCGTTCGACAGGGCTTCGGAAACGGCGAAGTAGGCCGCGGACTCCACCGGTGCCGCCAGCCGGCCCGGCAGGCGGGTCGTCACCGTGGTCGCGATCGGGTTGACCAGGGCCAGGGCCTGCAGGGCGCCGTCCAGGCCGCGGTCGGCCAGCACGGGCGGGTGGATGCCGCGGACCAGGTCGCGCAGTTCGGCCAGGGCACTGGAGGTCGAGTCGCGGGCCTCGGCCAGCAGCCGCCGGGCGGCCCGCGGGTCCTCGGGCAGCAGCTGTTCGGCCAGGCCCAGGCTCATGCCCAGCGACACCAACCTGGCCTGGGCGCCGTCGTGCAGGTCGCGTTCGATCCGGCGCAGCTCGCCGGCCTGGGTGTCGACGGTCTCGGCGCGCGAGGTCGCCAGCTGCCGGACCCGGGCGCGCAGCCGGGTCTGCTCGGTCGGGCCCAGCAGGAGGCGGATCACGCGAGCGTTGAGGTCGGCCAGCCGGGCGGCGGTGGCGTACCAGAGCCCGAAGCACACCGGGCCGAGCGGGAGCAGTACGAACGTCTGCGCGACGCTGTGCAGCCGGAAGGCCCCGCCCAGCGGGGTGCGGAACACCTCGGCCGGGGTCAGCAGGTAGACCAGGGGATAGAGCAGGTAGAAGAAGCCGCCGGCGAACAACAGCAGGGACAGCCCGGAGGTGAGCCAGCCGGTGACCGCGTTGACGACCAGCCAGGCCCAGTCCCGCCAGCTCGCCGGGTCGCGCAGGATCGTCCACAGCCGTGCCGCCCAGCCGGCGTCCGGTGCCGGGAGGTAGGGCCGGGCCACCGGTTCGCCGAGCAGCCGCCCGGCCCACTGCCGGTGCAGGTCGGCCAGCCAGCGGACCAGCGCGGTGGAAAGCAGCGTCAGCGGGATTCCGGCGCCCAGCGCGACGAGCGGCGCCGACGTGATCCAGAGCGTGGCCAGCGCGGCACCCGTGACCGAGCCCGTCAGCAGCAACGCGGACCAGCCCAGCAGGGTCAGCCGCGAAACCAGTGCGGTCGGCACGTTTCCCTCCCGGCGTCGACGGATCGGATGTCGATGATGACCGGTGGAGGGGTGTTCGCGCGGTAGGGCTGGCTCCACCTTCCGTGGGAGCCGGCACCAGTGATCTCGGTCCGTTGCCCGGAGAAGCTGAGGTTGCCGGTCGGACGACCGGCGACCGACCAGCCAGGAGGCCTTGCCCATGACCGCGAATCCGCTGTTCCCCCGCCACCACCGCCGGGCGGGACTGGCGCTGCTGGTGGCCGTCGCCCTGAGCGGCGTGCTCACCGCCTGCGACGAGACGCCCGGCCCCGCCGGCGTCGGCCTGGCCGAGCTCGCCCAGCGGGACGTCGACGCCGGCGCTCCCGGGGTGATCGTCCGGGTCGACGACGGCGGCGGCCGGGTGGTCGAGCTCGCCCGGCAGGCGCCGTGGACGACGGCCGACCACGTCCTGAGCGCGAGCGACGCGTTCCGGATGGGCTCCAACACCAAGACGATGGTGGCCACCGTCGTCCTCCAGCTGGTCGCCGAGCAGCGGCTGCGGCTGACCGACCCGGTCGGGAAGTGGCTGCCCGGCCTCGTGCCGAACGGGGACGCGATCACCTTGCGGATGCTGCTCGGCCACACCAGTGGCTTGTTCAACTACCGCGATGATCCTGACGTGCTCAAGGCGTTCACCGGCCAGGACACCCGGGTCTGGACACCCCGGGAACTGCTGGCCGCCGCCACCGCGCACGACCCGCTGTTCGCGCCCGGGACGGACTACGCCTACAGCAACACCAACTACGTCGCGCTCGGGCTCGTCGCCGAGAAGGTGACCGGGCGGTCCCTGGGAGACCTGGTCCAGGAGCGGATCGCCGGACCGTTGCACCTGAAGCGGACCTACCTGGTCGAAGGAAACGACGGCACCGGGGAGAGTTCCGCGCTCGCCCACGGCTATGAACCCGACGCCGCGCACATCGCCCCGCTGCTTCCCTCGGGCACGCCGGCCGGGACCGCGTTCGCCGGCCCAGCCCGGTCCGCGGGGTACGTCGACACCACCTTCGTCAACGCCAGCACGCAGTGGGCCGCCGGTGGCATGGTGTCCACCGCGCCGGACTGGGCCCGGTTCGACAGCGCGCTGCTGTCCGGCGAGCTCCTGCCGCCCGCCCTGCTCGAGGAAATGCAAACCACCCGCCCCGAGGAAGCCGCGTTCCCGGACCGGCGGTACGGACTGGGCCTCGAGCGGGTGACCACGCCCTGCGGCACCGTTTGGGGGCACAACGGTCAGGTCGCGGGGTACTCCAGTGAGGCCTACACCGACGACACCGGCAAGCGCACCGCTTCCGTCCTCACCGCCACGATCTTCGGCTTGGCCGCCCCGAAGGCCGGCGCGGCCAACCGGGAGCTGGTGAACGCCGCGGTGTGCGCCATGCTCGGCAAGCCGGTTCCCGCCACCTCGACCGTCCCGGCCGGCTGAACCCGGAGGCACTTCGAAGTGCGATCGGTGGACAGGTAGTCACCATTTGTGCTTGCGGTCGGGGATATGGCAGCAAGGCGTGCGGGTACGTCCGAAGAAGACTGAA
Organism: Amycolatopsis ponsaeliensis; assembly: GCF_030182635.1. Lineage (NCBI taxonomy): Bacteria > Bacillati > Actinomycetota > Actinomycetes > Pseudonocardiales > Pseudonocardiaceae > Amycolatopsis > Amycolatopsis ponsaeliensis. The sequence continues at coordinate 68,590 of NZ_JAPZLD010000026.1, forward strand.
CTATGCGATCCCCCCTTCGTCGTCGAAGCCGAAGCGGTGGTGCAGTCGTTGCACGACGCGCTGCCGCAGGCGATCAAGGACGCCGGGGTGATCCGGTTCGCCGGCGACTCCCACCCGCCTTATCGCACGGTCGCGCAGGACGGCACGGTCACCGGGATCGACGCCGACTTCCAGGCCGCGATCGGGCAGGTGCTCGGGGTCAAGACGCAGACGAGCGTCGTCACCGGGCTGCCGGCCGCGCTGCAAGGCATGCTGAGCAACCGGTACGACGCGTTCAACGGCCCCGTCAAGGCCACCGCCGAGCGCGAGAAGCAGTTCGACACGATCACCTGGATGACCACCCGCACGGCCTACGTGTTCCCCACCGATTCGACGGCGGGGATCACGCGGGTCGAAGACCTCTGCGGCAAGCGCGTCGCGGTGGTGACCGCCAGCGTCGTGGAGGAGCAGCTGAACAAGCTGTCCCGCTTCTGCACGCAGAACAAACGCGCGGCCACGCAGACCGTCGGCCTCGACGACACCAACGGCACGCTGCTGGCCACCCGCTCGGGGCGCGCGGACGCGGCGGGGATGACCGAGGCCGCGGCGATCGACGTCACGCAGAAGCAGGGTGGGACCAAGTACGTCGCCCAGACCGAAGCGCAAGGGGCGACCAAGGACGACCTGGCCTTGTACGTCCCCAAGTCAGGTCTCGGTTCCGAAGCCGGTGTTCAACGCGGCAACGGCGCACTGAGCCGCGGACGTCCACTGTGGAGGATCAAGGGCGGCCTTCGAGGCGGTATTCCGCGTTCACCAGCTCGAGGAGCTCGGCCACCGAGGTCTCCCCGGACGGCCGGTCGAAGGTGATTTCGCCGTGCTGCAACAGGTTCACCCGGTCGCAGACGTCCATCACCTGCCCGTAGTTGTGCGCGATGAGGATGATCGCGATGTCGCCGCGGCTCTTCAGTTCCCGCAGCAGGCGCAGGATCACCGCGCTCTCCTTGGCGCCCATCGCGGCGAGGGGCTCGTCGAGCAGCAGGAGCTTCGCCTTCGAATACACCGACCGGGCGACCGCGATCGCCTGCCGCTGACCGCCGGAGAGCATGCCCACTTCGGCGGTCACCGAGGGGATGCTGATCCCGATCGAGTCCAGCGCCTCGCGTGCGCGGCGCTTCATCTCGCGCCGCCGCAGGAACGGCAGCGGGCGGTGGGTCAGCTCGCGGTTGAGGTGCAGGTTCAGGTACACGGGCAGGTCGTTGATCATCGCCAGGTCCTGGAACACCGTTTCGATGCCCAGTGACCTGGCGTGCACCACGGACTTCAGCGTCGTCGGCTCGCCCTCGAACGCGATGCTCCCGCCGTCCGGCTGGTGGTAGCCGGTGAGGATCTTGATCAGCGTCGACTTGCCGGCACCGTTGTCCCCGATGAGCCCGAGGATCTCACCTCGCCGGACGTGCAGGCTGATGTCGGCGAGCGCGGTGACCGAACCGAACTTCTTGCTGATGCCCTCGACCCGGATGATCTCGCCGGCCGGCTCTTCGGTCATGTCCGCTCCCGGGATCCGACGCGTTTGCGCACGACGATCAGCGTCACGTTCAGCACCATCGCGCCCAGGATGGCGGCGCCGAGCACCACGTTGAACGCGTTCGCGCTGACCCCGGTCAGGTTGAATCCGTCGAACACGATGCCCAGCAGCAGCGCGCCGAGGAACGCCCCGGCCACCGTGCCGGACCCGCCGAGCAGCGCCGTGCCGCCGATCACGGCCGCCGCCACGGCGAAGAACATCGTGGTGAACCCGCCGTTGGTCGGGTCGTAGGAGCCGACCCGGGTGCCCTGCAGGATGCCGGCGAGCCCGGCCAGGGTGCTGGTGATCGCGAAGTTGACCACCTTCACCCGGTTGACCGGGATGCCGGACTCCGCGGCGCCGACCGGGTTCCCGCCGGTGGCCTGGGTGTGGATGCCGAACCGGGTCGCCGAGAGCACCACCTGCATGACGACGACCACGCCCAGCGCCCACAGGAACTCCGTCCACTGCGCCCCGCCGAACACCTCGAGCACCCCGCTGCCCTTCGGCGCGGCGACCGGGCGGGCGTTCGAGATGATCAGCACCAGGCCCTGCAACAGGAAGGCCATGCCCAGCGTGGTGATGAACGACGGGATCCCCAGCACGGTCCGGATCATCCCGTTCGCGAGACCGACCAGCGTGCTCACCGCGATCGCGCCGAGCAGCGCGAGCCACAGCGGCCACCCGTTGACGAAGAACTGCATCATCGTGAACGGGGCGAGGGTGAACACGAAACCGGCGGACAGGTCGATCTCCCCGCAGATCAGCAGCATCACCTGCCCCGCCGCGATGATCGACCACGGCGCGACGTATTGGGCGATCGTCTGGTAGTTGTCCGGGGAGTTGAACGCTCCGCTCGTCACCGTGAAGTAGATCCCGGCGGCGATCGTGACCAGCAGGATGCTCAGCTCCTTGACCTGCATCACGCCGAGCAGCACCGGTTTCGACGACATCGCCCCCGCCTACCGGCTCAATACCGACGGTGGCGGCAGGGGGATCGACCCCGGCATCGCGAGGACGTCCTTGTTGTCGCCGCCTTCGAACCGGCTGCGGGCCGAGGCGTACGGGCCGACGTTCTCCTTGGTGACGAACGTGAGACCGGTGTCGGTGACCGGTGGTGCGACCAGCGTCCCGGACAGCCGGAACAGGTACAGGTAGAGCACCGACAGGAAGCCCTGCAGGTAGGGGGACTGGTCGATGGTGAAGTCGAGCGCGCCGTCCTTGACCCCGGTGACCGTGTCGTCGAGCAGGTCGAACCCGCCGCTGCCGAGCTTGCCGGACAGCTTGCGGTCGGCGATCAGCTTCGCGCACGCGGCGGTGCTGCCGGCGTCGACCGCGTAGATCCCTTTCGCCGCGGCGTTTCCGGTGTACGCGGCGGTCATCGCGTTGAGCTCGCCGGCCTGCTCGGCCCCGGTGTTCACCGACTGGACGCGCACGCCGGGCGCGGCCTGCTTGAGCGCGTCGGTGATGCCGTCCAGCCGCGGCTGGACGTTGTTGCCGCCCGGCTGGGAGATGCCGACCAGGATGTCGCCGGAGGTGACCTTCTGCGCGATGCGCTGCCCCATCCGGAACCCGGACAGGTACAGGTCCTGGCCGACGTAGGTGAGCGGGTAGTTGCCGGCGGCACTGGCGTTGTACGCGATCACCGGGATGCCCGCGCCCAGTGCGCGCTTGGTGAGGTCGACGAACGCGTTGTCGTCGGTCAGCGCGACGGCGATCCCGTCGGCCTTGCCGTTGATCGCGGTTTCCATGGCACTCGCCATCTGGGCGACGTTGCCGTTCTCCGAGCCGGTCCACTGCGGCTCGGGCACCCCGAGCAACGCCGCGGCGTCGGCGAGCCCGGTCCGGGTCGGGACGAAGAAGGAGTTGGTGGTGACGTGGTTGACGAACACGAACCGCCACTGCGGTGTGCTCGGGAACGGGCCGGACTTGCCCCCGTTCTGCGCCTCCTGGACGCCGGTGCACGCCGCGAGCAGAGCGGTCGCGGCCACCGTCCCGCCGCCCATGCCGAGGTACTTCAGTGCGGTTCTTCGGGAGGTGGTGCCTGTTTCAGCAGTCATCGTGTCCCCGCGTTCGTCTCAGTGGACCGGAGCGGAACTGTCATCGACGGTAGCAGACGTATGATGTCTCGACCAGCTTCTCCGCGTGATCGCCGGAGTTCTGGACAATCGGCCGGGCGAGGCGTACCTATACGTATGTTGTCTGGCCCTGGTGTTCGCGTGAGAGGTGGCGACGTTGCCCGAGGTGATCAGCGCGATCGAAGCCGTGGACGTGCGTTTCCCGACGTCGCTGAACCTGGACGGGTCCGACGCGATGAACCCGGAACCCGACTACTCCGCCGCGTACGTCACCATCCGCACGAGCGCGGGGGAGGAGGGCTACGGCCTCGCGTTCACCGTCGGACGCGGGAACGACGTCCAGGTCGCCGCCGTCCGGGCGCTGGTCCCCCTGGTCGCGGGCATGCCGGTGGACGACGCGCTCGCCGATCTCGGGGGCTTCTCGCGCCGGCTGACCGGGGACAGCCAGCTCCGGTGGCTGGGCCCGGACAAGGGGGCGATCCACATGGCCGCGGCGGCGATCGTCAACGCCGTGTGGGACCTGCGGGCGCGCCGCGAAGGCAAGCCGGTGTGGCGGCTGCTCGCCGAACTGCCGCCGGCGGAACTGGTCGACCTGATCGACTTCCGATACCTCGAGGAAGCGCTTACCCGCGAGGAAGCCTTGACCATCCTGCGTACCGCCGAACCGGGCCGGGCGGGCCGCCAGGCCGAGCTGCTCGCGTCGGGCTATCCCGCCTACACCACCACTCCCGGCTGGCTCGGCTATTCGCCGGAGAAGCTGGCGACGCTCGCGTCGGCGGCGGTCGAAGACGGGTTCACCCAGATCAAGCTCAAGGTCGGGGCCGACCTCGACGACGACATCCGGCGGCTGCGGCTGGCGCGCGAGGTCGTCGGCCCCCACGTGCGGATCGCCATCGACGCCAACCAGGTGTGGGGCGTCGGGCAGGCGATCGCCTGGCTGCGGCCGCTGGCGGAGTTCGACCCGTACTGGATCGAGGAGCCGACCTCGCCCGACGACGTGCTCGGCCACGCCGCGATCCGCCGGGCGGTGGCGCCGATCAAGGTGGCCACCGGGGAGCACACGCACAACGCGGTGATGTTCAAGCAGCTGCTCCAGGCGGAGGCGATCGACATCCTCCAGCTCGACGCGAGCCGGGTCGCCGGTGTCACCGAGAACATCGCGATCCTTTTGCTGGCCGCGAAGTTCGGCGTGCCGGTGTGCCCGCACGCCGGCGGGGTCGGGCTCTGCGAGATGGTGCAGCACCTGGCGATGTTCGACTTCGTCGCGGTCAGCGGGACCCGGCAGGACCGGGTCATCGAGTACGTGGATCACCTGCACGAGCACTTCGTCGACCCGGCTCGGGTCGAGCGGGGGAGGTACCTGGCGCCGGTCCGGCCGGGCCTCGGAGCCCGCCTGCACACCGAATCCGTCGCGCGCTACCGGTATCCCGACGGTCCGGCCTGGCGCGACCGAGTGGTGGTGGTCGCGTGACCACCGGCCCGCACGTCCTTCTGCAGCCTGTCAACGAGGAGAGGTCATGAAGATCCGCTACCTGTGCTCGGCCGCCGTCGTCGCCGCCGGCCTGCTCGCCGGCTGCAGTGGCGGGGGCACCACCGCGTCCGGCGGAACCGTCGTCGGCGTCGACTACCCCCGCTCGGACACCGACTTCTGGAACGCCTACATCAAGTACGTGCCCCAGTTCGCCGGCGAGGACGGCTTCGAGCTCAAGACCACGAACTCGCAGAACGACGTCGCCACCCTGACCGCCAACGTGCAGACGATGATCAGCCAGGGCGTCAAGGGCGTCGTCATGGCCCCGCAGGACACCGCGGCGATCATCCCGACGCTGCAGCAGCTGGCCGGGAAGAAGATCCCGGTCGTGTCCGTCGACACCCGCCCCGACCAGGGCAACGTCTACATGGTCGTGCGGGCGGACAACCGTGCCTACGGCGAAAAGGCGTGCCGGTTCCTCGGCACGAAGCTCGGCGGCAAGGGGAAGGTCGTGATGCTGCAGGGCGACCTCGCGTCGATCAACGGACGGGACCGCACCGAAGCCTTCAACGACTGCATGAAGCAGAACTTCCCCGGCATCACGGTCTTCGGGGAGGCCACGAACTGGGACGCCAATACCGCGGCCCAGAAGCTCCAGACCCGGCTGACCGCGAACCCGGACATCAAGGGCGTCTACATGCAGTCCAGCTTCGCCCTTTCGGGGACGCTGCAGCTGCTGAAGCAACGGGGCCTGCTCGTGCCGGCGGCCGACCCGAAGCACGTGTTCATCGTGTCCAACGACGGGATCCCCGAGGAGCTCGAGAAGATCCGCGCCGGCGAGATGGACGCGACCGTCTCCCAGCCCGCGGACCTGTTCGCCAAGTACGCGCTGCAGTACCTCAAGGACGCCATCGCGGGCAAGACGCCGGCGCCGGGCAAGACCGACCACGACAGCACCATCGTCGCGGTCCGCGACGGCCTGATGGAGGACCAGCTGGCCGCGCCGCTGGTCACCGCGGACGGTGCCACCTTCGGTCCGGTCGCCAGTGTCAAGGTCGACGACAAGTCCCTGTGGGGCAACAGCAAGAGCTGACCGCGACCGGCTTCGGAGAGGAGGTGGACATGAGTACCGTGCCGGTCGTCGAAGCACGGCAGGTGGTCAAGCGCTACGGCGCCACCGTCGCGCTGGACCACGCCGACCTGACCGTCCTGCCGGGACAGACGCACGCGCTCGTCGGCCGCAACGGCGCCGGGAAGTCGACGCTCGTCTCCGTGCTCACCGGCCTGACCGGGCCGGATTCCGGCTCGCTCCTGCTGAACGGCGAGCCCGCGCCGGGACTGTCCGATCGGGACGCCTGGCGGTCGCTGGTCGCCTGCGTGTACCAGCGCTCGACGATCATCCCGGACCTCTCGGTGGCGGAGAACCTGTTCCTGAACCGGCAGGAGACCGTGCGCGGATTCGTCCGCTGGTCCGCGGTGCGCCGGGCGGCGACCCGGCTGCTCGAACGCTGGTCGGTAGACGTCGACGTCCGAAGGCCCGCGGGGGAGCTCGGGGTCGAGCAGCGGCAGTTCGTCGAGATCGCGCGAGCGCTGTCCTTCGGCGCGCGGTTCGTCATCCTCGACGAGCCGACCGCGCAGCTGGACGGCGGCGCCATCACCCGCCTGTTCGGCCACATCGCCGACCTGCAGCGCCACGGCGTGACGTTCCTGTTCATCAGCCACCACCTGCAGGAGGTCTACGAGATCTGCGACACGGTCACGGTCTTCCGCGACGCCCGGCACGTCCTGACCGCGCCGGTCGCCGAGCTGCCGAAGCCCGACCTCGTCGCGGCGATGACCGGGGAGAACGCCGTGGCGGCCGACGAACGCCCGTCGTCGGTGCGGTCCGGCTCGCCCCCGGTGCTCCAGGTCCGTGAGCTCAGCCTCACTCCGGAGTACGAAGGTGTCTCCTTCGACGTCGCGCCGGGGGAGATCGTCGGCCTGGCCGGGGCCGGCGGCAGCGGCAAGACCGAGGTCGCCGAAACGCTGACCGGGCTGCGGGCGGCCGGCTCGGGAACCATCCTCGTCGGGGAACACCGTCCTCGCCCCGGCGACGTCCCGGCGGCACTCGCCGCCGGGATCGGCTTCGTCCCGGAAGACCGCCACCGGCAGGGACTCGTGCCCGACATGTCGGTCGCGGACAACGCGACCCTGTCCGTCATGGACCGGCTCGGCCCGGGCATCTTCGTCCGGGCCGGCCTCCGTGACCGGCTGGCCGGGACGATGATCGACCGGCTGGAGGTGAAGACGCCCGGTCCGGACCTCGCGGTGTCGGCGCTCTCCGGCGGCAACCAGCAGAAGGTCGTCATGGCCCGGGCGCTCGCCGGCGATCCCCGGGTGCTCGTGCTGATCACCCCGACCGCGGGGGTGGACGTGCGGTCGAAGGAGTTCCTGCTCGGCAAGGTGGCCGAAGCCGCCGCCGAGGGCACCGCGGTGCTGATCGCCTCCGACGAGCTGGACGACCTGCGCCTCTGCGACCGCGTGCTCGTGATGGTGCACGGACGGCTCACCGCCGAAATCCCCGCCGGCTGGCCGGACCGCGAGGTCGTGGCCGCCATGGAAGGAGTCGACCTCGATGCCGGATAGCCCCACCGCCGTGCGTGCCGAGGCACGGACCGAGCCCGCCGCCGCCCGGCCGCCGCGGAGGATCGCGCTCGCCCGCGTGCGCGACTTCGCGCTGGTACCCGGGATCGTCGCGATCGCCGTGGTCGGCCAGCTGGTGAACCCCGTGTTCCTCCAGTACGACAACGTGATCAACATCCTGCAGACCATGTCGGAGATCGCCCTGCTGGTGCTCGCCCAGACGCTGGTCCTGGTCGTCGGCAAGATGGACCTGTCACTGGAGTCCACGTTCGGCCTCGCCCCGGGGGTGGCGGCCTGGCTGACGATCGACGGCGGCCACTCGCTCGGCCTCCTGCCCGCGTGGACGGCGGTGCCACTGGTGCTCGCGGTCGGGGTGCTGGTCGGCGCGCTCAACGCCCTGCTGATCGTCCGGTTCGGGCTGAGCGGGTTCGTGGTCACCCTCGGCATGCTGATCGTGCTGCGCGGCCTGCTGACCGGGATCTCCGGCGGCCAGACGTTCTTCGGCATGCCCGACTCGATGCTCTACCTCGGCACCACGCTGTGGGCCGGGATCCCGGCGTCCATCTGGGTCTGCGTGCTGCTGTTCGCCGGGGGCATCGTCCTGCTCGGCCACACCCGGTTCGGCCGCAGTCTCTACGCGATCGGCGGCAACGAAGACGCGGCGAAGGCGGCGGGCATCCGGACCGACCGGATCGTGTGGATCGTCCTCATCGGAGCGAGCGTGCTGGCCGCGCTCGGCGGGCTGCTGCTCTCCGGCCGGCTGGCTTCCGTGGCCGCCGCCCAGGGGAACGGCTACATCTTCACGGTCTTCGCCGCGGCGGTGATCGGCGGGGTCAGCCTGAACGGCGGCCGCGGCACGCTTTTCGGGGCCTTCACCGGGATCCTGCTGCTGTACATGATCCAGAACGTGCTCACCCTGGCCGGGGTGCCCGCGCAGTGGATCGGGGCGCTCAACGGCACGATCATCCTGGTCGCGCTGGTGATGTCCCGGATCACCAGCGGCAAGCGGCAGAGCTGAGCCGCTACTGCTCGCCGAGGGTCCGCAGCTCGGCCAGGTGGTCGCGCAGCCAGCGCTCGGACGTGTCCACGTGCATCAGCGCGGCCGCGGTGGCCACGGCGGGGTCGCGGCCGGCCAGGGCGTCGTAGATCGCCTTGTGCTGGTCCAGGGTCACGTGGGTGACGCCCCGGTCGACGGTGCCGCGCCAGATCCTCGCCCGCAGTGTGCGCGAGGAGATGCCGTCCAGCAGCGCGGTCAGGGTTTCGTTGCCCGCCGCGGCGACGACCTCGCGGTGGAAGGCGGCGTCGAGGACCGTCAGGCGTTCGACGTCCTCGACCGCTTCTTGCATCGCGTCGAGCAGATCGGCCACGGTGCGCAGCCCGCTGTCGGTGATCCGGGTCGCGGCGAGCCCGGTGGCGGCCGGCTCCAGGAGCCGCCGCACCTCGGTCAGCTCGAGCACGCTGCCTTCCATGAGCGACACCGCGTTGCCCAAGCCCTCCAGCAGCAGGCTGGGCGCGAGGCTCGTGACGTAGGTGCCGTCGCCGCGGCGGACTTCGAGCACCCGGGCCAGCTCCAGCGCCTTCACGGCTTCCCGCGTGGGACTGCGCGAAATCCCCAGTTCGGTGGCCAGCTCGTGCTCGGGCGGCAGCCGGGAGCCCGCGGGGAACCGCCCGGACCGGACGAACTCCCGGATCCGGTCGATCGCATCGTCGGTCAGGGACTTCGCCATGGTGCTCCTCGGGCAGTGAACTGCCCCAGACCCTATCAGTCATATGATGAATGTCGCGGAAGCGCGGGCGCGTTCGCCGGATTCGACGGGTTGTCGCGAGAGAAGTGACTTTCGGTCACCGGGACATGTGACGTTCCGGCCGCGGCAGTTCTACCGCAGCGCGGTGGCGATCCACTCCCGCAGAGCCGCCGCCTTTTCCGGATCCACGTCCGGCACAGGCGTGCCGTTGATCGTCGCGACCAGGGCCTCGTACCGGGTCAGCAGCTTCAGGCCGGCCGACTTGGCGAGCCATTGCGCGGCTTTGCCGTCGCGGTCGGGCTCGGTCATGCTGAGCCGGGCCTTTGCGGGGTCGTGCGTCCCGGTCATGGCGGCGACGAGGTCGGCCGAGCCGGCGGCCGCGCGTTCGGCGAGGTCCCGGGCCTGCGGGGAGTCCGCGGCCACCCCCGCTTGCTGGGCCGCCCGCGCTTCGAGGAGGAGCTTCCGATGCTTCTCGGTGCGGGCCAGCATGTCCGGCGTGGTCATCAGCTTGCCCCGCTCGGTGGCGAAGGTGCGGTGGTAGAAGTCGCGCACCGACGCCCGGAAGCCGTCGTCCTGCACGAGGTCGGCCAGCTCGATCCACGCTTCGAGCTGCTCGGTGGACGGATCCTCGGGCAGGTGCGGCCGCCGGCTGCGCAGCTGTTCGACGTACTCGGGATGGACGTCGAGACCCTCGGTCACGAACTCCCAGAACACGACGACGAGACGGTCGCGCTCGTCGTCGGACAGGGAGACGAGCTTGTGCAGCAGGCTCACCTGCTCCGCCGTGCTCCGCTGCCGCACGACGGTCCGCAGCACGGCGCGGCGGGCCCGGAACTGCCGCAGCTGGTCCTCGACCAGCCGCAGGTGCGTGCGGGCCAGGTCGGGCAGGGCGGTCTCTTCGGCCAGCACGCGACGGACGTCGTCCAGGCCGGCGCCCAGTTCGCGCAGGGTGTGCACGAGCTCGAGCCGCGAGATGGCCTGCACGTCGTACTGCCGGAAGCCGCCCGCGGTGAGCGCCGTGGGCGCGACGATGCCTTCGTCGGCGTAGTACCTGATCGCGCTCACGCTCAGACCGGTGCGGCGGGCGACGTCCCCGATGGGGTAGAGCTCTTCCATACCGACCACTATGGGGTCTCGAGTGGCTTGAGAGTCAAGGACATCACCAGCCCGTCCGCGAAGCTCCCGGTGCGCGGACGGGCTGGTGACGACTTGTGGTGCCCTGCCTCAGGAAGTGCTGCAGCCGACGCTGGGCCAGTTCCGGTTCCCGTTGTGCTGGATGGTGACGCCCCAGTTGTTGCCGTTGCTGTTGGGGGTCGCGACGAGGACCTGACTGCTGGGCCAGGTGGCGTTGATGTTCCAGGTGGCGCTGATCCTCGCGGGACTCGGCACGGTCATCGTGACCGTCCACGAGCTGGAGCCGCTGACCGAGACGTTGAGGTTGTACCGGTCACTCCAGGACTGCCCGGCCGAAAGCGAGGCGGTGCAACTGCCCCCGCCGGGTGTCGTGGTCGGAGTGGTCGGGGTGGTGGTGCCCGTCGGGGTCGTCGTCGGTGTGGTGGTCGTACCTCCGCCGGAGTTGAGGACGTTCAGCACCGAGTTGTAGGCGGACTTCTTGTTGCCGTTGCCGTCGAACAGGAGCGGACTCTCGCCGGAGCGCCAGGAGTCGCTGTCCCGCACGCCCCACACCGTGATGCCGACGCAGCGCGCGACGTTCATGCACGCCTGGGTCAGCGCCGCGTACTGCGACGTGGACGCGTTCGTGACGTCGACCTCCGTCAGCGCCACGTCGACGCCGAGCGCCGCGAAGCTGGAGATCGTCGTCTGGAGGCTGCTCGGGACCGAGCTGCCGCCGGTGAAGTGGGCCTGCAGGCCGACGCAGTCGATCGGCACGCCGCGGGACTTGAAGTCCCGCACCATGTTGTACACGCCCTGGGTCTTGCCGTAGTTCCAGTTGTCGATGTTGTAGTCGTTGTAGCAGAGCTTGGTCGACGAGTCGGCCGCGCGCGCGGTCTTGAACGCGACCTCGATCCAGTCGTTGCCGGTGCTCTGCAGGTTCGACGAACGGCGGCTGCCGTCTTCGTTGAAGGCTTCGTTGACGACGTCCCAGTACGCGAGCTTGCCTTGGTAGTGGGCCATCACCTTCTGGATGTGGTTGATCATCGCGCTGCGCAGCGAGCTGCCGCCCATGTTCTGCATCCAGCCGGGCTGCTGGGCGTGCCAGGCCAGCGTGTGGCCGCGGACCTGCGCACCGTGGCTGACCGCCCAGTTGTAGATCTGGTCGCCCGAGGAGAAGTTGAACTGGTTCTGGTTCGGCTCGGTCGCGTCGGGCTTCATCTCGTTTTCGGGCGTGACCATGTTGAACTCACGTGCGGCGATCGTGGTGTAGGCCGAGTTGCTGAGCTTGCCGGCGGCGATCGCGGTGCCGAAGTACCGGCCGGACTGCGCGGCCGCGGCGCCCAATGTGCTCGCCGCGGCATCGGCGCCGGGGGCGGTCACGAGGACGGCGGCTGTCGCGGCGACGGTGGCCGCGGCCGCCACCACGCGGCCGGTCGGTGACCGCCACCACCGCTTGCCGCTCGGGCTCGAGGAACTTCTTGCCATCCGTGGTCTCCTTCCGGGCGTACGCCCAGGAGTAGCCCACCCGACGACGAGTCCCGGCTGGAGCCGGGAACCAAGTCGCCGGTGACCTGGACGATCCGATGATGTTCACTTGCTGCGAGCAGGAGAACACGGCACTTCGTTGCCGGGCAAAGAGTTTCGGTCGAGTTTCGACCGGTTCACCCGCGGGCCGACCACCTGTCTCCGGAACTTGCCGCCGGGCGGGGCTCTCCGGCGGCGCCGGAAGCTTGCGGAGAATGTTGCGCAACCGTTCCGGCGAGAACGTCAGGATCGTGGGATCGCGACCGGGTGCCCGCAGCGCACGCAGTTCCAGTGCGATGAGCCAGGTCCAGCCGAGCACGTTCGTCAGCCGCTGCCAGACACCGAGCGATTCGGTCGCCACGACGGCGACCGAAAAGGTCGCCGGCATGGCGATACCGACCGCGAGGGAGTACCAGCGCCAGAGCGGGGCCGTGGTCCGCCGCGCGGCGGTGAAACACGCGGCGATCAACGCGGCGGAGCTCACGGTCCCGACGACGTCGTGGACCATCCCGTGCCAGGTGCCCTGCTCGGCGGGCACCGGATCGGACAGGAACACACCGGCCAGCGCCAATCCCGCCCCGGCGAGCGCGATCAGCCCGCTCGTCCAGCGGTCCACCGTCCGCCGGAGCGCGAGGGAAGACAAGCGGACCGGGCTGTAGTCCGGTTTGACCGCATCGTTCACCAGGAAGAGCACGATGAACAAAGCCGATCCGGTCGCCCCGCACCACAGCATCGCGCGTCGCCAATTCATGGTGCGAGGCTGGGGACTCCTCTCTGAGACCGTACTGAGAGCCGCGCCGGCGAGGATCAGCCGGCCGCGCAGGACGAGGTGATGCCGTCGGCGCTGCCGGTGCCCTGGAATCCGAACTGCGTCGACTGCCCGGCGGCGACGCTGCCGTTGTAGCCGACGTTCGTCCAGGTGACGTTGCCGGTGGTGCCGCTCTGGCCGGCGTTCCAGCCGCTGGTGACCGCGGCACCGGACGGCAGGTTCGTCGTCACCGACCAGCCGGAAAGGGCGGTGGCGCCGGCGGTGACCCGCACGGTGGCCACGAAGCCGCCGTTCCACGAGTCGAGGGAGACCGAGCTGGTGCAGCCGGCGCCCGACGGGGTCGTCGGCGTTGTCGGTGTCGTGGGTGTGGTGGGCGTCGTCGGGGTGGTCGGCGTCGTGGTCGTGCCACCGGCGTTCAGGGCGTCGAGAACGCTCGTGTAGGCGGCCTTCTTGTTCCCGTTGCCGTCGAACAGGAGCGGGTTCTCGCCGGTGCGCCACGAATCGCTGTCACGGATGCCCCAGACGGTGAGGCCGGCGCAGCGGGCGACGGCCATGCAGGCTCGGGTGACCGTGCCGTAGACACTCGCCTGGTTGGAGCCGGAGATGTCGAGCTCGGTGATCTGGACCTCGACGCCGAGGTCGGCGAACCGCTGGAGGTTGGCTTGGTAGTCGCCGGGTGCCGAGTTGCTCAGGTGCGACTGGAAGCCGACGCAGTCGATCGGGACACCGCGGGACTTGAAGTCCCGCACCATGTTGTAGACGCCCGTGCTCTTCGCGTTGACGCCGTCGGTGTTGTAGTCGTTGTAACAGAGTTTCGCGGCGGGGTCGGCGGCCCGTGCGGCCCGGAAGGCGGCCTCGATCCAGTCGTTGCCGGTGCGCTGGAGGCTGGAGTCACGCCGCCCGCCGCCGCCGCCGTCCGCGAACGCCTCGTTGACTACGTCCCAGGCGTAGATCTTGCCCTGGTAGTGGGTGGCGACCTGGGTGACGTGGTTGATCGCGGCCTGACGCAGGGCGGAGCCGCTGAGGCCCTGGGCCCAGCCCGGCTGCTGCTGGTGCCACAGCAGCGCGTGCCCGCGCACCCGCTTGCCGTTGCTCACCGCCTGGTTGAGGATGCGGTCCCCGTTGCCGTAGCTGAACTGGCCCTGGTTCGGTTCGGTGGCGTCCCACTTCATCTCGTTTTCGGGGGTGACCATGCTGAATTCGCGGTTGAGGATGCCCACGTAGGTCGTATCGCCGAGCTTCCCTGCCGAAACGGCGGTGCCGAAGTACCGGCCCGTCTGGGCGGCCGACGCGCCGAGCGTCGTGGCCGCTCCGGCGGAGGTGGCGAGCAGCAGCGAAGCACCGAGCGACGCCGCCAGCAGCGTCGAAGCGAGCGCTGCGCGGGACAGGGATCGCGAGGTCGGTTTCATGGCGTGCCTTTCCGGAACGGTCAGCTGACGGTGGCCGAGAACGAGTTGACCGCGAGGCCGACGCCGCCGCTCCACGGCTCGAAACCGGCCTGGATGCTGGTCAGGTACCAGGAGCGGTCCACGCGGGTGCGGGCGTCGACGTCGTTGACGAAGTCCAGGACGCTGAACGACCAGCTCGAGATGGGCGACTGGGCGACGTAGGAGACCACGTCGTTGCCGCCGTTGTTGCCCTGCCAGACTTCCCAGCTCCGCCCGCCGATGGTCGTGGTGCCGACCCGGCCGCCGACCGGCTGCACCCCGCCCGTGCGGGTGAACCAGATCATCAGCTCCATCTGGTTGACCCCCGTGGTCTTGGCGGTGGGATCCATCCAGATGTCGTAGGAGGCGTCGAAGGTGCCACTGGTGTAGGTGTAGGAGATCGACGACGACACGCTGCCGATCCGGCTCAGCTGCCGGGGCAGGTTCGTGGCGGGGGAGCAGTTCCCGTAGTGGCACCCGGCGTAGACCGCCGGGTAGGACAGGGGCGCGCCGCCGCTGGTGGAGCCCTGCTGCGTCTGGATGCGGAACCCGCTGCCGGTGACGTTGATGCACTGGGTCGCGCTGCTGCCCCAGCGGTTGTTCATGACCACGTACCGGCCGCCGATCGTGGTCGACCCGTACTGGTCGCAGATGAGCGTGTCCGCGTGGGCGGCCGGTGCCGCGCCGACGGCCGGGACGACGAGCCCCGCCATGGCCAGGACCACCGCCGAAAGAGCGTGCTTCAGTTTCATGTGCCGCCTCCACCTCGTCGTGTGCGGGAACCTGCTGGGAGCGCTCTCAGCCCGGGGTCGTTCCGATGAAAGCACAAGGGGCGCGGGGAGCAAAGACCTCGGCCGTGATCAATTTTCCAGCTCGTCTTCGAAAGTTTCGCCGGTGATTGCCAGGGGAGCGTGGGAACGGTTACCTTCACCTGGGAGCGCTCTCAGTCCGGATCACCATCGACACGCCGACGAAGACGAGGAGCTGGCGAATGCGGGCAAGGAAGCTGCGGGCCGGTCCGGCCCTGCTGGTCGCGGTGGCGCTCGGGCTGGCGGGCGCCGCGGCACCCGCGTCCGCCGCGGACTACGAACGCCTGCTCAACGGCACTTTCTCCGGGGGCACCCTCGACCCCTGGTGGGCCGGGTCGGGCACGACCGGCCACGTCACCGGCGGGGAGTTCTGCACCGACGTCCCCGGCGGCACGGCCAACGGGTACGACGCGCTGTCCGGCCAGAACGGGGTGCCGTTCGAGGCGGGACAGCAGTACACCCTGACCTTCGACGCGCACGCGACGACGGCCCAGCAGATCTCCGCCGTCGCGGGCGAGGCCGTGTCGCCCTACCGGCAGATCTCGCGAACCGACCTGACGGTGACGCCGTCCACGCAGCACTTCACGGTCACTTTCACGTCCACTTTGGACTTCCCGGCCGCCGGAAACGGCCAGCTGGCGTTCTGGTTCGGCGGCCAGTCCGCCGCGAACACCGTCTGCCTGGACAACATCTCCCTCGTCGGCGGCGTCGTCCCGCCCGGCGGCCTGCCGCCGACGAGCGGCATCCGGGTGAACCAGGAAAGTTACATCCCGGGCCTGCCGAAGCGGGCCACGCTGATCAGCGATTCGGCCGCCGCGCAGACCTGGACGCTGAAGAGCTCCGCGGGGACCGCCGTGGCCACCGGCCGGACGACGCCGCGGGGTGCGGACGCGGCTTCCGGCGAGAACGTGCACGAGATCGACTTCTCCGCCTACGACACCGCGGGGACCGGGTACACGCTGAGCGTCGGCTCCGAGACGAGCTTCCCGTTCGACATCTCCGCCGCCGGGCCGCGGAAGCTGCGCTACGACTCGCTGGCGTTCTTCTACCACCAGCGCAGCGGCATCGCGATCGACGCCACCTACGTCGGCAGTGCTTACGCGCGGCCCGCCGGTCACGTGAACGTGGCCCCGAACCAGGGCGACGACGCCGTTCCCTGCCGGGCGGACCTGAACTGCGGCTACACCCTCGACGTGCGCGGCGGCTGGTACGACGCGGGCGACCACGGCAAGTACGTCGTCAACGGCGGCATCGCGGCGTGGGAGCTGCTCGACGAGTACGAGCGCGCGCTGCGCCTGGGCGACGCGAGCGCGCTGGGCGACGGCAAGCTGGCCATCCCGGAACGGGCCAACGGCGTGCCCGACATCCTCGACGAAGCCCGCTGGGAAGTCGACTTCCTCCTCTCCATGCAGGTGCCGGCCGGCAAGCCGGACGCGGGCATGGTGCACCACAAGATCCACGACGCGCAGTGGACGTCGCTGCCCACCCGGCCCGACCAGGACAGCCAGCCGCGCCGGCTGTCGCCGCCGAGCACCGCGGCGACGTTGAACACGGCCGCGGTCGCGGCGCAGGCGTCCCGGCTGTGGCGGGCCATCGATCCGGCGTACTCGGCGAAGCTGCTGGCCGCGGCCGAAAAGGCGTACGCCGCGGCCAAGGCGAACCCGGGCCGGCTCGCCGATCCGGACGACGGCACCGGCGGCGGGACCTACAGCGACAACAGCGTCACCGACGAGTTCTACTGGGCGGCCGCGGAGCTGTTCACCACCACGGGCAAGAGCGCGTACCGCGCCGACGTCACCGGCTCGGCGCTCTACCGCGGGAAGAGCTTCACCACCCACGGCTTCGACTGGGCCTCGACGGGCGCGCTCGGGGACATCACGCTCGCGGTGGTCCCCACCGATCTGCCGGCGGCGGACGTCACGGCGATCAGGTCGGCGATCACCACGACCGCCGACAGCCACCTGGCGCAGATGGCGGCCATGGGCTACCCGGCGCCCTACCGCACCGCCGACGGCTCCTACGAATGGGGTTCCAACGGCCTGGTGGCCAACAACGGCGTGGTGCTCGCGCTGGCCTACGACTTCACCAAGCAGGACAAGTACCGCGACGGCGCGTTCGCCGCGATGGACTACCTGCTGGGCCGCAACCCCGCGAACTACTCCTACGTTTCCGGCCACGGCGACCAGCCGGTGCGGAACGTGCACCACCGGTTCTGGGCGCACCAGCTGGACGCGTCCCTGCCGGCCGCGCCGCCCGGTGCGTTGTCGGGCGGGCCCAACAGCGGCCTGCAGGACCCGACCGCGGCCCGGCTGCTCGCCGGCTGCGCCCCGCAGCGCTGCTTCGTCGACGACATCCAGGCGTACTCGGTGAACGAGGTCGCGATCAACTGGAACTCGGCGCTGGCCTGGCTGGCGAACTGGACCGCGGAGAAGTCTCCGTCCGATGTGGACACCACGGCTCCGGCCGCGCCGGGCACCCCGGCCGTGTCCGCGGTGTCCAGCGGCGGCGCGACCCTGACCTGGACGGCGGCCGCGGATCCGGAGAGCGGGGTGCGGAACTACGACGTGGTCCGCGTGACCGGCTCGGCCCGCACGGTCCTCACCACCGTCACCGGCACGACCGCCACCCTGACGGGCCTCTCGCCGTCGACCGCGTACTCGGTCGTCGTGGTGGCCCGCAACGGCGCGGGCCTGACGAGCCAGGACTCGGCCGCCGCGCAGTTCACCACCCGGCCGGCCACTCCGGCGGGCGGCTGCGCGGTGACGTACGCGGCGAACACGTGGAACGGCGGCTTCACGGCCACCGTCACGGTGAAGAACACCGGCACGACGGCGTGGACCGGGTGGAAACTCGGGTTTGCGTTCCCCCGCAACCAGAAGGTGACGCAGGGCTGGTCGGCGACGTGGGCGCAGTCCGGCGCGGACGTGACCGCGACGGCGTTGTCCTGGAACGCTTCGGTGGCCCCGGGGCAGTCGGTCGCGATCGGCTTCAACGGCAGCTACCCGGCAACCAACGACAACCCGGCGTCGTTCACGGTCGACGGGAGAACCTGCGGCTGACCACGCCGATCACCGATTCGATACCAGGACGTGCAACAGGATGTACCCGAGCGAGCATCTGAGAGAGGGGGACCGTCCTCCGACGAAGGGACAGCCAGTGCGGAGACACCGACCTCTTCTGGTCTTGCTCGGAAGCCTCCTGGCCGCGACCGTTCTCGTGCCCGCCGCCGCGTCCGCGGACGGGCCGGCGCGGGTACCGGTCGGCGGGTCGGAGGGCACCAAATCCTCGCGCGTGGTCCGGGAGGGCACCGACATCGGACCGGCTGATCCGGCAGCACAGGTCACCACGCAGGTGTTCCTCGCCGGGGACACCCGGCGGCTGGCCGACTACGCCCGCGCCGTGTCGGACCCGCGCGATTTCCGCTACGGCCACTTCCTGACGCCCGGGCAAGTCCGCGCCCGCTTCGGACCGGCGCAGCACCGGATCGACGCCGTCAGCGGCTGGCTGCGCGGCACCGGCTTGTCGATCGTCAGCGCCGGCCCGCGTGCCGTCGTCGCCCGCGGCACGGTCGCCCAGGCGGCGGTAGCGTTCGGCACCCGGTTCGACAACTACACCTACCAGCAGATCCCGTTCCGGGCGGCGGTGGACCCCACGGTGCCCGCCGGGTTCGGGCCCGACATCCTGACCGTCACCGGGCTCACCGTCGCGACCGGTACCTGGCAACCGCCCGGACCGCCCACGACCGGATCCCGCACCGCCGCCCGCGTCGGGACGCCTGCCAGTCCCTGCCCGGACCACTACGGCGACACCCCGGCCGCCGACTTGCCTTCCGCCTACGGGCATCCCGTGCAGTGGGCGCCGTGTGGTTACACACCCCGGCAGTGCGCGACGCGTACGGGATCACCGGAACCGGCCTCACGGGCAAGGGGGTGACCGTCGGGATCATCAGCATCGGCAACGAGGTCAACACCCTGCCCGATGCCAACCGGTTCGCGGCCGAGCACGGTGAGCCCGTTTTC
Organism: Amycolatopsis ponsaeliensis; assembly: GCF_030182635.1. Taxonomy (NCBI): domain Bacteria; kingdom Bacillati; phylum Actinomycetota; class Actinomycetes; order Pseudonocardiales; family Pseudonocardiaceae; genus Amycolatopsis; species Amycolatopsis ponsaeliensis. Next base: position 87,713 of record NZ_JAPZLD010000026.1, read on the forward strand.
GCCCCGGGTCAGTTCACCGCCTACGTTCCGGCCGATGTCGCCCCCGAGGAAGGCAGCGGCGAGTTCGCGATCGTCGACCGGCACCTGGCCGACGTCGTGTCGGGGTCGATCATCGTCGGTTTCACCCCGGGCTACGCCCCGGACGCCATCGTCGCGTACGAACGCGCGTTCCAGGAAGGCGCCGTCGAGGGCATCACGTTCACCTTCGCCGGCGGCGACTCCGGTGGCGGCGGCACCCCGGACGAGGCCCGGACCGTCGAGTACCCGGCGTCCAGCCCGTGGGTGACCGCGGTGGGCGGCACGACGCTGGCGATCGGGCCCGGGAACTCCTACCGGTGGGAGATCGGCTGGGCGACCGACGAAACCTCCCTGTCCGCCGACGGAACGTCGTGGGATCTGCCACCGCCGGGCTATCAGGGAAAGGCTTCCGGCGGCGGAACCAGCACCGTGTTCCCGCAGCCGTTCTACCAGCGTGGTGTCGTGCCCGCGTCGTTCGCGGGTTCCCCGCCGATGCGGACGGTGCCGGACGTCGCCGCCTTGGCGGATCCCGATCTGTGCCTGCTCGTCGGCGAAACCGACTACAACCTCGACGGCACCTTGAGCTACAAGGTGGGCAACGGCGGCGGGACGAGCCTGTCTTCGCCCGCTTTCGCCGGAGTCGAGGCGCTCCTGGTGCAGGAGCACGGTCCCCTCGGTTTCGCGAACCCGGCGTTGTACGCGCGGCCCCGGTCGGCGTACCACGCGATCGCCGACAACCCCGCCGGGACACCGGACACGGTGGCGTTCGCGGTCGTGAGCCACGGGTTCGTCGACCTGATCACACCGGGGCAGTACGCGGACGCGAACCTGACCCACGCCCCCGGCTACGACACGGTCACCGGCCTCGGCTCACCGACCCGGCAGCTGATCGAGTCCTTCCGCCGGAAGCACTAGGCCGCTTCCGTCCGGCTTCCACGCGGCTTCGTTCCGGACCGCCCCGAGGACGGAGTTGTCCTCGATAGCGAACGGATAGCGAGGCTGAGCCACGATCTCCCGGTCGATTCCCGCTAGTGAGAGGAGTGATCATGGCTCGCATGATCAACACCCTGGGTGACCGGTTGCTGGGGCTGTTCCTGCGCGAGGTCAAGGCCGGCGCCTGCGTCCCCGAGCACGGCCAGGTCTGCAAGACGGTCTACTACCACTACGACTGCTACGGCAGCTGCAAGTAACCGCGACGCCCATGCCTTTCCCGCCGCGGCCTCGCGGCGGGAAAGGCGTTGCCGCGCAAAGGAGGTTCACCGATGATCGGCGCCCAGTTCGTGCTCGCCGCCCGGGTACTGGCCGGGCTCGTGTTCGCGGTCGCGGCCGTCGGCAAGCTCGCCGGGCGGGTGCGGCTGGCGGAGTTCGCCGCGTCGCTGGCGCCGCTCGGCCGGTCGCCGGTGGGCTGGCTGCCGATCGCCGCCGGGACCGCCGTCGCCGAGCTGGCCGTCGCCGTGCTCGTCGCGTTCCCCGCTACCTACCGGCTCGGGCTCGGGCTGGCGACGGCGGTGATGCTCGTGTTCTGCGCCGCGATCGCCCGTTCGATGCGGCTGGGCCGCCGCGTCACCTGCCGCTGCTTCGGCCGCTCCGGGGCGGTGCTCGGCCGTGCCCACCTCGTCCGCAACGCGCTCCTCGCCGGGTGGGCCGCGGCGGCCCTCGCCGTCCCGCCGGGGCTCGGTCTCGGACTCGACACCGCCGCGGCCGCCGCGCTCGTCGGCGCGTTCGCCGCGCTCGTCGCAATCAACTGGGACAGCCTGGCCGGCCTGGTCGGCAAGGCGGACACCGCCCATCGCTGAAAGAGGTATCTCATGTCGTTCCTGGTGGCCGTGGTCGCGGTGCTGGCCGTGCTGACGGTGCTCAACCTCCTGCTGTCCTCGGCGATCATCCGGATGCTGAAGGAGCAGCGCCGGCCGGTGACACCCGCGCTGCCCGCCGTGGGCACCGAAATCGGGGCGTTCGAGGTGACCGACGCCGACGGTCTGACCGTCACCGACCGCGAGCTGGACGACGTGCTCGTCGCGTTCCTCTCGCCCACCTGCGGGCCGTGCCTGCGCATCGCCGGCAAGCTCACCGAGCCGACCGTCGCGTTCGTGCTCGACGGCGGGGACCGGGACAAGGCCGTCGAGTACGCGGCCGGGCTGGGCCCCGCGGTGCGCGTCGCCTTCGTCGGCGACCGCAGCCCGGTGGCGGCCGCGTTCGACGCGGGCGACGTCACCCCGACGCTGGTCCGCGTCCGGGACCGGCGGATCGCCGCCGCCGGCCACGACCTCGACGCCGTGCGTCCGCAGCACGTCCGATGAACCTGTTCCGGGCGGCGGGCCCCGCGTTCGGCATCGCCTGGCGCGCGTCGCGGGTGGCCACCGCCGGCTCGGTCGCGTTGGCGGTGCTCGCCGCGGCCGTGCCGGCGGTGTCGGCGTGGCTGGGAAAGCTGCTGTTCGACGAGCTGGCCGGCGGCCGGGACAGCGGCCTGATCGTGCTGCTGGCCATCGGCTCGGCGGCCGGCCTCGCCGTCGCGGCCGCGATCACCGCCGTCGCCTCCTACTGCACCGCGCTCGTGCGGGCCGAGGCCGCGATCGAGGCGGAGGACCGCCTGGTCGGCGCGGTCGGTGCGCTACCCGGGTTGCGCCGGCTCGAGGACCCGGCGTTCCTGGACCAGGTGCGGCTGGCCGAACAGGGCGCGCAGGAGGCAGCGCCCGCGGTGCTGGCGCTGACCGTCGAGTCGGTGCGCACCCTGATCGCCGTGCTCGCGTTCGGCGGCGCGGTCCTGCTCGTGTGGCCGCCGATGGCCGGGCTGCTCGCCGCGTCACTGGCGGCGACGGCGATCGCCCAGCTGACGTTGTCCCGCCTGCGCGCGCGGGAGACCGAGGCGATGATGACCACCCAGCGCCAGCGGTTCCTGTTCCGCTCGCTGTGCTCGGACATCCGGGCGGCCAAGGAGATCCGGCTCTTCGGCCTCGCGGACCTGTTCCGGTCGCGCATGGTGACCGCCGTCCGCACGGCCACCGCGAGCGAGTGCGCGATGCAGCGCCGGATCGCGGTCGCCGGGATCTCCGCCGCGATCGTGTCGGCGCTGGTGGCCGGCATCGCCCTCGTGGTCGCCGCGACCGGCGCCGCCCGCGGGGCGTTGTCCATCGGCGACGTAACGCTCTTCACCGCCGCGGTGGCCGGCATCCAGTCACCGGTGGGCTCGCTGCTGGGCCAGCTCGGCCGGGCCGGCAGCTCGCTCGGGTTGTTCAAGCACTACCTCGACGTGGTGACGACCGCACCCGACCTGACCTCCGGGACGGACGCCGTGCCCGAGCTGAAGGCCGGCATCGAACTGCGTGACGTGTGGTTCCGCTACGACGAGACCGGCCCCTGGGTGCTGCGCGGGGTCAACCTGGTGATCCCCAGCGGCGCGGCGGTCGGGCTGGTCGGGGTGAACGGCGCGGGCAAGTCGACGCTCGTGAAGCTGCTGTGCCGCTTCTACGACCCGGACCGCGGCCGGATCCTCTGGGACGGCGTCGACATCCGCTCCTGCGACCCGGCCGGGCTGCGTGCCCGCATCGGTGCCACGTTCCAGGACTTCACCAGCTACGACCTGACCGCGGCCGACAACATCGGCATCGGCGACGTCAGCCGCCTCGGCGACCTCGACCGCGTTCGCGCGGCGGCCCGCCTGGCCGAAATCGATCCGGCCCTCTCGGCGTTGCCGCGAGGGTACGAAACCCTGCTGTCCAGGGCGTTCCTGGACGTCGACGACAAGGCAGGGGCGGCCTTGTCCGGCGGCCAGTGGCAGCGGGTGGCGCTGGCCCGGTCACTCATGCGCGACGAAGCCGACCTGCTCATCCTCGACGAACCCAGCTCCGGCATGGACGCCGACGCCGAGACCAGGACCCACGAGGCCCTGCGCGCCCACCGGGCCGGCCGGACGAGCGTGCTGATCTCCCACCGCCTGTCCGCCCTGCGCGGCGCGGACCGGATCGTCGTACTGGGTGGTGGCCAGGTGATCGAAGAGGGCACCCACGACGAGCTGCTCACCGCGGGCGGCGAGTACGCCCGGCTGTTCTCGTTGCAGGCCAAGGGATACGCGATGGCGGAGGCGTGATGGCCGGGCTCGCTGTGGTCGTGGTGGTGCTGGTTCTGCTGGTCGTGCTGCTGCGCCGCCGTTACGTGGTGGCCCGCGTCCGGGGCCACAGCATGTCCCCGACTTTCCACGACGGCGAGCGGGTGGTCGCGACCCGGCGACGGCACTACCGCGTCGGCGACGTGATCGTCTTCCGCCCGCGAACCGGGTCCACCAAGGACGCTGACGTCGCGTGGCGCATCAAGCGGATCGCCGCGGTCGCCGGCGACCCGGTCCCCGCCTGGCTGGAGACGGACCACCCGGTCGTCCCGGCCGGGCGGGTGGTGGTGGCCGGCGACAATGCCGGCCACAGCCAGGATTCCCGCCAGCTCGGCTACATCGAGCTGGCCGGCGTCGCCGGGGCGGTCCCTCACCGCTCCGCACCGGAGGGCAGCTGACAATCGATCTCCGCCAGCACCTTCTCCACCCCGGCTCGTTCGACCGGGCTGTCGAACCGGTCCTGCAGGCGCAGAGCCGCGTGGGCGATGCGGCGGGCCGCGGCCCGGTCACCGGCGGCCAGCTCGATCGAGGCCAGGGCGAGCAGCGCGGCGGACTCGGCGTCCGGGCGGCGGATGCGGCGGGCCAGGCCCAGCGCGCGGTCCGCGGATCTCCGGGCGGCGGACAGGTCGCCGTTCGCGCGGTGGGCGTCGGCTTCGGCGGTGAGGCACCAGGTCTGGCCGATCGGGTCGCCGTTCCGCTCCGACAGGCAGCGGGCCTGTTCGGCGAGCTCGGCCGCGAACGTCGCGTCGCCGCAGGCCAAGGCGGTGCGCAAGACCACGAGCCGCACCTGGGCGCGGGTCTTCCAGTCGCCGGCGGCGTCGGCCAGGCGCAGGGCCTTCGTGCCGTGTGCCGTCGCCGCGCGCAGGTCGCCGAGGTGGTCCCGGTACAGGGCGGCCAGCGTGCCGTGGCAGCCCGACATCCCCGCCAGGTTGCCGGACTTCCGGAAGCACACGACGGCTTCGCGCATGGCGGTGATCGCGCGGTGCCAGTCCCGGCAGCGCTCGTACGCGTCGCCCAGCTTGGTCAGCACCTCCGCCCGCAGCGCGAGGTCGACGCCGGCCAGCGGCACCTCGGTCAGGATGGCGACCACGTCGGCGTACCGGCTGCGGTGCATCCGCGCCGTCGCCGCCACCAGCGCCGCGGTCACCCGCACCACCGGGTCCGAGCCGGCGACGTTCGCCAGCCGCGCGGCCGCCCGGGCCCCGTGGTCGGACAGGTCGAGCCGCACGAGCGGCGCGCGTAGCACCAGCAGCAGCGCCGCCGCGGGACGGAGCAGGCCGCCGCGCACGGCCAGACCGAATACGGCGAGCAGGACGTCGACGTCCGCGCCGACCCACGGCAGCGGCTCCTTCACCACGTGCCCCACCACGTCCTGGCCGAGGGGCGCGGCGGTCTCGGCGAGCACCGCGTAACCGACCCGCATGCCCAGCATGCCCTCGTAGGCGTGCCGGGTCAGCGCGACCGCCCACCCGGCCAGCCGGTCCAGGGCGTGCGAGCCGAGCGACGGGCCGACCGTGCGGCAGTAGGCCCGGACGAGGTCGTGCATCCGGTAGCGAGGCACCCCGTCACGCCCCGGCCCGGCCTGGTCGAGCAGGCTCATCGCGCACAGGTGGGCCAGCACCTCGTCGGTGCGGGGGAGTGGCACGTCGAGCACCGGGGCGAGCGGCCAGCCGGTGAACGTCGGCGCCCCGATGGCCGCCAGGGCCAGCATCGCGGCCCGCGCTTCCCGGTCCAGCAACCGGAAGCTGGCGTCGAGGCTGTCCCGAACGCTGCGCTGCCCGACCGTCAGCTCCCGCATCCGCCTCGACTCGTCGGACAGCCGCGCGGCCAGCTCCGCTACGCTGAGCTTCGGGTACGCGGCGAGCTGCGCCCCGGCGATCCGCAACGCGAGCGGCACACCCCCGCACGCCTCGAGCACCGTGGCGACCGTGTCTTCGTCCTCGCCCAGCCGAGCCGCGCCCGCCACGTTCGCCAGCACCGTCCCGGCCACCCGGTCGGACAGCGGCGCGAGCGGCACCCGGACCGCCTGCTCGACGTCGGGAAGAACGGACCTGCTGGTCACGATCGTGGCGCAGCCCGGATCGGCGGCCAGGAGCGGCTCGATCTGCGCGGCGGTGGCGGCGTTGTCCAGCACCACGAGCACCCGCTTGCCCGCCGTGCGGCTGCGGAACTCGGCCGTGCGCTCCTCGACGGTGGCCGGCATCGACCGGGCCGGCACACCGAGTGCACGGAGGAAGCCGGCGAGGATCTCGTGCGGTGCGGCCGGTCGCGTGTCGGCGCCCCGCAGGTCGGCGTAGAGCTGCCCATCGGGGTAGGCGTGCGCCGACGCCGCGCCCGCGTGCAGGGCCAGCGCCGTCTTGCCGATCCCGGGCATCCCGGTGATCAGCACCAGCGGCGGCGCGTCGGTCCGGCGCGCCAGCGCGGTCCTGATCGCGGACGACTCCGCGTCGCGCCCGGCGAACCCGGAGGTCCGCGGCGGCAGCTGGGCGGGCACCACGGTCACCGCCGGAGGCGTCTCGACGGAGAGGATCTCCGCCTCCAGCGCGAGCAGCTCCCGGGAGGGATCCATGCCCAGCTCGTCGCGCAGCACGCGCCGGGCTTCCTGGAACGCCGCCAGCGCGTCCGCCCGCCGTCCGGCGCGGTGCAGCGCCAGCATCCGGCGGTGGTGCAGGCCCTCGCGCAGGGGATGTGCCTGCACCAGCGCGGTCAGCTCGGGCAGCAGCCGCGCGGCCCGCCCGCACGCTATCTCCGCGTCGATCCACTCCTCGGCCAGGCCGATCCGCAGCTCGTCCAGCCGGGGCAGCTCCGCGCCGGCCAGGTGCGCGGTCACCCCGCCCAGCGGCGTCCCGGTCCAGTGGTCGAGCGCGGCCCGCAGCAGACCGGCCGTGTCCGCCGGGTCCCCGGCCGCCCGGGCCGTGACCAGCAGCTGCCGCACCTCGTCGACGTCGGCGACGCAGTCCAGCAGGTACCCGCTCGACACGGTGACCACGGCTCCGCCCGCACCCACCCGGTCGAGCGACGCGCGGAGCTTGGACACCTGGATGTGCACCTGGGTCCGCGCGGTGGCCGGCGGCAGCTCGCCCCACAGTGCGTCGATCAGCCGTTCCACCGACACCGGCTGCCGGCAGGCGAGCGCCAGCGCGGCGAGCACCGTGCGCCCCAACCGCCCCTTGACCGGCACCGGTGTCCCGTGGACCCGCGCGCCGACCGGGCCGAGGACAGTGGCTTCCAGCAATACGTGCCCGCACCCTTCAAGACAGTGTGGCGATCCCATAGCCGGGTCCGGAGCGCGCGCAGGCGCTCGACGCCGCGGCGCGGCACTCGGCCGTCGGCCGGAATCGATGAGGTACCCGGGTTCGCGACAGCTCCCGGACGCGGGCCCGCAGCTGCGCCGTCGTCATGCGGGCGTCTGCGTTCCCCGGTGAAGATTCAGCCCCAGTGACGAAAGTGGCCGGCTCGTCACCGCCGCCTTCCCCGGCACGGTGAAGCCACTCTCGTCCGTGCCGACGCTGCCAGCGGCGCGCGAGCACCGTCAACCGGCCCGAAAACGTTTCGTGCTGGCTCGAAACATGAGGCCGCTCCCTGGATCGGGCAACCGCTTGTCCGCTTTGGACGGAGCAGTCACCGCAACCGCGGCCACCATGGTGGTATGGCGTACACCGAACCACCTGATCCCGGCCACGCGCGCACCCTGGCCGAGCTGATCGCGCAGCTGCGGCTGCTCAAGGCGTGGGCGGGCGGCCCGTCGTACGCGCAGATCACCGAGCGGGTGAACCGGCTCTGGACGGCGGCCGGGCGCCCGGCCGCCGAAGGCACCGCCCGCACCACGGTCGCCGACTGCTTCAAGACCGGCCGCGCCCGCCCCAACACCGATCTGGTGCTGGCGGTCGTCGAGGTGCTGCACCCGGACCCGGGGTACGTCGCCCAGTGGCAGGACATGCTGCGGGCGGTCCGCAGCCGCGCGGAGGCGGCGACCTTCGTGCAGGCCCAGCTCGGCCTGCCCGAGGCGATCCCGCACTTCACCGGGCGCCGGGCGGAACTCGCGCGGCTGCGCGAGGTGCTCGGCGATGCCGCGGGCGGGCAGGTGCCGGTGATCGCGGGGATGGCCGGCGTCGGGAAGACCGGGCTGGCCGTGCACGTCGGGCGCGAGCTCCTGGACACGGGCCGGTTCGACAACGCGCTCTTCGTGAACCTGCGCGGTTTCCACCCCGACCCCGGCCGCCCGCCGGTGGACCCGGCCGCGGTGCTCGACTCCTTCCTGCGGTTGCTCGGTGTGCCCGGGCACGCCGTCCCCGCCGACCTGCGGGGCAAGACCCGGCTGTACCGGGAGCGGTCGGCGGGGCGGCGCCTGCTCGTCGTCCTCGACAACGCGGGCAGCGAGGACCAGGTCCGGCCACTGCTGCCGGGCGGGCCGGTGCTCGTCACCAGCCGCCTGGCACTGCCCGGCCTGACCGGTGCGGCGCACGTCCGGCTGGACGTGCTGAGCCCGGACGAGGCGCTGGCCTACCTGCGGCGCACCGTCGGCGCGGAGCGGGTCGACCAGGCGCCCGCCGTGGCCCGCCGGATCACCGCCGAACTCGGGCACCTGCCGCTCGCGCTGAGCCTCGCCGGGTTGTGGATGACCGCGCCGGCCCACCGGTCATGGCTGCTGGCCGACCACCTGGAGCGGCTCGAGCAGCGGCGCGCGCACCTGCGCCTGGACAACGCCGTGGACGCCTCGATCAGCCTGTCCTACGACCAGCTCGGCGAGCCGGAACGGCGGGCCCTGCGGTTGCTCGCCCTGCACCCGGGCGCGGACCTGGACGCCTACGGCATCGCCGCGCTCACCGGCACCGGCCTGGACGAGGCGACCCGGACGTCGGACCGGCTCGTCGCCGCGAGCCTGGTGCGGCGCAGCGAGGCGAACCGGTTCGAGCTGCACGACCTCGTCCGCGCGTTCGGGATGGCGCGGGCGCAGGACGAGGACGTCTCCGCCGGCCGGCGGGCCGCGGTGTCGCGGCTGCTCGACTACTACACGTTCGCCGCCGTCACCGCGATGGCCCACTACGCGCCGCGCGTGCGTGGTCTTCTGCCGCCCGTCCCCGACCCCGGCTTGCCGATCCCGCCGCTGACCGACCGCGGGCCGGCGGCCGCGTGGCTGGACGCCGAACGAGCCAACCTGGTCGGTGCCGGCATCCACGGGGTGCCGTCGGGCCACGCGGGACTGCTGTCGAAGATCCTGTTCCGGTACCTGCAGACCGGCGGCTACATCAGGGAGGCGCTGGTCCTGCACGCGAGCGCGGCGGAGTCGGCGGACCCGGTCGCCCGCGGGGACGCCCTGGCGAGCCTCGCGGCCACGCACAGCCAGGTCGGCCGCTACGAGCTGGCGACGCGGTTCGCCGAACAGGCGCTGGACTGCTTCCGCGGTGCGGAAAACCGCTGGGGCGAGTGCCGGGCACTCGGCACGCTGGGCGCGATCGCCTCCTGGAACGGCGACTTCCCGCGATCGGCGGGGTTCCTGCGGGAGGCGCTGACCCTGGCCCGCGAGGTCCGCGACCGATCGGGCGAACGCACCGCACTGACCAATCTCGGCTATGTCTACGGCCGGCTGGGCTGGTACGCCGAGGCACTGGAAATCCACTTGAAGGCGCTCGCCATCGACCAGGAGACCGGCGACCTGAGCGACACCGGCCGCACCCTGCTCAACATCGGCGACACGCACCTGCGGTCCGGCAGGCACGCGGAGGCGTGCGGGTACTTCCGCCGCGCGACGGCGATCGCCGAGCAGGCGGGCGACCGGGACCTGCACGTGGAAGCGCTGCTGTGCCTCGCGGACGCGTCACTGGAGCTCGGCCGCACCGGCCACGCCCGGACCACGCACGAGTGCGCGCTCGCGATGGCGGTGGACCTGGGCAGCCTGCACCAGGCGGCCCGCGCGCACACCGGCCTCGCCCGGGCTTTGACGGTCCTGGGCGACCCGGTGCGCGCCCGGCACCACTGGCTCGCGGCCCGCGACCACCACCGCGAACTGGGCCTGCCGGAACCGGCCGAGATCACGGCGGGCGCGGACTGTTCGGTGGCGGCCGGTGGGTGACGGCGTCCGGGTTCGGCCGGACCCCCTCGGGTGACGGCGTCCGGGTTCGTCCGGGATTGCTGCCCGGGGCGCGGTGTCACCGCGATGCTCGCAGCCGGCGCGGGATGCGGAAACGCTTCCCACGCCTCGGACATCCACCGTCGAAGGGAGAAACCATGGGGCGCCTGATCGACCGCGTGCTCGCCCGGATCGTGCCCACGGCCGAGGCCTCCGCCTGCAGTGGCGGCTACTTCTGCAACGCGGCCGGCCACCCCGGCTACTGGTACCGGTTCTGCTGCCCGCAGGACGGCTGCGAATGGACCAAGATCCGCAGCAGCTGCTGAGCGGCAGTCCCGGGCTTGCCGGGTGGTGTCCGCCGCCTTCCCCGCGGACACCACCCGGCATCGAAGGAGTGACATGGAGTACCTCCGGGCGGCCGGCGCGGCGTTGATCGCCGTGGTGTTCGCCGTCTCGTCGGTGTCGAAGCTGCGGGACTTCCGCGGGTTCGCGCGGTCGGTGCCCGTGCTGGTGCCGATGCCCGCGAGCTGGGTCCCGCCCGTGTCGGTGGCCGTTGTGGTCGCCGAGGCGAGCATCGCGGTCCTCGTGGTCGTGCCCGCCACCGCGACGGCGGGGTTCGTCCTCGCCTCGGGGCTGCTGCTGGCTTTCACCGTCGCCATCGCCGCTTCACTGCGCCGCGGGCAGCGTGCGTCGTGCCGCTGCTTCGGCGCGGCCGACACCCCGGTCGGCCCGCGCCACCTGGCCCGCAACACCGTGCTGGCCTGCCTCGCCGTTCTCGGCGCGCTCGCGCCGGAATACCTGCCGCCCGTCGCCGGGGCCGCCGTCGCGGTCGCGGCGGGCGTGGTGGTGGCCGTGCTCGTCATCGCGATGGATGACATCGCCGTCGTGTTCGCAAGGAGTTCCTGATGCCCTTCGTCGTCGCCGCCCTGGTGCTGCTCGGCCTGCTGTGCCTGCTGAACCTGCTCCTGACCGTCGGGATCCTGCGCCGGATGCGGGCACAAAGCACCACGGGCTCCGGCTCGCTCTTCGCGTTGCGCCCCGGTTCGGCCGTCGGCGAGTTCGCCGCCACCACGACCGAGGGCGAGCCGGTGACCACCGCGACGCTGACCGGCACCGTGGCGTTCTTCTCCGCCGACTGCGCCGCCTGCCACGACACCCTGCCGGACTTCCTCGCCTACGCCCGCGATCAGGGCCGCGACAACGTCTTCGCCGTCTTCGGCGGCGACGAGCCCGAGACTGTGCGCGCGCTCGCCGAGGTCGCGCGGGTGGTGCCGGCCGACCTCGACGGCGGCCCGGTGGCCGCCGCGTTCCGCAACACCTGGACCCCCGCGCTGTACGTGGTGGCCGACGGGCGGGTGGTCGCGACCGCGGGCCGGGTGCACGAGCTGCCCGTGCCCGCCGGGCGCTGACCGGTGCGCGAACCGGACCGGCGGATCAGCGCGGACCAGGTGCGGGCGGCGGCCGCGGCCGCCGCCGTGCTGCTGTGGCGGTCCGGCCGGGCGCGGCTGGCCGGGCTCCTGGTCATGACGGCGGCCGCGGCCACCGCGCCGATCGCCACCGCGTGGCTGACCAAGCTCGTCCTCGACCGGCTCGTCTCGCGCACCGGCGCGGTCGGCGGTCTCGCCCTGGCGCTGGTGCTCGCCGGGCTCGCCGTCGCCGCGCTGCCGGTGGTGGTCCACTACGTCCGCGCGCAGATCGGCCGCGCGGCGAGCATGGTCGCCACCGACCGGCTGTTCGACGCGCTGGGCCGTCAGGTCGGGTTGCGCACCTTCGAGGACCCCGCCTACCAGGACCGGTTGCGGCTGGCCCAGGAGAGCTGCGGCCGGGTGCCGGAGATCGTCGACGGCGTCGGCGGCACCCTGAGCGGAACGCTTTCCCTGGCCGGGTTCCTCGGCTCGCTGCTCCTGCTGAGCCCGGCGATGACCGGGGTCGTGCTGGCCGCCGCGGTCCCCGCGTTGCTGGCTGAACTGCTGCTGGCCCGGCGCCGCGCCGCGGTGGAATGGCGCATCGAACGGTTCGCCCGGCGCGAGTTCTTCTACAGCCAGCTGCTCACCGGCGTCGCCGCCGCGACCGAGATCCGGCTGTTCGGCATCGGCGCGTTCCTGCGCGCCCGGATGATGGACGAGCGCCGCAGCGCCAACGACGCCCAGCGCCGCATGGACGAGCGGGAGCTGCGGACCATGGGCGGGCTGACGGCGCTGAGCGCGGCGGTCGCCGGTGCCGGGCTCTGGTGGGCGATCACGTCGGCGCGGGACGGGTCGCTCAGCGCCGGTGACGTGTCGATGTTCGTGGCCGCCGTCGCCGGGGTGCAGGCCGCGCTGGGCACGCTGGCTTCGGCGATCGCCAACGGCCAGGCCCGGCTGCTGTCGTTCGCGCACTACGTCGCCGTGGTCCGGGCGGAACCCGATTTGCCGAGCGACGCCGGTGGTACAGCACCCGCGTTGCGGCAGGGACTCGAGCTGCGCGATGTGTGGTTCCGCTACAGCGACGAACACCCGTGGGTGCTGCGCGGGGTGGACCTCACCATCCCGCACGGCGCGGCCGTCGCCCTCGTCGGCCTCAACGGCGCGGGCAAGAGCACGCTCGTGAAATTGTTGTGCCGCATGTACGACCCGACGCGCGGGCGGATCCTCTGGGACGGCGTGGACCTGCGCGACATCCCGCCCGCGTCGCTGCGCGAGCGGATCAGCGCCGTGTTCCAGGACCACATGAACTACGACATGACCGCGGCCGAGAACATCGGGCTCGGCGAACTGTCCGCGATGGACGACCGGGCCCGGGTCGTGGCGGCCGCGACCCGGGCGGGCGCGCACGACCGGATCGCCGCCCTGCCAAGCGGTTACGACACGCCGTTGACGCGGATCTTCGAGATCGGCGAGGACACCTCGACCGGGGTGGTGCTCTCCGGCGGGCAGTGGCAGCGGCTGGCACTGGCCCGCTCGCTCGTCCGGGAGGGACGGGACCTGATGATCCTCGACGAGCCGAGCTCCGGTCTCGACCCGGAGGCCGAACACGAGGTGCACGCCCGCATCCGCGAGCACCGGCAGGGCCGCACGAGCCTGCTCATCTCGCACCGGCTGAGCGCGGTGCGCGACGCCGACCGCATCGCCGTGCTCGAGGACGGCCGGATCGGCGAGCTGGGCACGCACGACACCCTGCTCGCCGACGGCCGTGGCTACGCGCGCCTGTTCCGCCTGCAGGCCGACGGTTACCAGGCCGTGCCGTGAGAGTCCTGGTCCTGGCCGGGCTGCTGGCCGCCTTCGCCGCCCGGCGGCTGCTGATCCTGACCACAGTGGACGGTTCGAGCATGGCACCGGCCCTGCGGTCCGGCGACCGGGTCCTGGTGCGCCGCACCCGCCGCGCACGGCGCGGTCAGGTGGCCCTGCTGCGCTACCCGCCGTTGCCGAGCGGAGCGCCGACGGGGGAGCAGCTGCTGCTCAAACGCGTGGTGGCGGTGGCAGGCGACCGCCTGCCGGCCGAGTGGGCCGACCCGGACGTGCACGGCCTCGGCGGCGCGGTGGTGCCCGGCGGCTGCGCCGTCGTCCTGGGCGACAACCGGCCGGCCAGCTGGGACTCCCGGCACTACGGGTTCGTGCCGCGGGAGCGGGTGGTCGGCGTGGTGGTGCGGGGTGCTCGCGGCCCTGTGGTGTGAACGACCCACAGTACGGTGCCCGGAACCGCATTACCGTGCAGGACAGTGAATCGCCGACCACCTGCGGCACCTTCCCCGTTCGAAAGGTGTTCCTGTCATGCGCATTCGTCTCGTCCTGCCCCTGCTCGCCGTGCTGGCCGGCGTCGGCTCGGGAGTGGCCGCTCCGATGGCCGCGGATCCGGGTCCGATGACGGCCGAGGCCGCCGCCGACGCCTGCTACTCCTGGGGACGCACCCTGTCCCCAGGGGCGTCCGGCGACGACGTCCGGCAGCTGCAGATCCGGGTCGCGGGTTATCCGGGTTATGGCGGTGTCCTGGCCATCGACGGTCAGTTCGGCGCGGGGACCAAGGCCGCGGTCACCCGGTTCCAGCAGGCCTACGGGCTCGGTGCGGACGGCATCGCCGGACCCGCGACGTTCGCGAAGGTCTACCAGCTGCAGGACGACGACTGCACGCCGGTCAACTTCACCTACGCCGAGCTGAACAGGTGCAACGCGGACTGGTCGGGCGGCAACGTACCCGCCGCGACGGCGAAGGCCAACGCGCTGGTGTCGATGTGGAAGCTGCAGGCGATGCGGCACGCGATGGGTGACCGCCCGATCGTGGTCAACGGCGGGTTCCGCAGCGTCGCTTGCAACAACGCAGTCGGCGGGGCGGCCGCCAGCCGCCACCTTTACGGAGACGCGGTCGACCTCGGCGCGGGCGCGCAGGGATTCTGCGGACTGGCGCTGCAGGCCCGCAACCACGGCTTCAGCGAGATCCTCGGGCCGGGCTACCCGGACCACGGCGACCACACCCACGTGGCGCACCGCTCGAGCCGGTTCTGGTCGGCGTCGTCCTGCGGGATCTGACCGTGTCCCTGTGTCAGCAGTGCAAGTCCTGGGCTTGTCGTCCAGGTAGGCCTCCGGGATGAAACCCGCGTAGCGCCTGCTGTCCGGCGCTCGCCGGTACGCCGGCCGCCATGCCGCCCAGCACGATTGCGCCTGCCGTCCCGAGCACGATCTTCCTGTGCATTTCAGTCCTCCTGGTTCGCCGTGGGGCCAGCCTGGACGGCCGTTCGTGTGAACGGTCTGCGATTTAGCACAACCCGCTGCTCAAGGCCGGTACGTATAGTCCGGGCGAGGGGGAGGGGGCGGCTGTGGAGTTCCGTCTGCTGGGAGCCGTGGTCGCCGTCGTGGACGGCACCGTGGTCGAACTGGGTCCGGTCCGGCAGCAGTGCGTGCTGGCCGCGCTGGCGGTCGACGCCCCCGGGGTGGTGTCCGTGGACCGGCTCGTCGACCGGGTCTGGGGAGACGATCCGCCGCTGCGGGCCCGCAAGACGTTGCTGAACTACCTCACCCGGTTGCGTCATGCCCTGGCCACGGCCGGACCGGCGGACGCGGTCATCCGGCGGCACGCGGGCGGCTACTCCCTGCGGCTGGACCCGGCGGAGATCGACGTGCACCGGTTCCGCCGCCTCTGCTCACGGGCTCGCGCCGGCGACGCGCGCCACGCCGCGGCGCTGCTGGAAGAAGCGCTGGGCCTGTGGCACGGCGATGCGGTGGCCGGCCTGACCGGCGAGTGGGTCACCGCCGAACGCGAACGGCTGCACCGGGAACGCCTGGACGCCGAACACGATCTGACCGGCGCGCTGCTGGCGCTGGGCCACGGGGAGGACCTCGTCACCGGCCTCGCCGCCCGCGCCGCCGAACACCCGTGGGACGAGCGTGCCGCCGGGCACTACCTGCTCGCCCTGCACCGCGCGGGCCGGACGGCCGACGCGCTGGCGTACTACCGGCGGCTGCGGGAACGGCTGGTCGCCGAACTCGGCACCGAACCCGGCACCGCGCTGCGGGACGTGCACCGGCGGATCCTGGGCGCCGATCCCGCACTCGA
Organism: Amycolatopsis ponsaeliensis; assembly: GCF_030182635.1. Lineage (NCBI taxonomy): Bacteria > Bacillati > Actinomycetota > Actinomycetes > Pseudonocardiales > Pseudonocardiaceae > Amycolatopsis > Amycolatopsis ponsaeliensis. The sequence continues at coordinate 103,432 of NZ_JAPZLD010000026.1, forward strand.
CGCGCGTTCCGCGGCCGCGCCGGTCGTGCCGCCCCGCCAGCTGCCCGCGGTTCCCGCTTCGTTCGTCGGCCGTGACGCCGAACTCGGGTTCCTCGACGCCGCTCTGGACGACGCGAAGCCGGGGCGCGTGGTCGTGCTGGCCATCGCCGGTGCCGGCGGGATCGGCAAGACGTGGCTGGCGCTGCACTGGATCCGGCGCCGGCTGGACCGGTTCGCGGATGGGCAGCTGTTCGTGGACCTGCGCGGATTCAGCCCCGCGGGGCAGCCGATGGATCCGGCGGTGGCCGTGCGCGGGTTCCTCGGCGCGCTCGGCGTCGAACCGGCGCGGATCCCCGCCGGCACCCAGGCCCAGGCGGCGTTGTTCCGCAGCCTGGTGGCGGACAAGCGGATGCTGCTGGTGCTGGACAACGCCGTCGACACCGAGCAGGTCGTGCCCCTGCTGCCGGGCGGCGGGTCCTGCACGGTCGTGGTCACCAGCCGTACGCAGCTGCCCGGCCTGATCACCGGACACGGTGCCCGGCACCTGCCCCTGGACGTTCTGTCCGGCGACGAGGCCACCGCCCTGCTCGCCGACCGGCTCGGCGACGCGCGCACCCGCGCGGAGCAAGCGGCGGTGGACCGGCTGGCCGGGTTCTGCGGCGGTTTCCCGCTGGCGCTGGGCATCGTCGCGGGCCGAGCCGCCACCCGGCCGCACGCGTCGCTCGCCGGCCTCGTCTCCGAACTGCGCGAGTCCGGCCTGCGCGCACTCGAAGGCGTCGAACCCACCAGCGGCCTGCCCGCCGTGCTGTCGTGGTCGTTGCACGCGCTCACCGAGGACCAGGCCACCGCGTTCACCCTCCTCGGCATCGCGCCGGGGCCCGACATCGGCTTGCCCGCCGCCGCGGCGCTCGTCGGCAGCCCGCCCGAGGCGTGCCGGACGACGCTGCGCGTCCTGGAGCAGTCGTCGCTGATCTCCCAGGACGCCCGCGGCCGCTACCGGATGCACGACCTCACCCGCCGGTACGCGACCGACATCGCCTGCGAACTGCCCGAAGGCGCGCGGCGGGAAGCTTTGCGGCGGGTGCTCGACTTCTACTGCCACACCGCGTTCACCGCGGACCGCCGGCTGGCGCCCCATCGCCATCCGATCGAGCTCGATCCCGCGGCGGCCGGAGCCGGCCCCGGCCGGCCGGCCGACGACGCGGCCGCCATGGCGTGGTTCGACAGCGAGTACGCCAACCTGCTCGCCGCCCAGCACGCCGCCGTCGCGCAGAAGAGGCACACGACGGCCTGGCAGCTGGCCTGGGCCCTGACGACCTTCCAGCACCGGTCCGGGCGCCGCGAAGACCACCTTGCGGGGTGGCAGCTCGCCGCCGAGACCACCGCGTCCCTGCCCGGCGGCGCCACCGGCAGCCTCGTGCAGCGGCTCCTCGGCGGCGCCTACGCCGAACTCGGTCGCTTCGAGGAGGCCACGCGGCACCTCGACCGAGCGCTCGCCCTCGCCGTCGAACACGGCGATGACATCGCGCACGCCTACGCCCATCGCGTGCTCGCCTTGACGTGGGCCAGGCAGGGGGACGACAAGCTCGCCGCGATGCACGCCGCCGACGCGCTCGACCTGTTCCGCGGCCTCGCCCGGCCAGTGTGGGAAGCCGAAGCGCTCAACGCACTGGGGTGGTACACCGCCCGGCTCGGCGACCACGACACGGCGCTGACGCACTGCTTGGCCGGCCTGGACCTGTTCCGCGGCAACCACGACCCGTCCGGTGAGGCGGCCACCCTCGACAGCCTCGGCTACATCCAGGACCACCTTGGCCACCACCGTGAGGCCGTCGAGTACTACGAGCAGGCCGTGCGGGTGCTGCGCGGGCTCGGCTACACCTTCGAGATCGCCAACACCCTCGACAACATCGGCCACCCGTACGCGGCCCTCGGCGACGTCGAGCGGGCCCGCGCGGCCTGGAGCGAGGCGCACGAGCTCTACCGGCGCCAGGATCGACCGGACGAAGCCGAGCGGGTGCGGCAGCGGCTGGACGCGCTCGGAGAACCGGGCGAGTCACAAGTGCGCTGACCAGGGACGCGAAGTGCGCCGCCGCACGGAAGCCCGAAGGCCGCGGCCACCACGGTCATCGCGGCGCTGGCCGTTCGCCACGGTCCGGCTCGGAATCGGATCGCCGCTACTTCCGGCGTCCGAGCGCCTTCGCCCGGTCGTGCGCCCAGCCGGCGAGCACGACACCCAGCGCCGTGACCACCAGGTAGCCGACCAGGGTCCCGGCGAACCCGGCCCCCAGCCACGCGAGCAGCCCGGTGTTCGCGTGGTCGACCAGCAGCCGGATCGCGCCCTGGGCGCCCAGGACCGTCAGGACCGCTCCCAGGATCTGCAGCACGTCGAATTTCACGATGCCCCCTCCAGTTGGTGATACGGCCGTATCATAACCATGGGTGATAACGTTGCGGCGTGGCGGGGAGCCGGATCACGGTGCAGGTGGGCGAGCGGCAGCTGACGCTCTCGAACCTCGAAAAGGTGCTCTACCCGCGCCACGGCTTCACCAAGGGCGAGGTGCTCGACTACTACACGCGCATCGCGCCGCTGCTGCTGCCGCACATCCGCGACCGGGCCATGACGTTCGTGCGGTTCCCCGACGGGGTGGCCGGCGGCTCCTTCTTCGAGAAGGACGTCTCGCGGCACGCGCCCGACTGGGTCCGCACCGCCCGGCTCACCGTCGGCGGCCGCGGCAAGGATCCCGAGATCATCGCCTACCCGCTGATCAACGACCTGCCCGAGCTCGTCTGGGCGGCCAACCTCGCCGCGCTCGAACTGCACGTCCACCAGTGGACGGTCGACGACTCCGACGAGCGCAGCACGCCGGACCGGCTCGTGTTCGACCTCGACCCCGGGCCCGGCGCGACGGTCGTCGACTGCTGCCGCGTCGCCGAGCGCCTGCACGACGTGCTCACCGCCGACGGGCTCACCCCGGTCGCGAAGACCAGCGGCTCCAAGGGCATGCAGCTCTACGCGGGCGTCGTGACGACGGACGGCGCCGAGACGTCGCAGTACGCGAAGGCGCTCGCCGAGCGGCTCGCCGCCGAGACGCCGGACCTCGTCGTCGCGCGGATGACGAAGACGCTGCGGCCGGGCAAGGTCTTCATCGACTGGAGCCAGAACAACCCGTTCAAGACGACGGTCGCGCCGTACTCGCTGCGCGGGCGCGACGAGCCGACCGTGTCCACTCCGGTCACGTGGGACGAGGTGCGCGCCTGCCGGCACGTCTCGCACCTGCGCTTCACCGCCGACGAGGTCCTCGACCGCGTCGGCGACCTCGGTGACCTCTTCGCCGAACTGGACCGGACGCGCGTCCCGATTCCTGCGTTCGGCTGAATTTCGGAATTCGCAATTCCGCGGGGAAACCGCACCGGTTCCGGCGGTGCCGGATGCCACTGTGGACGCAATTGCGCGACGGCGGGGCCGACCAGGCGATTTCGATCGTCCCTTGTGGACCGCTGCACGTGCAGACGGCCGTGTCGGTGCACGGCACCGGTGGGCGGGACGATTCCGTTGTGCACCAAGCTGGACGAACTGGGTACGGTCTACGCGTAAACCACCATCTTGAGCCGCCGGAGCCGGTCATGAAGATCCAGAAACCGCCGCGGCTTTCGCGGGCCTTCGGCCGTTCTTCGCCGGGCGCGTTGTGCGAGCCGTTCTCGGTCACGACGTCGTTCCCGGGTGATCGGAGCACGCTCATCGCGGTGGTGGGCGACATTGATCTCGCGACCGTCGCCATTCTTGTCGAATGCGCGGAAACCGCGCTGAAGGCCGGCCGCCGGCTCGTCGTCGACCTCGGCGGGGTGACGTTCTGCTCCGGCGTCGGTCTCCGCGCGCTGCGGCGCGTGCAGGGATGTGCCGACGAACTGGCCGTCCCGCTGGCCTGGGTGGTGCGCACGCCGTCGATGTGGCGGCAGCTGCGGGGGACCGGCGCCGCCGGCTTCTCCTGCTACCGGGATCGGGCCGACGCGCTGGCGGCGGTCGGCTGATCCGCTCGACCGGCCGCGCAGGGTGCGCGGCCGGGCTCCGGGAAGAAGGGAAACGGGTGTCCGGCCTGATCGACACCGATCTCGAGTTCTGGTTCCAGCGCGGCCTGCGCGCGTACCTCGGGGAGGTGGCCGGGGCGCTCGGCTTCGGCCTCGAGTCCTGCACCGTGGACGTGGACGTCCCGGTGTCGGCCTACCTCGCGGTGGACTGGCGGTTGCGCCGGTTCCCCGACCGCGACGTGGCGCTGCTGTGGGACGAGGTGCACGGCTGGGCCGTCGCGGTCGAGGCGGCGTGCGGGGAGGAGATGATCGTGCTGGCCTACCTCGGCGGCGCCGACATCCTGCCGCCGTCGCGCGCGATCGTGCGGTTCCTGGCCGCGTTGCGGGCCGGGGATCTGGAGCCGGACGGGCCGGGTTCGCCCGTGCTGCGCCGCGCCGGGAGCCACCAGGAGCTCCTGCCGTTGCTGCCGGCGGGGTGACGCGGCCCCGGCCGATCCTCCACACTGGAGCGATGGGGACGGTGCCGGACGCGGTGGTGCCGATGCTGGCCGTCGACGGGACCCTCCCGGACGACGACCAGCACGGCTACGAGTGGAAGTGGGACGGCTTCCGGGGCTGTGCCCGGGTCGCCGGCACCGGCGAGGCCCGGATCACCAGCCGCAGCGGCAGCGACCACACCCACCGCTACCCCGAGCTGCAGGAGATCTTCGCGCCCGCGCTCGGCGGGCACGCGGCGGTGCTCGACGGCGAGGTCGTCGCGCTGAACGCGGCCGGCCGCCCGGAGTTCGAGCTGATGCAGCGCCGCGCGATGCACGAGCCGACGCCGAAGCTGCGGGCCGAGGTCCCGGTCGTCTACTTCGCCTTCGACCTGCTGCGGATCGGGTCGGAGTCGCTGCTGGACCGGCCCTACGAGCAGCGCCGGGAGCTGCTCGCGGAGCTGGTCCGGCCCACCGACGGCCGGCTCGTCGTGCCGCCCTGGTACACCCGCGCCGACATCACGCCGGACCAGCTGCTGGCGACGGCGGCCCAGCACGGCATCGAGGGCGTCGTCGCGAAGCGGCTGGACGCGCCGTACCTGCCCGGTGCCCGGTCGCCGCTGTGGACGAAGCGCGCGCTGACCCAGACGCGCGAAGTGGTCGTCGGCGGCTGGCGGACCGGTGCCGGCCGCCGCGCGGGCACGCTCGGCGCGCTGCTGCTCGGCGCGTACGACGACGACGGCTCGCTGGTGTACATCGGCGACGTCGGCACCGGGTTCACCGACGACGCCCTCGACCGCCTCCGCGACGTCCTCGCCCCGCTGGCGCGCCCGGAGTCCCCGTTCACGACCGAGGTGCCGCGCGACCGCGCCCGCGGCGCGCACTGGGTCGAACCCGACCTGGTCGGCGAGGTCGTCCACCGCCGCGTCACGCCGGATCTGCGGCTGCGCCACACTTCGTGGCGCGGCCTGCGGCCGGACCGGACCCCCGGCGAGGTGCGGGTGCCGAAACCGACGGGAGCGTTGTGACCCCAGCCGTGCGTCTGGTCGAGATCACCGGCGAAAACCGGGACGCGGTGTGCGCGCTGAGCGTGCAGCCGGGGCAGGAGCGGTTCGTCGCGTCGGTGGTGAAGTCGCTGGAGGACGCCGCGACGACGCCCGAAGCCGAGCCTTGGTATCGCGCTGTCTACGCGGGCGACGAGCCGGTCGCCTTCGTGATGCTCAGCTGGGACGTCCCGCCCGGCCGCCCGGGCATCCTCGGGCCGTACTTCCTGTGGCGGCTGCTCGTCGACGGGCGGCACCAGGGCCGCGGGATCGGCCGCGCGGTGCTGACCGAGGTCGTCTCGCTGGTCCGGGCCGACGGCGCGACCGAACTGCTCACGAGCCATCAGCCCGGCGACGACGGCCCAGGCGCCTTCTACCGCAAGTTCGGGTTCACCCCGACCGGGGAGATCGACCACGGCGAGATCGTCGTGCGGCTCGCCCTCTGACCTACCCGGCCAGCCGGAGCGCGAGGTACACACCGCCGCCGGCGGACAGTGCCCCGAGGACGAACCCGGCCCAGTGCGGGATGTCGTAGTCCTCGAGCAACGACTCGCGCACGAGCGCGACCAGCAGGCCGAACCCGCCGAACACGATCATCCAGACGTCGTCGCCGATCGTGGCACGCAGGTCGACGACGGTGCCGTTCTTGCGCACCAGGACGGCCTCGTCGGTCACCTTCGAAACCTTGACCACCACCGGCGTGCCCGGCTCGGTGTCGAGTGCCTGCTGACTGTCGCCGAACTCCCAGTCCGGCTCGCCCGCGCTGCGGACGGTGATGTAGTAGGTCGTGGACGAAGTCGTGCCCGGATCGGTGGCGGGGTGGACCACCTGCCGGTGGGCGACGACCGTGCCTTCGATGTCGTAGGTCGGCGCGTCCCGCACGTTCAGGTCGTGGATCGAGTACGTGAGCAGCCCGGCCGGGATCGCGAACCACAGCACGGTCCCGATGAGCCGCAGCACGATCATCGGCCCAGCCGATCACGGGCGCGGGCTCGCCGAGAGGGGACAAACACCGTCACCGGCACTGTGGCCGTCGTCACGGCCGGAGCTGTCACATCGGCCCGGGCCGCGGAGTCGACGGGGTGACCGACCAAGAAACGCGATCCCCTGGAGGAATCCCGATGTCCACCGCCTACCTCGTCGTCACCCTCTTCGCCGCCGCCTTCGTCGGCTTCTCGGCCGTCTCGGTCTTCGCCCGCGCGAAGTGGGTCGTCGAGCCGATCACCTCCTACGGCGTGCCGGAGGCGTGGTGGCCGTGGCTGGGCGCGGCCAAGGCCGCCGGCGCGATCGGCCTGGTCGTCGGGTTGTTCGTGCCGCCGATCGGCGTCGCCGCGGCGATCGGGCTGGTGCTGTACTTCCTCGGCGCCGTCGTCACCGTGGCCCGTGCCCGTTCGTACGGGCACCTGGCGTTCCCGGTGCTCTACATGGCGCCGGTGGTCGCTTCGCTGGCGCTGCTGTCCTGACCGGCGAGCCAGGTGAGCGCGTCGGCCGCGTGCTCCAGCACGGAGATGTGGCCGTCGCCGGGGGTGAGCCGGAGCTCGGCGCCGGGGATCCGCGCGGCGAGCCACTCGCTGTGCGTGGCGGGGATCATCCGGTCGTCGGCGCCGTGCACCAGCAGCGTCGGCGCGGTGATGGCCGCGGGGTCGCCGCCCCACGGCGTGACGTAGGCGAGGTCGTCGTCGATCAGGCCGACGGCGCCGAGGGCCGGCCGGACCACGTCGTCGAGCCAGGCCCACGATCCGGCGAGCGCGGCGAAGTCGGCCTTGGTGAAGACTTCGGGATCGAACTCGGCGGTCGCCTCGTGCTTTTCCTTGACGGCCCGGCCTTCGGCGGCGGCGCGCAGGGAAGCGGCACTGGCGGCGGCCATGCCGTCGAACCAGCCTTCGGCCCCGAAGGGCGCGACGGCGGCGAGAACGGCGACGGCTTTGACCCGGCCGGGCAGCAGGGCCGCGGTGGCGAGGGCGTGGGAGCTGCCGCCGGAGTGCCCCATGACGGCGAAGTCCTCGATTCCGAGCGCGTCGGCGACGGCGGCCACGCACTCGGCGGCGTTCCCGACGGTCCGGTCCGGCAGGTGCGTGGAGCCGCCGTAACCGGGCCGGTCGTGGGAAACCCAGCGGACGCCGAGGCTTTCGGCGAGCGGCAGCAGCGGTCCGGGCGGGGCACCGAGGTTGGGCGTGCCGTGGTGCCAGAAGACGGTGAGCCGCGCGGGTCCGCCGGTGTCGTAGACGTGCAGGGTGCGTCCGTCCGGCAGCGCGAGGTCGGTCTCGATCACCATGCGCCGAGCCTAGCCGCTGTAACGAAAGGCCGGTTCCGATCGTCGGAGAACCACGACACGACCGCGAGGAGAGCCGCCATGACGACCGGGAACTACGCGACTTTGGGGGAAGACCGGTACCCCTTCACCGTCCGGTACGACGAGGAGAGCCAGTCGATCCACTTGACCTGCAGCGACCCCCGGCTGACCGACGGGAACGGGCAGAAGCCGGGGTTCTTCCGCGAGTTCAACGCGAACCCGCGCTCGGCGGACTACGACCCGGGCAACTTCAACCGGTTCGCGCGGTACCTCCGCCAGCAGGGCAAAGCCGCGCCGGACGAGGTCCCGGTCCATCCCCGGCAGCTCGCCCAGCGCCCGCAGGTCATCGAGGCGCTCGCCGCCGGCCGGTGAGGCTCAGCGGGCCAGCCGTTCCGCGAGCCAGGCCAGCGACAGCGGGTACCGGTAGTCGATCGCGGCGTGACCGGCCTCGAACAGCTCGAAGTGGATCCGGTCCTCCGCCAGCCCCGCCTTGACGACCTCCGCCCGGAACGCCTCCGCGCCGACGTCGAGGAAGTACTCGTCGCTCGTGCCCGCGTCGATCCACACCGCCCGCCAGGACCGGACCGCCTCCGCGCGGTCCGGGACCATGCGGACCGGGTCCCAGTCCAGCCAGCGCTGCCACACCTCCGGCCGCAGGACGCCGGTCGCCGGGTCGAACGGCAGCTCCGGCGTCCCGTCCGGACCCGCCGAGAAGCACGCCGAGACCCCGATCAGCTGCAGCAGCGTCGCGTCCTCCGGCCGGGTGAACGCCGGCCGCGCGCGGAAGTCCGCCCACCACGCCTGGATGTCGCGGTCGTAGCCGCGCAGGGCACGGACCGCCTTGCCGAAGTCCGGGACGTAGCACAGCTCGTACAGCGAGTCGCCCGCGTGCGTCGCCAGCGCGCCGAACAGGTCGGGACGCAGCATCGGCGTGATCATCGCGCCGAACCCGCCCGACGACTTGCCCGCGATCGCGCGGGACTCGCGGTCCGGGATCGTCCGGTAGTGCACGTCGACCCACGGCACGATCTCGTCGCACAGGTACGAGTGATAGCGGCCCGTGCCCGGGGAGTCGACGAACTGCGAGCCGCCGTACGCGGTCCACGCGTCGACGTACACCACGACGCAGCCCGGCGCGCCGCCGGCGAACACCGCGTCCGCCGTCTCCACGAACGGCTGCCGGAACGGCGTCCGGTTGGCCCACATCGACAGGTGCCCGGTGTACCCCTGGATGACGTACACGACCGGGTACCGCTCGGCGCCGTCGTCGTAGCCCGGGGGGACGTACACCCACAGCGGTCGCTCGTGCGGGTCGCCGAGCGGGTTGTCCCGCAGCAGCGCGGATTCCACGGTGTGCCGGTCGAGCCGGCCGGCGAGGTCGCCGTCCCAGGGCAGCATGCCGCCAGTCAACCACGGCTCAACCGGTTGCACGGGCTAAGCGATACCTCTTTTCCGCGGGTAGCGTTGAGCCGTTCCGCCCCGACCTCCGTGTTATGGGCACGGTGGTGGGTCAGGGGAATGCGGGGAAGAACGATGAAACATCCGGGGCCGTTGTTCACATTGCTCGCCGGTGTCGCGCTCGCCGGCGGGATCGGGATCGTCAACCTGGCGACCGGGACCGGCGTCGCGCCGGTCGCCGGCGCCGCCAACGCGGCGAGCGTCGCGAGCTCTTCGCCGCCGACGACATCGGCGGCGGCACCGAAACCCGAGGCGCCGAAGGCGGATGCGCCCGCCCGGGCGGACTACGCCGGGCGCGTCACCGGCGGCGGCGCGTCCGTGGCGGTATCGGTGCGTGACGGCCACGCGATCGCCTACCTCTGCGACGGCAAGAAGGTCGAAGCCTGGCTGCAGGGCGTGACGGTCGGCGGGAAGCTGGACCTCAGGGGCGCCAAGAACACCAGCCTGACGGGCAGCTTCGACGCCGCGTCGGTCACCGGGACGGTGACAGCGGCCGGCAAGACGTGGCAGTTCAGCGCGCCCACCGCGAAGAAGCCCGCGGGGCTCTACCGCGCGGCGCCGAAGGTGAAGGGCAAGACGGCGAAGGTCGGCTGGATCGTGCAGTCCGACGGCAGCCAGGTCGGCATCCTCACCACGGACGAGGACTCGGCGTCCGCCCCGGCACTCGGCTTCGGAGACGGGGCCGGCGCGCTCGTCGACGGCGCGCGCGTGACCGCCGAGCCGGTCAGCGGCCTGGCCGGGCAAGGTGACTTCTGATGACCACGGCGGGCAACCGCGCCGGGGTCGCGCTCCTCGTGCCGCTCGTCGCCGGCGCCGTCGTCTCGGTGGTGCTCGGCGTCTACGGCAGCCTGCACACGCCGACCGGCGTCGCGGTGAACGTCGCCGGTTTCTCCAGCCCGATGTCGGTGAAGGCGTGGCTCGCGACGGTCGTCGTCGTGCTGGCGATCGTCCAGCTGCTCTCGGCACTGGCGATGTACGGCAAGCTCGGCCGGAACGTCCCGGCGTGGATGTCGCCGGTGCACCGCTGGTCGGGCCGGCTGGCGTTCCTCGTGTCGATCCCGGTGGCGCTGCACTGCCTCTACGCGCTCGGGTTCCAGTCGTTCGACACCCGCGTGCTCCTGCACTCGCTGCTGGGCTGCTTCTTCTACGGCGCGTTCGTCGCGAAGATGCTGTTGCTGCGCAAGGACGGCGCGCCCGGCTGGGCGCTCCCGGTCTTCGGCGGCCTCGTGTTCACCGGGCTCGTCGGGCTCTGGCTGAGCGCGTCGCTGTGGTTCTTCACCCAATCGGGCTTGACCTTCTAGGCGGGGGACGATCGTGCCTGAGGACGACACGGATCCGGCGGTCACCCGCCGGACGGCGCTCGCCGCGGCGAGCGCCGGGCTGGTGGCGGGCTGCAGCACCTACGGCGGCGGTTCCGGCACCGCGAGTTCGGCCGCGGCGCCGCCACCGGCGGCCGGGACCGAGCTGGGCGCGAGCGGCGACATCCCGGTCGGCGGCGGCAAGGTGTTCGCGGACAAGCAGGTGGTGGTGACCCAGCCGGCGGCGGGGACGTTCGCGGCGTTCTCGGCGATCTGCACGCACCAGGGCTGCGCGGTCGACGCCGTCGCCGGCGGCACCATCAACTGCCCGTGCCACGGCAGCAAGTTCAAGATCGCCGACGGCTCGGTCGCGAACGGCCCGGCGTCGCAGGCGCTGGAGAAGAAGAACGTCACCGTCGCGAACGGGAAGATCACGCTGGCCTAGGTGTAGGCCTTCGCCACGGTCCGCCCGTCGATCGTCCACAGCGGACTGGACGCGTCGGGCGGTCCGGGCAGGACGGTACCGTCCGTGCAGGCGAACCGGGTGCCCGGGACGGCGTCGTCCGCGACGGCGGCGCACTGCAGGCCACCCTCCAGCGTGAGCAGGAACGGATCGGCCGTCCCGCCGGGCTGCGGCGGGGCCGGCAGGGCGCCGGTGTAGGTCAGCAGCACTGCCTTCGTCGCGGAGGCCGGGCAGACGACCCGCGTTCCGGTGGTGGCGAAGCACGGGTCGTACGTGGTGGCGCCGCTCGTGCAGCGGTAGGCGTCGTGGCGGCCGGACACCGCCGACACCGAGCCGCAGGTGCCGGTCGCCCGGCTCGTCGTGGCGCCGGTCCGCGCGCGGTACCCGACGGTCTGCGTGAACCGCGGCGAGCGGCTCGTGGTGATCGCGACCTCGAAGGCGGCGTTCGCCGGCGCGAGCCCGCTCGTCACCGCCCCGACCCCGGAGCCGAGGAACCGGCGCACGACGTCGCCGCCGTCCGGGTGACAGGGTGCGAGCGCCGCCCACACGGCGTTCGCCACCTCGGCGACCGGCCGGTCCGCGGTGTAGTGCGCGGCGCCGGCGTCCGCGGCGCAGGTCAGCACGCCGGGAGCGGGCTCGGGGGCGCCGGGCATCCCGAACAGCGCGGCCAGCCGGTGCGCGGCCAGTGCCAGCGTCGTGCCGAGCCCGGGGCCGGGCTCGGCCTGGCCCTTCACCGTCGACGGCAGCAGGCCGAGCGGGACGTCGTAGGTCACGCCGGAGCCGGGCCAGACCAGGTCGCGCTGGCGCGGGCGGCCGAACAGTTGCACGGCGGACGTGCTCGCCGCGGCGGTCCGGGCGGTGGGTTCGGGCCAGCCGGGCGGCGGGGCGAGCCGGTAGGGGACGCGCGCGTTCGACGTCAGGGTGAGGCCCGCGCGGCCGTTGCCGGCGGTGACGCAGGGGGAGACGGGCGTCGCCGGATCGGGCCCGCCGAGCCCGACGGTGACACCGCCGGAGCTGGCGGCCCGCCCGGCGCAGCCGGGTCGCGGAGCCGGGTCCGGCACGACGTCGCGCCCGAGCGCGGCGAAGTCGAAGAGCCCGCCCCAGAAGGCGCCCGGCCGGGTCAGTTCCGCGACGATGCTCCGGGTCCCGGCATCGTAGGCGGCCGGGACGAGCCGGGTCGCGGTGACGACGACGGGCGCGAACCCGGCGGGCGGTGCGGCGGGGACGGGGATCCGCACCCGCAGCGTCGAGCCGCCGTCGAAGCTCAGCTCGGCCCCACCACCGACCCGCCGGGTGAAGGCGGCGGCGACCCCGGGTTCCGGCGCGGGCCCGACGGAAACGCGAGTGCCGGCGGGAGCGTCGACCTCGATCCCGCCAAGGGCGACCGTCCCACCCGGACCGGCGGCGAGCCGTTGCTGAACGAGAACGCCGGCCCCACCCAGCAGGAGAACGACCACGGCGGCCATCAGCGCGAGCCGGGCGGGCCGGTCGTCCATGGCCATCAAAGCCTCCAGGGCGCTTATTTCTCCCTAGTCACCGGACCGGCCATGGTCGTTAGCCGTCGTGGCCCAACCGTGACGGCCGGGCTCAGGGGGCGCGGCGGCCTGGCCGGGTCAGGTTAACGTCGCGGTGCGGCGAGCGCCGGTTGGGCGGTCCGGTGCCGGTCGGCGGTCGTGGCCTCGACCGTAGTGGCCGGGCTTCGTCTGGCGGCTGGGCACCGACGGTCACGCCGTCCTCGCCACCTCCGCCGTCGACCGCCCGGTGGTGGGTGGCCGACGGCCGGCGCCCCACCGTCGACCAGGCGCTCGCGCGGCTGGGATTCCTCCGGGACCACGGGCCGTCGCCTCAAGCCTTCTCGCTGCTCCGCCGGTTCACCGTGGACGGACGCCGCGCTCGGTAATCGGTCGCCGGTCGGGGGCCGGTCTGGCACCATCGGTGCCGTGAGCCCGGTCGAGATCGCCTGCGACGAGTCGGGCTCCGAGGGCGAAAACCTCGTCGGCGGCGAAACCGATGTCTTCGCCCACGCCGGGGTCCGGCTGACACCCGAGGACGCGCGCGGCTGCGTCCAGGAGATCCGCGCCCGGATCGGCTCGCCCGCCGAGGAATACAAGGCCAACCACCTGCTGCGCGGCAAGCATCGCGCCGTCCTCGAATGGCTGCTCGACCCCGCCGGCCCCCTCGCCGGCCGCGGGCACGTGCACCTGACCGACAAGACCTTCTTCGCCGTCCGCGCCGCGGTCACGCTGCTGGCCGAGGACGGCACCGACGCCATGGCCCGCACCCTCCACCGCGCCGGCCCCGCCGCCTTCGGGCCCGACCGCTGGGCCTACTTCCTCGCCGCGTTCACCAGCGTCCTGCGCCTGAAGCCCCGGCGCGGCGTGACGACGTCGCCCGAGGAGTTCTTCGCCCTGGCCGGCGAACTCGCGGGCGCGGGCGAGGCCGGCGAAATCATGACCCAGCTGAGCCGAGGCGCCGAACGCGTGGCCGCCTACCGCGCCCGGCTGGCGAGCGACCCCGGCCTCGTCCCGGTGCTCGACCCGCTGGTGCCCGCGGTGATCCACACCGTCCGGCACTTCAGCGCGGACGGCACCCCGGTCGCCCTGGTCCACGACGAACAGCTCGCCCTCACCGGCGAGCGCGTGCTCCAGCTCAAGGTCACCCTCGGGCACCGGCTGGCCGGCGTCCGGTTCGTCGACTCGCGGTCCGACGCCCGGGTGCAGGTCGCCGACTTCCTCGCCGGCGTCGCCCGCCGGATCGCCTCCGACGCGCTGAACGGACGCGGCGACCCCCGGCTCACCGGCCTGCTGGAGTCCTTTGTGGACAAGGACTCCGTCTGGAACGGGCTCAGCAGCTGACGACCTGCGCCGGCGACGTCGTGTTGTCCAGCCGCTTGACGTACGCGCTCCCGCTGCGCCGCGCGCACGCGGACTCCTTGGCGGCGAACGGCCCGTCGTAGACCGCGTACACGTCGGCGCCGTTCACCTGCTGCCGCAGCGAGCCGCAGCCGGTGGTCGGCGTGTGCAGGTACCGCGCGCCCGGGTGGGCGTTCAGGAACTGCTGGACGTCGGCCCGGTAGCGCGTCGGCGTGATGGCCGAGCCGAGCACGACGACGTACGAGCCGTCGCAGGCCGGCGTGCTCATCGCGGTCGCCAAGCCGAGGTCGGCGCTGCCCGCCACGGTCGTCCGGACACTCACCTGCGTCGTCGTGACCGGCGGGGCCGTCACCGGCGGAGCGGCCGCGGACGAGGAGGTCGACGGAGTCGAAGTGGGCGTCGGCGTCGACTGAGCCCGCGTCGAGGGCTTCAAGATCGTGAACCACCCGATGACCCCGATCAGCGCGAGCAGCGCCACGCCGGCGACCAGCCACGGCGCCTTCGACGGCCGGCGACGCACCTCGGTGACGGCCGGGGCCATGCGGGTGGCCTGCCGCGTCGGAGGAGCGGCGGGGTGGACCGGGCTGGTGCCGCCGAGCGCGGCCCGGGCGGCATCCGTCAACTCGGTGACACTGCCGAAGCGCTCGTCGGGGTTCTTGGCCATGCCCCGCGCGATCACGGCGTCGAACGCGGCGGGCAGCCCGGGCCGCAGCGTGCTCGGGCGCGGCGGCGGCTGGTGCAGGTGCGCGCCGATCAGCGACGCGGCGGTGGACGCGGCGAACGGCTTGCTGCCGGTCAGGCACTGGTGCAGCACGCAGGCCAGCGAATAGACGTCGACGCGGTGGTCCACCGGCGCGTCGGTGAAGCGCTCGGGCGCCATGTAGTCGAGCGTCCCGACGGCGCCGCCGGTCGCGGTGAGCCCGGTGCTGGGCCCGGCCGCGCGGGCGATGCCGAAGTCCACCAGGTAGGCGAACCCGGTGGCACCGACCAGCACGTTCGACGGCTTGACGTCCCGGTGCACCAGCCCCTCGGCGTGCGCGGCGGCCAGGGCCTGGGCGACCTGGCCGACGACGTCGACCGCCTGGGCCGCGGCCAGCGCGCCACCGGCGGACAGCCGGGTGCCGAGGTCGTCGCCGTCGACCAGGCGCATGTCGAGGTAGAGCCGCCCGTCGATCTCGCCGTAGGCGTGGATCGGGATCACGTGCGGCTCGCGCAGCCGCGCCACCGCGTGGGCCTCCCGGCGGAACCGTTCCTGGAACTCGTGGTCGGCCGCGAAGTCCGGTGACAGCAGCTTCAGCGCCACCACGCGGTCGTGACGCGTGTCGTAGGCGCGGTGGACCTCGCCCATGCCGCCGCGGGCGATCAGCGACTCGATCCGGTACGGCCCGAACTGCCAGCTCACGCTCTTCCCTCCACCGGGCGTCCCGGACACCGGGAAGTCGTCGCCCGCGAGCAGGGACGTTACAGGGCGCTACCCCCGCGGTGTGCCGAAGTCCTGGGTCCAGTAGGCCTTCCGCGCCGAGTCGACGGTGTAGCCGACGCCGAGCTCGGTCAGCCGGCAGTCGAGGATGTTCGCCTTGTGCACCGGGCTGTGCATCCACGCGTCGACGACGGCCTCGGGCGTGCGCTGCCCGGCGGCGATGTTCTCCGCCCAGCGCTGCCACCGGTACCCGGCCGCGGAAATCCGGGCCGAGGGGTCCTCGCCGGCCCGCCCGGTATGGCTGAAGTACCGGTAGCGCGCCATCTCGCCGGTGTGCGCGTCGGCCGCGTCGGCGAGCTGCGTGCTGGCGGCGAGCGGCCCGCAGCCGTTCTGGACGCGCTGCACATTGGTGAGCTGCAGGACCTGCGTGGGATAGGACCCCGCGGCCCCGCCCGCCGCGGGGACCGGTGCGAGCAGGGTCAGCACGGCGGCGATTTCGAGCAACATCACAGACCTCCTCGAGGAGCGTTTCTCCGACACCCGGGAATGGCGCGGACGGCCGGGTGGTGAAACGTGCCCGAGCGAGGGAAACCGCTGGTACGGAGGGTGTGGATGGCGTCCGTCGATTCACCGGGAATTGTGTCCGCGGCCCCGGAAGGGGGATTTCCGGAAAATGCGGGCGAACGCGCTGTCGCGGCACGTGCAGGCTCATGTGCGTACCCTGATCTGGTGCGAACCCGCCCCACCCTGACCTGGACGTCCCCGGACGCGCCGCTGCCCCGGACGGCGAGCCTCGACGAGCTCGCGAGTGTCGTCGCGCGCGGGCGCGTCGCCGTGCTCAGCGGGGCCGGGCTCTCGACCGAGTCCGGGATCCCCGACTACCGCGGCGAAACCGGCAGCCTGCGCCGGCACACGCCGATGACCTACGACGAGTTCGTCACCAGTGCCGAGGGCCGGCAGCGGTACTGGGCGCGCAGCCACCTCGGGTGGCGCACCATCGCCCGCGCCGACCCCAACGACGGCCATCGCGCGGTCACCGCCCTGCGCGACGGCGGGTACTTCGGCGGCGTCATCACGCAGAACGTCGACGGCCTGCACCAGGCGGCCGGCACCGCGGACGCCGTCGAGCTGCACGGCAGCCTCGACCGTGTGATCTGCCTGGACTGCCGCCGCACCGGCCCGCGCGCCGAGCTGGACCGGCGGCTGCGGGCCGCCAACCCGGACTTCGAGGGCGCGGTCACGCGGATCAACCCGGACGGCGACGTCGAGCTGCCCGAGGACGTCGTGCGCCGGTTCACCCCGGTGCCGTGCGCGGACTGCGCCGGCGTGCTCAAGCCGGACGTCGTGTTCTTCGGCGAGAACGTGCCGCGGCCCCGCGTCGAGCAGTGCTACCGCATGGTCGACGAGGCCGCCGCGCTGCTGGTGCTGGGGTCGTCCCTGACGGTGATGTCGGGCCTGCGCTTCGTCCGCCACGCGGCGGCCGCGGGCAAGCCGGTGGTGATCGTCAACCACGGCGAGACCCGCGGCGATCGCTACGCCTCGGTGCGCGTCGACCTGCCCCTGGGGCGGGCGCTGACCGAGCTGGCCGAACGCCTGGGCTGCGACCTCAGCGAGGATCGCGGCCGAAGCGCGTGAGCAGCCGGTCCTGCCTCGACGCGCCCGGAGCGCACGCCGGCGGATCGGCGAAGACCCGCGAGTTCAATGCCAGCCCCGCGAAGATGTCGTCGTAGCTCTCGTCGATCCACTCGACGAGACCGGGATCGAGAGTGTCGTCGGCGCCGAGCGCGCGGGCGAGGTCCCAGGTGTGCACGGTGCTGTCGGTGGTGCGGACGGCCAGCGTGCGCCGTCCGGTCAGCTTGCCCAGCGGATAATCGACGACGCGGTCCAGCGCGCCCGCCTCGGCGAAGGCCGCCGCGCAGGCCCGGACCGATTCCGCGAACGCCGCCACCGGGTCGTCCCCGAGGGCGTCGGCGTCCCGGGCGGACAGGAACTCCTCGCGCGTGGCGCCGCGCAGAAGCCCGATGTAGTTGAGGTTGCCGCGGGTCATGTGGTTCACGAGCGCCCGTACGTCCCATGCGGTGCACGGGGTCGGGGCGTCCCAGCCATCGGGCGGTACCGCGCGGAGGTGGTGCGCGAAGCCGTTGCTCGCGAGCAGAAAACGGTCGAGGGGCATGGCGTCCACTGTGGCCCGGCCCGCGGTGCGGCGCAGGCGGATTTCGGACGCCGTGGACGAGCCGGCCCGGGCAGGTTGGGGGAAACGAGCCCGGACCGGCTCTGCGACGGACCTCCACAGCCGGTCGTTGCTCACAAGACGCGGCGGCCGCGCCGGGTGTTACACCGGCTGCAAACCGTCCCACGACCAGTGCGGCATGGCGAGTCCCGCAGGCACGTCGCCGGCCGGCCCCGGGTAGGTGAGCACCTCGGCCACCGCCCATTCCATGTAGGACCGCAGCGCGGCGCGGAACTCCGGATCGGCGGGCAGGCCGGCGTCGTCGGCGGCCCGCACGAAGCACTCGACGAACCGGCGGCCGAGGCAGCTGATGTCGCCGTTGCCCGCGTGCATGCGCAGCATCGCGGAGTGGTCGCTGCACTCCTCGGAGAACCGCGGTGGCCCGCCCAGCACCTCGGCCCAGTACCGACCCAGCCGTTCGACGTGCTGCGGGTGCTGCCCCGGGTGCGAGAACGGGTGGTTCAGCTCGGGGTCGGCCAGGCAGCGTTCGTGGTGGGCGGCGGCCAGCGCGAGGAACGCGGGGTCGCCGCCGGCGAATTCGTACAGCGTCGGGCGCATCCGCCGAGCCTGGCACGGCCGGGCGCCGAACACCAGGACGTCAGCGTGCCGCCGCGGCCGCGCGTTCGGCTTCCGGGGTGAAGCCGCCGAACGCGTCGACCGCCCGCCGCACGTCCTCGGTCACGAGGTCGTGGTTCAGCGCGCCGCCCGCGGCCGCGCCTTGAGCCGCGGCGATGATCACGGTCGCCCGCGCGTCGACGACGTTCCCGGCCGCCCATACGCCGGGCACGTTCGTCTTGCCCATCGAGTCGGTTTCTTCGTAGCCGAGCCCGCGGATGAGTTCGTCGTGCGGGACGGTCTGCGTCCGGATGAACAGCGCTGCCCGCGGCACGAACCGCGCGCCGAGCTCGACCCCGGTGAGGTGGCCGTCTTCGCGCCGCAGGGCCGTGACGGTCCCGTCGACAATCTTGACGCCCCGCGCGCCGAGCCGCTCGCGGTCCTCTTCGGACGGTGGTTGGGTGTGGGCGAAGTAGACGACGTCCGGCGACCACTGGCGCACCAGCAGCGCGTGCTCGACGCTCGCGGGTTCGCTGCCGAGCACGCCGAGCGGCCGGTCGCGGACCTCGTAGCCGTGGCAATACGGGCAGGTCACCGCGTCGGTGCCCCAGCTTTCGCGCAGGCCCGGGATGTCCGGCAGGTCGTCGTGGACGCCGGTCGCGACGAGGACGCGCCGGGCGGTCAGCTCCCGGCCGCTCGCGAGCCGCGCGGTGAAGCCGGGTTCGAGCGTGCTCACCTGGTCTTCGAGGACCTCGACGCCGTAGCCGGCGAGCTCTTCGCGGCCGATCTTGAGCAGTTCGGACGGCGGCAGGCCGTCGCGGGAGAGGAAGCCGTGCATGTGCTCGGCGGGCGCATTGCGGGGCGAGCCGCCGTCGACGACCACGACGCGCCGCCGCGCGCGGCCCAGCATCAGGGCGGCGTTCAGGCCCGCGGCGCCGCCTCCCACCACCAGGACGTCATAGCTGTTTTCGGTCATGCCGCCACCCTGCGCCCGGCGTCGCGGATCCGACAACAAATGTTGCCATTTCCGGGACAAGCGCGTTTCCTGGAGAGATGACGGACGCCATCACCCAGGCTCTTTCCGAGGTCGGCCCCCGGCTCAAGCGGGTCCGCACCCAGCGGCGGGTCACGCTGGCCGACCTCTCGACGGCGACGGGCATCTCGAAGAGCACGCTGTCGCGGCTGGAGTCCGGCCAGCGCAAGCCGAGCCTCGAGCTGCTGCTGCCGATCGCCCAGGCCCACCAGGTGCCCCTGGACGAGCTGGTCGGCGCGCCCGAGGTGGGCGACCCCCGGGTCCGGCTGACGGCCCGCCGCCTCCCGCGCTCCAACGGCGCGACGATGACGGTCCTGCCCCTGACCCGCCAGCCGGGCGCGCCCCAGGCGTTCAAGATGATCCTCGAGCCGGAGACGGGCGAGCCGGATCCCCAGGTCCACGAGGGATATGAGTGGTTGTACGTCCTGTCGGGCCGGCTACGGCTGGTACTGGCCGACCGCGACATGACGCTGGGCCCGGGCGAGGCGGCGGAGTTCGACACGAGGCTGCCGCATTGGTTCGGCGCGGTCGGGCGGCCGGTGGAGATCCTCAGTCTGTTCGGGAAACAGGGGGAGCGGCTCCATCTGAGGGCGAAGTCCCGCTAGAACCCGCCCCGCGCACCCAGAGGCCGGCTAAGTCCGGTGCCCGGCGGGGTGTTTTCGGCGCGCGCGGGTCGGTGGTCCGGCCGGCGGTGTCTTGAATGAGTCATTCAGGGCGTGGGAGGTCCTGAATGACTCATTCAAGACGTTTGCCGGGACACCACACCCGCCGGCCTTACCACCGCAGGTGGCCGGACAACTCGGGGCTCGAGTCCCGGAGGTACTCGTGGATCGGCTTGATCGCGCCGGCCGCAGCGATCCGCAGAGCGAAGACGTCCCACTGGATCGTCGAGCGGCTCATCTTCGCGCTGCGCGAACCTCCGCGCTAGAAGCCGATGGCTTCCCGCAGCAGCAACACCGTCGCCCGCCCCGGCCGGGGCTCCCCGTTGAGCACCAGGACCCGGTTGACCGCACTCGGCCACCCGTGCACCTCCTGAGTCCGCACGCTCTCCAACGGCAGGCAGTGCTCCTCGACGCGACGCAGCGCGGTCTCCAGATCGGGCACCACCTTCTGCGCCCCGACCACCCAGATCGCCCGGCCGGCACCACCCGCATACGCGGGCAACTGGCTCCCACTACCCGACGCCGCCACGAGGGACCCGGTCTCGGTCACCGCCGCGACGCTGCCCACCACGACGTCCGGACTCGCCAACAACCGGCGGATCTCGTCGGCGCCCGTCGCGCGGTCGATCGCCAGGACCAGCGGCTTCACCGCCTGATAGCGCGAGCCGCCGTTGATGTCCGCGTCGATGCCGGACAAGCGCAACGTCTCACTCGCCCCGGTGAACACGCTGGCTCCCTCGGGGATCAAGTCGAAAACCCGCGTCCGCGCGGCCGCGGCGTCGTCGAGGATCTCCACGGCGAACCCGTGGGCGGTCAGCGCCGCGGCCGCCCGCTCCAGGCGCTCGGCGGACGCGGACTCGGCGAACGGGGTGACCGGCAACTGGGTGGTCATGCTGGCTCCTGACGTGTCGGATCGGTTACCCGGGTACGACCACGCAGCCACCCGGAATGTGAGGCCTCACATCCGGAGCCGCTGTCCGGTCGTAAGGGGTGACGACGAAGGGAGCGCGATGGACGTGCTCATGAGCGAGCGGCGTCGGCTGCTCAACCTCGCGTACCGGCTCCTGGGCTCCCTGGCCGAGGCCGAGGACGCCGTCCAGGAGGCCTACGCCCGCTGGTTGGCGCTCACGAAGCCGCAGCAGGACGCCATCGAATCCCCGGGCGCCTGGCTGACGACGGTCACCGGCCGCATCTGCCTCACCCAGCTCGGATCGGCGCGGGCCCGCCGCGAAACCTACGTGGGGGACTGGATCCCCGAGCCGGTGCCCGAGACCCCGGGCGGCGATCCGGCCGACCGGGTCACCCTGGACGAGTCGGTCAGCATGGCCTTCCTGGTCGTGCTCGAGGCGATGACCCCGGCCGAGCGCGTCGCGTTCATCCTGCACGACGTCTTCTGCCACTCCTTCGCCGAAGTCGCCGAGATCGTCGGGCGCACGCCGGCCGCGTGCCGCCAGCTCGCCTCCTCGGCCCGGCGTCGCATCCGCGCGTCGCACGAGCCCGCGCCTCCGGTGGCCCGGCAGGCCGGCGTCGTCCGGGACTTCAAGCGGGCGTGGGAAGCGAAGGACATCGACGCCCTGATCGGCCTGCTCGACCCCGGTGCCACCGCGACCGCCGACGGCGGCGGCCTCGCCCTCGCGTTCACGCACCCCATCGAGGGCGGCGAGCGGATCGCGCACGCCTGGATCGAGCTGGCCGGCCGGAAGCCCGCCACGATGACGTTCGCGGAACGCACGGTCAACGGCCGGCCCGGGCTGGTCGCCCGGCAGGACGGCGTGGTCGTGACGGTGTTCGCGTTCGACGTCACCGGCGACCGGATCAAGCACATCTGGGTCGTCCGCAACCCCGAGAAACTCCGGCGCTGGACGGACTAGGGGAGTTCTGGCGGCAGCCCGAAGCCCGCGTACATCGCCGGGTCGAGGAAGCCGATGATCTCCGCGATCCGGTCGCCGTGCAGCGTCAGCACGTTCACGCAGCCGATGCGGAACACGCCGTCCGGGTGACGCTGGTAGCACGCGAACGCGAGCTGGCCGGCGGCCCGGACCGGCACCAGCCGCCACGGCGTGGCGAACACGCTGCCGGCCAGGAAGCGGGCGACGTCGTCGCGGCCGTCGAACCACGCGGGCAGCGGCGGCATCGTGAAGCGGGCGTCCTCGGCGAGCAGTGCGAGCAGCGCCGGGACGTCCGCGCGTTCCCACGCCGCGACGAAGTCCGCCACCAGCGCGCGTTCGGCGTCCTCGCCGAGGCTGCGCAGCGTCGCCTGCTGGCTCTGCGCCGGCGTCCGCTGGTCGAGCGTCTTGCGAGCCCGCTGCAGCGCGCTGTTCACCGAAGCGACCGACGTGTCGAGCGCGTCGGCGACTTCCGCGGCGGAGAACGCGAGCACCTCCCGCAGGATCAGCACGGCGCGCTGGGTGCCGGGCAGGTGCTGCAACGCGGCGATGAACGCCAGTTCGACGCTCTCGCGCAGCTCGAACCGACGCTGTGGGTCCCAGTCGTCCTCGGGGTAGGGCTCGACGAAGGCTTCGCCGTCGACCGGGTCGGCGAGCGCGTCGCCGGGGTTCGCCGCCGGGTGGTGGTCGCGCGGCATCAGGCGTTGCGGGCGCTGCTTGATCAGCCGCAGGCAGGCGTTCGTGGCGATCCGGTAGAGCCACGCGCGCACCGAACTGCGGCCTTCGAACCCGGCCAGCCCGCGCCACGCGCCGAGCAGCGCCTCCTGCAGCGCGTCTTCGGCGTCGTGCAGGGCGCCGAGCATCCGGTAGCAGTGGGCACGCAGCTCGCTCTGATACGGCCGCACCAGCCGGTCGAACGCGCCGCGGTCCTCGCGCCGGGCCGCTTCGAGGAGCTCGGCTTCGGTGTCCATGCCCGCATCCTGCCCGACGCTCAGCCGAGCTCGCGCTGCATCAGGAGGGTGTCGAGCCACCGGCCGTGCTTGAACCCGACGTGCCGCAGCACGCCCGCGTCGGCGAACCCGGCGGCGCTGTGCAGCTTCCGCGACGCGGGGCTGCCGGAGTCGACGACGACGGCGATCGCCTGTTTGGCGCCCGCCGCGGCGCACCGCTCGAGCAGCTCGTCCAGCAGCCGCCGCCCATGGCCGCGGCCGGCGGCTTCGGGCGCGAGGTAGATGGTCGTCTCGACGGTGTGCCGGTAGGCGGGCTTCGGCCGCCACGGCGCGGCGAGCGCGTAGCCCAGGACTTCCGGTCCGGTCAGGACGAGGAACGGCAGGTCGCTCTCGCGGATCTTCGCGCGCCACTGCTCCGCGGTCGGCGGGGTGGTCTCGAAGGTGACGACCGAGCCGGTGACCCACGGCGCGAAGACGGCCGCGATGCCTTCGGCGTCGGCCTCGGTGGCCGGCCTGATTTCCGCTATAGTGGACACGGCAGCTATTATAGAGGAATGATCGATCCGGCGAACCTGGGCCGCCGCCTGCACGCTCTGCGGACCGACCGCGGCCTGGCGCTGAGTGCGCTGGCCCGGGCGGCCGGGGTGAGCGTGAGCATGCTGTCGGCCATCGAGCGCGGTGAGAAGACCCCGACGGTGGTGGTGCTCTCCCGCATCGCCGACGGCTTGGGGTTGTCGGTGTCGCGGCTGCTGGCCGACCTGGAGACGGACCGGGTGGTCGTCCGCCGCGCGGCCGAGCAGGACCACGTCGCCGAGCCGGGCGGCTGGCACCGCACGGTGCTGACGCCGGTCGTGCCGGGCGTCAACTTCGAGTGGATCCGCACGACGCTGCCGCCGCGGTGCGACGCCGGCGAGTTTCCCGCGTACGCGCCGGGTTCCCACGAGTTTGTCGCGGTGGAGGCGGGCACGCTGTGGCTGGGCGTCGGCTCGGCGGAGTACGTGCTGAAGGCCGGGGATTCAGTCTACTTTCCCGCTGACGCAAAGCATTCGTACGCGAACCGCGGTGACGAGCCGTGCGAGTACCACGTCGCGGCGCTCGTGATGCGCTCGCGCGCCGGCCGGGGTCAGTAGGCGACGTCGCTGCGGCCGAGTGCTTCGCCGAGCGCCGGTCCGGCACTCCCGTCCTCGTCGAGCGCCCGCCACAGCAGTGCCGCCGCGTGGGTGCGGACACCGCAGCTCGCCGGGTTCCGCCGCAGGTCCTCGAGGACGGGCGAGCCGACGCCGCACACCGACCTGACCACCGAGACGACCTCGGCCACGGTCCGCGACGCCGCCTCCGATACCCGGGCTCCCGAGCGCAGTGCACCGAAGTGGTCGGCGATGGCGCGAACGGCCGCGTCCGCGAGGTTCCGGTGGTCCATGGCGTCCCCCTCCAGGCCAGGCCGATGATCCCGTCCTGAGGTCGGCGGTGACGACGGGGTTGTTACGGCGGCCGCTAAAACGAGGTGACACCGCCGCCTTCGCCGTGACACCCTGCGGATCATGTTCCCCGTGTCCGATAGCGCGACGCTCGCAGGCCTGTCCCTGCCGAGCGCCCTTTCGGCACGGCCGTTCCCGGCCCTGACCAGCGGCGCTCGAAGCTGACCCTTCCCCGATTTCCCCTGTTCTGTCGCGGAACCGCCGGGGGAGGGTCGACGCGCTCACCCGGTTTCGCGCGCCTTCCGTTCTCAGTACAGGGAAATCCCATGACCAAGCAGCAGTACGTGCGCACCAAGCCGCACCTCAACATCGGCACGATGGGCCACGTCGACCACGGCAAGACCACCCTCACCGCGGCCATCACCAAAGTGCTGGCCGAGCGCGGCGGCGCCAACCGCTACGTCGCCTTCGACCGCATCGACCGTGCGCCGGAGGAGATCGAGCGCGGCATCACCATCAACATCGCCCACGTCGAGTACGAGACGCCGACCCGGCACTACGCGCACGTCGACATGCCGGGCCACGCCGACTACGTCAAGAACATGATCACCGGCGCGGCCCAGCTCGACGGCGCCGTGCTCGTGGTCTCGGCCCAGGACGGCGCGATGCCGCAGACGCGCGAGCACGTCGTGCTGGCTCGCCGGATCGGCGTCGAGCACCTCGTGGTCGCACTCAACAAGGCCGACCTCGCCGACGACGAGGACCTGCTCGACCTGGTCGAGCTCGAGGTCCGCGAGCTGCTGACCCGCTACGGGTTCGACGGCGACGCGGTGCCGGTCGTCCGCGTGTCCGGGCTGCGTGCGCTCGACGGCGACCCGCTGTGGACGCAGCGGATCCTCGACCTGCTCGAGGCCGTCGACGAGCACGTGCCGATCCCGCCGCGGCGGCTCGACCTGCCGTTCCTCATGCCGATCGAGAACGTCCTGACCATCACCGGCCGCGGCACCGTCGTGACCGGCGCGGTGGAGCAGGGCACCCTCGCGGTCGGTGACGCGGTCGAGGTGATCGGGCTCGGCCCGGCCGTCGCGAGCGTGGCCACCGGGCTCGAGACGTTCGGCAAGCCGATGGAGCGCGCCGAGGCGGGTGACAACGCCGCGGTGCTGCTGCGCGGGGTGAAGCGCGGCGAGGTCCGGCGCGGGCAGGTCGTCTGCCTGCCGGGCAGCGTCCGGCCGCACACGCGGTTCCGCGCGGACGTCCACGTGCTGTCGGCCGCCGAGGGTGGCAGGCGGACGCCGTTCGCGGCGAACTACCGGCCGCAGTTCCACTTCCGCACCAGCGACGTCGTCGGGGTGGTCGCCCTCGCCGACGGCGCCGCGGTGGTCCGGCCGGGTGAGGCGGCTTCGCTGACGGTGGAGCTCGGCCAGCCGGTCGCGATGAGCCCGGGCCTCGGGTTCGCCATGCGCGAAGGCCGTTTGACGGTGGCCGCGGGCACCGTGCGCGAGGTGCTGGACTGAAGAGCGTGGCCCCTGCTTCGGCGGGGGCCACGCTTGACTCATCCGATCATTTGCTCCTAGCCTGAGCTCGCGCAATCCCGATCCGCCGTCGGAAACACCGCGTGGTGTTTTCGTCGTTGCCAGGAAAGGGAGCTTTCGTGGGCGAAGCGTTCAGCCGCCGTCGTGCGGTCACCTGGGGAGCGGCGGCCGGTGCCGCGTTGCCATTCATCGGATCTCCGGCCGTCGCGGCCGAAGACGGCGCGGCAGGCTCGTTCTTCGACGTCACGAAGTTCGGCGCGAAGGGCGACGGCCGCACCATCGACACCGCCGCGATCAACCGCGCGATCGACGCCGCCGCGGCCCGCGGCGGGACCGTGTACTTCCCGGCCGGCACGTACGCGAGCTATTCGATCCACCTCAAGAGCAACGTGGCGCTGTACTTGGGGGCGAACGCGACGATCCTCGCGGCCGCCCCGGCGGGCGGCAAGGGCTACGACCCGGCCGAGCCGGGCGCGGGCAACCCGTACCAGGACTTCGGGCACAGCCACTGGCACAACAGCCTGATCTGGGGCGAGAACCTGGAGAACGTCACCATCGAGGGGCCGGGCAAGATCGACGGCAAGGGTCTCGTCGCCGGCGGCAGCGCGGAGTCCGCGCCGCTCAACGGCAACAAGGCGATCGCGTTGAAGCTGTGCAGGAACGTCGCGATCCGCGACATCACGATCGTCAACGGCGGGCACTTCGGCATCCTGCCGACCGGCGTCGACAACTTCCGCATCGACGGGCTGGTGATCGACACCAACCGCGACGGCATCAACATCGACTGCTGCAAGAACGTCCGCATCGCCAACACGACGGTCAACTCGCCGAATGACGACGCGATCGTGCTGAAGAGCTCGTACGCGCTGAACCGGGTGCGGGACACGGAAAACGTGACGATCGACAACTGTTTCGTCAGCGGCTACGACCTGGGCACGCTGGTCGACGGCACGTACAAGACGTCGTCGTACGGGCGCACCGGCCGCGTCAAGTTCGGTACCGAGGCCAACGGCGGGTTCCGCAACATCGCGATTTCGAACGTGGTCTTCGAGTACTGCCGCGGCCTGGCACTGGAGACGGTCGACGGCGGGTGGCTGGAGGACGTGACGATCAGCAACCTGACGATGCGCAAGGTCCAGATGCCCCTGTTCCTGCGTCTGGGTGCCCGGATGCGCGGTCCGGCAGGGATTCCGGTCGGGTTCCTGCGCCGGGTGAGCATCAGCGACGTGACGACGTTCGACGCGGATCCGCGGTATCCGTCGTGCCTGGCGGGGATCCCGGGCCACCCGATCGAGGACGTGAAGCTGAGCAACATCCGCCACCACCTGGCGGGCGGCCTCACCCCGGGCGACGCGGTCCAGAACCCACCCGAGCTGGAGACGGCGTACCCGGAGCCGTCGATGTTCGGCACGCTGCCGGCCTACGGGTTCTTCATCCGCCACGCGCGCGGAATCAGTCTGGACAATGTGGACGTCCGATTCGGAGCGCCGGACACGCGCCCGGCATTCGTGGCGCGCGACGTCGCGGACCTCGACGTCCACCATTGCCGAGCGGAGGCGGCGACCCCGACGTTCGTACTGGACGACGTGGACGACTTCCGGGTGAGCGACGGGCGCCCGGTGGGCGAGGCCCGGGTGGAGCACGCGGACCACCAGGAGTTGTAGGGGAGTCGTCCGGCCGGGCCCCGGCGCCGCCGCGGGGCCCGGCCGGCGTTTTCGCTTTTCGCGGGTTTCGTGCGGGGTGCGCTGTTAGCGTTCGGGCGGTGCGAGTGTGGTGGTGCGGTCTGGTGGTGAGCGTGCTCGTGCTGCTCGGCGCGTGCTCGGGTGGTGGGTCGGGGAACGGCCGGGTGATCCCGCCGTCACCGTCCACGACGGACTTCCCGGCTACGACGGAAACTCCGGTGACAACGGAATCTGCGTCCACCACGACGACGCCTGCGAGCACGACGACGCCGGGTACCACGCAGACGAGGGCTCACCCGCCGACGGCCACCACCAAGAAGCCGACGACCCCGCATCGCACCACCACCCGGCGCCGCCCGCGCTGACTCAGCGGCCCCGCAGTCCCGGGCGCGCCAAGCCGACCGTGGCAAGAACGATCAACGCCACCGCCGCCACTCCCGCGATCACCGACAGCACCGGGGCCTGCGCGTCCGTCCGCGCCAACGTGAGAACGGCCGACACCAGCAACACCGCCCCCACACCCAGGTTCAGCCAGCACAGCGGAGCCGTGCTCGGGATGACATGCCAACGCCGCTCGGCCATCGGACCTCCTCCGTCGGGATCTCTCCCCTGATTTGCCCCGGACGGGTGATGGTCAAACCGATCATCGATGTTCCACTGGCCGGAACGCAGGACTGTCCCGGCGTCCGCCGCGGTGCGACCGTCGTGGGCATGGCTCCCGTGATGGCGGCGATCGTCGGCCCCGGCAACATCGGTACCGATTTGCTGGCGAAGCTGCGACGCAGTGAAGTTCTCGAAATCGGTTACGTGGTCGGCGTGGTCGAGTCCGACGGGCTCGAGCGCGCCCGTGCGCAGGGGATCGCGGCGTCCGCCGAGGGCGTCGACTGGCTGCTGCGGCAGGACCCCCTGCCGGAGATCGTGTTCGAGGCGACGTCGGCCAAGGCGCACGCCGCCAACGCCCCCCGCTACGAAGCGGCCGGCATCCAGGCGATCGACCTCACCCCGGCGCACCTCGGCCCGATGGTGTGCCCGCCGGTGAACCTCGGCGCGCACCTCGACGCGCCGAACGTCTCCATGATCACCTGCGGCGGCCAGGCCACGATCCCCATGGTGCACGCGGTTTCCCGCGTGACGCCGGTGCCGTACGCGGAGATCGTCGCCTCGGTGGCCTCGCGCGGCGCGGGCCCCGGGACGCGCGCCAACATCGACGAGTTCACGCGCACCACGTCGCAGGCGGTCGCCGAGATCGGCGGCGCCGGGCGCGGCAAGGCGATCATCATCCTCAACCCCGTCGAGCCGCCGATGATCATGCGGGACACCGTCTTCTGCGCGATCGGGCTCGACGCCGACCGCGAAGCGATCACCGAGTCGATCCACGAGATGGCCGACGAGGTCCGCAAGTACGTCCCCGGCTACTCGCTGCGCGCCGACCCGCAGTTCGACGACGCGCGCGAGGAGTGGGACGGCAACGCGCGGGTCGGGATCTTCCTCGAGGTCCGCGGCAACGGCGACTACCTGCCGGAGTACGCCGGCAACCTCGACATCATGACCGCCGCGGCCGCCCGCGTTGGGGAACTCATGGCCCGCGCGAAGCAGGAGGTGCCGGCATGAGCCGCCCGGAACTGAAGCACGACGTCCGGATCGTCGACACGACGCTGCGCGACGGCAGCCACGCGATGGCCCACCGCTTCACCGAACAGCACGTGCGCGACACCGTGCGCGCGCTGGACCGCGCCGGCGTCGAGGTGATCGAGGTGACCCACGGCGACGGCCTCGGCGGCTCGTCGTTCACCTACGGCTTCTCCGCCGTCGACGAGCTCAAGCTGATCGCCGCGGCGCGCGAAGAGGCGAAGCAGGCGAAGATCGCCGTGTTGCTCGTGCCGGGGATCGGCACCGCGGAGGACCTCCAGCGCGCGTTCGACGCGGGCGCGGAGATGGTCCGGGTGGCGACGCACTGCACCGAGGCCGACGTCTCGCCGCAGCACTTCGGGCTGGCGCGCGAACTCGGGATGGAAACCGCCGGGTTCCTCATGATGGCGCACCGGACGCCGCCGGAAGACCTCGCGAAGCAGGCGCGGATCATGGTCGACGCGGGCTGCCAAGCGGCCTACGTGACGGACTCGGCCGGCGCGCTGCTGATGCACGAGGCCCGTGCCCGGTTCGAAGCACTGGTCGCCGAAGTCGGCGACACGGCGTGGGTCGGCTACCACGGCCACCAGAACCTCTCGCTCGGCGTCGCGAACTCCGTGCTGGCCTACGAAGCCGGGGTCCGCTACATCGACGGGTCGCTCTGCGCGCTCGGCGCGGGCGCGGGCAACTCGCCGACGGAGGTCCTCGCGGCGGTGTTCGACCGCCTGGGCATCGACACGGGTCTCGACGTCGGCGCCCTGCTCGACGGGGCCGAGGAGGTCGTCCGCCCGTACCTGAACCGCTGGCCGAAGATGGACCGCAACGCGATCGTGCAGGGCTGGGCCGGGGTGTACTCGAGCTTCCTGCTGCACGCCGAACGCGCGGCGGAGCGCTACGGCGTCCCGGCGCAGGCGATCCTCCGCCGCTGCGGGGAGCTCGCGCTGGTGGGCGGCCAGGAGGACATGATCATCGACGTCGCGGTGACGCTGGCCGCGGAGCAGAAGGGCTAGCGCGCGAAGCGGTCCAGTGCCGCGAGCTTCCAGTCCCGCTTGACGTCACTGGCCCGGTGCCCGGAGTGGTCGTCGACCAGCAGCTCCGCACCGGGCCAGGCCTCGGCCAGTTCAAACGCGGTCGTCACCGGGCAGCTGAGGTCGAGCCGCCCGTGGATCAGCACACCCGGGATGCCGGCGAGCCGGCCGGCGTCCCGGATCACCGCGCCTTCCTCGAGCCAGCCTGCGTTCGCGTAGTAGTGCGTGGTGAGGTGGACGAACGCGAGCGTGGCGTCGTCCACCGGTTCGTCGCGGACCGGGGGAGCGCCGGGTTCGAGGGACAGCACGACGTCCTCCCACCGGCGCCACGCGGCCGCCGCGCGCTCCCGGACCGCCGGATCGGCGGAGGACATCAGCTCGGCGTACGCGGCGACGTCGTCATCGGCGCCCAGGGTGAAGCGCGCCCATTCCTCGGGGAAGAACCGCCCGACGCCGCGGTAGAGCCAGTCGATCTCCGACCGGCGCGTCGTGCTGATCGCGCTGAGCACCAGCTCTGTCACCCGTTCAGGGAAACGCTCGGCGTACACCAGGGCCAGGGTCGTGCCCCACGAGCCGCCGGTCACCAGCCAGCGCTCGATGCCGAGGTGCTCGCGCAGCCGTTCGAGGTCGGCGACGAGGTGCTCGGTCGTGTTGTCGCGCAACGACGTCTTCGCGTGCGGCACGCTCCGGCCGCAGCCGCGCTGGTCGACGAGCACGACGCGGTAGCGGGCGGGGTCGAACGTCCGCCGCATGCCCGGCGTGCTGCCCTGGCCGGGGCCGCCGTGCAGCACGACCGCGGGCTTGCCCTCGGGGTTGCCGGAGGTCTCCCAGTAGATCCGGTGCCCGTCGCCGACGTCGAGCAGGCCTTGGTCGTCGGGCTCGGTCATCTGGTACATCTCGGGCATCGCGCGTGTCCACCTTCGGTCAATGTCCGGAACAGACCGGTCCGGCCGCGCCGGAAGCCCGCCAGACTCGGTTCCGGCCGGTGATCATGCCGGACCGGACCCACTTCTTCCGAGGGGATTTCGATGAAACGCAGGATCTTCGCCGCGGCCGTGGCCTGCGCGGCCACGTTCGCGGGGCTGCTCGGCACCGCCGGAGCGGCGCAGGCGGCGACGTCGGTGACGTTCACCCCGCGCACGGTGACCTCGCCGCACGACCAGCAGTACGTCGCGGCGCTCGGTTCGGTGCAGCTCTCCATGACCGCGACCCAGACCGCGTACGTCTACTCGACGCTGCGCGCGAACAACGCGTCGAACACGACGCTGATCGACAACGAGGTCCGCTGCTCGAGCACGAGCGGCTGGACGAAGAACGAGGTGCTCGGGCAGAACGTCATCATCGCGAGCGCCACCGGCACCCCGGCTTCGCTGCGGGACATCAGCGTCACGACGCGGTTCCTGGTGCACCCGGGCGCGGCGGGCACCGTCACGTGCACGACGTACCTGCGCAGCGCGAACCTCGGGCTGGGGAACTCGACCGTGAACCTGGCGAGCGGTGAGCTGAAGTTCGCGGACACCAGCGTCGCGAACACGACCGCCGGCACGCCGCCGCAGGCCGACGACGGTGACACGCCTCCCGGCCGCGTCCTCGGCCTCGGCTCGGCAGCCCCGACGGTCCGCGAGCCGGCCTCGGACGTCTTCGAGATGGCGCCGGTGACCGGGCTCAGCGTGTTCGGCGACATGGAGCTGATGGCGTGCTACCCCGAGCCGAAGGACGGCTGCCCGCTGAACAGCATGACCGCCCGGGTGACGCTGTTCGTCAACCAGTGGAAGGCCGACGGCACGCTGTGCAAGTCGGACGCCTCGTCGAGCGTGACGGCGCTGGTCCGCCGCGACGTCCACCACTACGTGGTCCCGCTGAACACCCGCTTCACGGCGGCGACGGGCAACGGCTGCGTGCCGAAGTTCAACTTCTACGTCAAGACCGACTGGGTGAGCGGCTCGACGGGCGCGGTTCAGATGGCGTCGGGCGCTCTGCCCGACGCGACCGGTTCGACGGCCACGCACTACGACGCGATGAGTCACGCCTTCGCCGTCGCTTACTGAGGTCGAGGGGGCGCGCCGGCTTCCCGGCGCGCCCCGTTCGGCGTCAGGCGGGTTCGCCGAACCACCGGCGCAGCGAAGCGTCGAGCCCGCTCGTGGTGCTGTCCTCGCGGGCCCAGGCGATGTGCCCGTCCGGCCGGATCAGCACGCCCGTCAACGACGGCTCGCTGACGCACTTCGCCGTCAGCGTGGTCACGCGGCCGGCCCAGCCACTCCCGGTTTCCCGCAGCTCGGCGTTCTCGGCCAGGTCGAGCAGCAGCGCCCGGCCGTCCTGGAGGTGCTCGCCGAGCCGGGTGCCGTCGGCGAAGGCGAAGTCGGGCGCGCCGCGGCCGGTGAGGTCGTGCTCGCCCTCGATCGGGTACCGGTGCAGGACGCCGGAAAGCTTCTTCGCCAGGTACGTCGCGCCGTCGTCGGTGAGCAGCAGGTCGGTGACGACCTGGCGCAGCGCCTTGGTCCGGACGTCGCTGCGCATCAGCGCGACTTGCGCCCGGGTCCACTCGAGGACCCACTCGCCGATCGGGTGGCGTTCGGTCGTGTAGGTGTCGAGGAGACCGTCGGGCGCCCAGCCGTGGATGGTCGCGGCGAGCTTCCAGCCGAGGTTGACGGCGTCGCCGATGCCGAGGTTGAGCCCCTGTCCGCCGAAGGGGGAGTGGACGTGCGCGGCGTCGCCGGCCAGGAGCACGCGGCCCTGGCGGTACGAGGTCGCTTGCCGGGCGTTGTCGGTGAAGCGCGTCGCGCTGTGCACCTTCGTCACGCGGACGTCGGCGCCGGAGACCCGCCGGAAGCTGTCTTCGAGCTCCTGCGCGGTGACCGGGGCGTCGCGGTCCGCGGGCGGCCCGTCGAACTCGACGGTGAGAATCCGGCCGGGCATCGGGCCGTGGACGTAGAGGCCGCCGGTGCCGTGCTGCCAGCCACCGGGCAGGGCTTCGGTGCCGGTGATCTCGGTGAGCGCCTGCCGCCCGGTGACGGCGGGATCGGTGCCGGGGAAGTCGAACCCGGCGTGTTTGCGGACGAAGCTGCGGCCGCCGTCGGCCCCGACGAGCCAGCCGGCGCGGACGGTCTCTTCGCCGAGCCGCACGGTGACGCCGTCGTCGCCGGCGTCGAACCCGGTCACCTCGACACCCCGCCGGATCTCGACGCCCAGTTCGGCGGCGCGTTCGGCGAGGACGGCCTCGACGGCCTGCTGCTGGATGACGACGACCTTCGAAGCGGGCCCGACGTCACGGAAGTCGGGATCATCGAAGTGGACGCCGTGGGAGGCGACCATGATCCCGGCGAAGTGCCCGACGGGGATCGCGGGCTTCGGGCCGCCCCCGCCTCGTGATTTCAGGAACTCTTGGATCTTTTCGAAGTTCTGCTGCACGACCGCGTCCACCGCGGGCAGCAGGCCACGGCGGTAGAAGGCCTCGGCGGTCGTCAGGTTGACCGACCCGGCCTTGATCGTCAGGTCCGGCTCGGGGAGCCGTTCGACGACGAGCACGTTCACGTCCTTGAGCCGGAGTTCGCAGGCGAGCATCAGCCCGACCGGTCCGCCCCCGGAGATCACCACATCCCAGTTCATGCCTCCGATGATGCCGCGAAACTTTTACCGAGTCAAACTTTGGGCTCGGTCTATACTCCGGCCATGGCGGATCACGGACTGCGCGAGCGGAAGAAGCGGGCGACGCGCCAGCTGATTTCGAACGTGGCCTCGGGCCTGTTCATCCAGCGCGGCTTCGAGGAGGTGACGGTGGCCGAGATCGCCGAAGCGGCGGGCGTGTCGAAGATGACGGTGTTCAACTACTTCCCGCGCAAGGAAGATCTCTTCCTCGACCGGCACGCCGATCGGCTGGCCGAGCTGGTCTCGGTGGTCCGCGACCGGCCGGCCGGGGTGTCTCCGGTGGCTGCCCTACGTGCGCACCAGCACTCGCTGCTGGCTTCCGGGCACCCTCTTTCGGGTGCCATCGCCGGGGGACCCGGGTTCTGGTGGGTGCTGACTTCGAGCCCGGCGCTGATGGCCCGGTGGTACGAGCAGGAGCGCGAGATCGCGGACGCGTTCGCCGAGGTGTTCGCCGAGGAGACCGGGGACGCATTCCGCTCCCGGATGGCGGCGGGCCTGCTGACCACGGCGATCACCTCGGTGTTTTCGCACGCCATGGGGCGGATCTTGGCCGGGGATGACGTCGAGGTGGTCCGGCGGGAGCAGGTCGCGGTGATCGACCAGGCCTTCGACCTGGCGGAACACGGGGTGGGTGAGTTCCCGGGCTGAATCGACCGGCTGTTTCTCCGGGTAGCATTGCCGCGATGCGGAGGTAGCGGTGAACGCACCACACGTCGCGACCGACCTGGACGCGATCAATCCTCGCGAGACCCTGGTGATCATCGGGTGCTCCAAGGCCAAGGCGAGGGGCGGCCGGGCTCCGGCGCCCGAAGCCGAGCCACGGTGGCCGGAGGGGATGCTCAGTGCCCGGGCCGGCGTGCTGGCCAGGTCCGAGGTCGACGACCGGTATCACCTACCTGCCTGGCGTCGCTACAGCGGGTACTTCTACCGCAACGTGGGTGAGGCGTTGCCCGAGGCCATCGGCAACGGCCGGACGCTGATTCTCAGCGGTGGCTATGGGGTCGTCCGGGGTGACGAGCCGATTGCGCACTACGACCGGAAACTCAAACTCCACGACTGGCCACGTGGCCTGCTCGAACAGACCCTGGTCGGCGAGACCCGCCGAGTCGGTGCGACGAAAGTGATCGGATTCGTGTCTGCCGGCGGAGACTACGCGAAACTCCTGCGGAGAACTCCGTGGGCCGCGGCGGGTATCGACGCGACGTTGGTGACGATCGACTGGCACGCGGGAGGGGCGCAGATCCAGGTGCCCCGGCGTCTGGCGCAGGCATTCAGCGCGTGGTGGTATCGCTCACCGGAGAACTACCCCGCGGAAATGATCGCGGAGCCTCTGAAATGAGAAGTGAGCGGGAACTCCACCTTTCCGAGTTCTACGCCTCGCTGGTCATGCTCGCCGATCGGCTCGATGGCACCCGAAGCCTGAGTAACTGCACCGGGCGCGACGGCTGGCCAACCCATGGCGTCTACTTCTTCTTCGAACACGGCGAACTGCGCACAAACGGTGAGCCGCGAGTGGTACGAGTCGGTACTCACGCGCTACGCGACACCAGCCGGACCACGTTGTGGAACCGCCTCGCCCAGCACCGCGGCACACAGGCAGGCGGCGGGAACCATCGCGGATCGATATTCCGCCAGCATGTCGGCAGCGCATTGATCGACCGTGACGGCATGCCGGCCGGCTCATTGGAAGCGTGGGTCAGCCCCCGCCCCCGGCCCGAGTGGGCCACAGTCGAAGCCGACATCGAACGCAGAGTCAGCGACTACATCGGCCGGATGCCCTTCCTGTGGCTGGCAGTGCCCACCAGCACCAGTCAGCGCGCATACATCGAACGAAACAGCATCGGCTTGCTTTCGAATCTGCCTGACGTCCGGGATCGTCCCAGCTCAACGTGGCTTGGCCGCCATGCAGCGAGCTTGAAGGTCCGCGCCTGCGGACTGTGGAACGTCAACCATGTCGAAGAGGGCTACGAGCCAGAGTTCCTCACCGCGCTAGGAGCCCTGGTAGAAGGTACGGCCGCCCCGGGATAGTAGAAGTCTGCATCCGAAGGCGCGGTGTTCCTCGCTGCACGCAAGCCATCCCGGACTACCAACAAAACAGTGCGTGTGTCCGAGGGGCGACTTGCTCACTACTCACCCGTCTCCAGATGCCCACCAGGGGCTAGGAAGCGGTCGGCACCGGCTCAGGCCGCTCCGATACCGCAGCGGGTCTACATGACAGGGCGCCGAATTGAGCAGCGTCACATTAATGTGACACATCACACTCGAATTCGTGGACCAAGCGTATGCACCAGACGAACGGTTGCCATCCGTTCGTCATATCAGTCGATCTCCAGACTGGCAGGGAACTGTTCGACAGACAGTCCACAAGATTCCCTGAAGGCAGAAATATGCCGCCACGCAACTGTGACATTTAAGGAAAAGGAATGCCGAGCCTTGACAAGTAGACCCAAGTCGACGGAAGGACTTTCCGATCCCAATGTCGCCAAATGCCAACGATCGCACGACGCCGCCGAGTCGAAGAACTCGGATATTGTCGCCGAATAGTAATAATAGCAAGCTAGCTCACACATGAGGTACAGTAACGCTAATGCGGGCTCTGCATTCGGGTCTTCGCGGAAGCGAGGCGCGTCGATCTGACTGATTTCCAATATTCGACTCTGCAGAGAGGTTGGACTAACGTTAGCATGCCTCATTCCCTCGCATGCCACCAGGAAACGGCTGACGTCCGGCTCCAGACTAATTCGACGAGCCGCAACGGCCACTGCGTGCGTTTTCCGATCGACATCTTTCGCGAGCAGGCGCCTCACGATTTCGTTCAAATTTGTCGCGACAACTTGCTCACCATCAGGCGAGTGAGATTGACGGCTTTGAGCATTCACCGTAGCCCGAGCAACGCGAATCAGATCTCGTGGAAGTCCTCCCGCCAGCGCATGGCAAAGTTTCTTGAACGGCACAGGCATTCGAACCACCCGGCGATCGATCGCGGCTATTGCTTCACTCTCAGCAAGTGGACTAAACCAAACGATCTCGTCAAATGCGCTGTCAAAAACATCTCGGAACGGCATGCCGCGCCGCTCGAAACCAGCCATAGCGTCCTCTGAGACAGACACCATGAAATAACAGCCGCGAACGCCGAAGATCCCTTTTATGTCGTTGAGAAATTGTTCGGCGGCGCGCTCGGAAGGCATTTTATCGAGTTCGTCGATGCCAATAATTAATCGATGTTCGCTCGCTGCAACCTCTAGGAAAGACCGCAAGGAGTCTACGATCTCAGGTAGATGCATCTGCTGACGAGTCAGACTGCGACCGCCTCCCAACGTTGACTCTATGCCGACTGGAGCCTTGAGTGAACCTGCCCACGTGGTCGTGAAGGCTTGCTGGAATCGAATCTCCTCCAGACGATCTGAAGCCAGATTGGCCAATGAAGCAGTTGCATGCCCATTTTGCTTCGAAGGAGTGGAAGAGCGCGATACGTGCAGCACAAGAAGGAAGCCAATAACAAGCGATGCGAGCCCCCAGAGCTGCGATGTCGAGAATTCCAATCCTGCACCGGGA
The DNA here is from genome assembly GCF_030182635.1 of Amycolatopsis ponsaeliensis. NCBI lineage: Bacteria > Bacillati > Actinomycetota > Actinomycetes > Pseudonocardiales > Pseudonocardiaceae > Amycolatopsis > Amycolatopsis ponsaeliensis. The sequence goes on from NZ_JAPZLD010000026.1 coordinate 140,569, forward strand.
GCGACAAGAAGGAACACACCTACAGCGGAGAGGATAAATGAACCAGAAAGCATCGCCATCGCGTCTTTCCGACGGTTGCGACGACTCAGCGGATCGAGACCAAGGGCAATATCGGCATCTGGCCCCAAGACTTCGCGGCAAACCTTGGAGTAAAGATGCAGCAGGAACTCTCTTGGCGAATACTCGACGGGAGCTGAAACCATGGTTGCCACGCTCGAGCTATCTGTACGCTTGCTACCGCAGTACGATTCCATCAATGTCGTCTTGCCACACCCCCGCGGCCCAGCCAGGCCGATGCTGCCGCCCGGCATCAAGTTCAAGAGGGCTGCCACACGCTTAGAGGAATTCGTGGACACTTTATACATAGGATCCGTTAGTTCACTCAACCCTGACGCGCCGTCGATCCGTATCTCAACTTCATACGACTGAGAGTTGTTGTTTATTTCCGTGCGAAGCAACGGCAGTATCGCGGTTTCAATAATCTCCACTTCAACTCGATGTCGAGCATTTTTGAATTCTCTCGCGACCACCTTTGCGGGCTGACTTTGTCCACCGGCTATAGCCAGCACCGAGCCGACGGCGATTAACGCAAGACCAAAGGATAGGAAAGCAAAGTCAGGTTCGACAATCGTAACATATCTGCTATTATCATTGTTTCGCGCTAACGCAATTAGCAATGGAATTACAGTCAGGCCAAAAACCATCGGTGGCCGAATTGCGGCAAAGCGCAGCCGGCCAGACTCTCTTGAGCCAATTAACGTGTACCGTCGAAATGAAAAAGCGAAGGCCATGCCCGTGACCAACACGCCGAGTAGCACTGAATTGTTGGCGCCACTTGTTGATTTGACTCCATTGACGATGGGCGCTTGCGCGACCGAGGTAATCGCCGCCAAAAGAAGAAACGCCGGCACAGCGTGTCCAATTGCATCAAGGTATGGACCGCCGATCCTAACGGTTGCACGACGTGTTGCCACCCGGCGAGCGATCAATGAAGCCGCTGGCAGAAGTAGGTCAATAACCGCCAGTAGCAGCGCCAGATACAGAAGATAGAGATTCGGCAATAAATTTCCTTGCGTTGACGTAAAGAAAGAGAGTATGCATACCCCAATTCCAGCTAATGCGAACTCGCGCTGCACTACCAGCGATGTGCATAAACGATGCATCAGCGACGAGATAGTGCGCTTTTTACTTATGCCGTCGTGCTGGTCCGCGGCCGCATCGAATGCGGATGCAGATTCGACAACAGAACCCCAGAGGCTAGCTTCGCTGTTTATACATTTAGTACGCAGGTAGTCGGCGTCGATTGTTGACGCGAGAGTCAACCCGTCGGCAATTTCTTGCCGGGCGATCGCTTGCTCCGCAAACAATGCGAACAACTCGGCTCGCCTTGAGTTGCGAGCCGCTTCCATGGGGTCGACTGGTGGTGATTTGATCACGGGCCGTCCTCTCGAATCCTACATGTAGCCTGATCGTTGACATGCGGGAACTTGTTACAGAGAGAATTGAATGCTCCAAGGAAGTAACGAGCAGACAGAAGATCTTGGAAATCCAGCAACGAAATTGCCGCAGGCTGGGTCGGGCTTTGTCGACATGCAGCCCTAGGGTTGCAGATCAGAGACAAGATGGCTCCACGTCGCTCATAGCCACACACTCCGGCACTCCCGGCACCGGGCCTGGCAACCAGAGCTGGAACCACCTCCCGTGCCGGCCGTCAGCTGTTTTCCGCGACCCACCGCTGTTCTCGATCACCGGGATCAGCAGCGAGGCGCGGCCGTTCGCGCGGATCACCCGGCGCAACGTCTGCTAGCGGATGTTCGGCCTCGACCTGCCGCACCCGCCGCGACCCACGACGAGCGTGCGGCTTGGAAGGCCCACACCGGGCAGGGCGTCAACACCGACTTCCTGGCCAAGTTGGACCGGACTGCTCCGGCAGGTCTGGATGGGGCTGGAGAACGCCACCAACTCCTCGGGCGCCAAGCCGACCGACGACTCCTACATCGCGCTGCTCTGGAGGCGCTGCAGGACATGATGACAACCGGCAGCTGGGCGGCCTGCTCGCCCGTGAGGAGTTCGTCCACGTGACGGTGCTCAGCTGGTTCCACCTGACCTTGCAGACGGACTCCCTATCGTTCTCGACCTGAAGGCCGAGGCGGCCAGCCCGGCCGACCGGTTGGCCCGGCTCGCCGCCCGGGTGGGCATGCGTCCGGCGGCCCGCTCCCCGGAGCTGTTCGATCTTGCCCAGCCGACGACTGCGGTGCTGCGAGCGATCGAGCTCGGCTCGTTCAACACGGCTGCGAACGCCGCCACTCCCTACGCCGCGGGAACCGCCCTGGCCGGTGACATGCGCGACCTGATCAACTTATGGCAGTCGGCCACCGGCACCCGGGTCAAGGACCGGATGATCGGCGGCACCATCTCGATTAGTAAACGCCGACCTCTCCGGCGCTAGCCCCCGCCCAGCCGTTGCGGATCCCAACACCGGGCGCCCCCGCGCCGTCCGTGTACGGGGCCGGCGCGCGCAACGGAACGGTCCGGTGAGGTTGCCGTGACCTACGCATCGGAAATCTGATCGGCCCATGGTCGGCGGCGTCGTCCCCCGCGCCCTCCGCCGCCGAGGCCGCTCGCCGTCCCCGTGCCGTCGGCACACGAGTCGCCCGAGGCCTCGCTGTGCCCGCTCTCCGCGGACGGAGGGACCGCCGGGTTTGGGGAGGTCCCCGCCGCCCCGCCCGCGGTGCCTGGACCTTGCGCACGGTCGCCGTGATCCTGGCGAACCCGCGTTACACCGGCCGACAGACCTGGAACCGCCGCGCCGCCGGACCAGAAGGGCCAGCGTCACGCCAGCGCTGTCCGTCAAGGCTGCGCACTCGGCCCTCGTCACTGAGCAGGATTTCGTCGACGCGCAGCAAATCCGGGCCACGCGACCGACCACCGAGGGCCAGGCTCGCCGGTTCGCCCTCGCCGACCTGATCCACTGCGGAGTCTGCGACCGGCGACTGGACTCACGCTGGAACCACCGGTCGTCCGACCTACCGCTGCCGCCACGACCACACCAGCACGCAACGCTTGAGCCGACAGCGGCCGAAAACGCTCTAAATCCGCGAAGACCATCTCACCGACCAGCTTAACGTCCGGCTCGGAGACCAGGGCAACGACGGCCACACCACGCTCTAGCTCGATCGAACACGAAGCAGTCACGTCGCAGCTGCGCTACGGAACTCGGGACGGTTCATCGTCTGCGACAGCACCGGATGGCGACTGGAGACGATCGACTCAACCTAGATCAAGACTAAGCGAGCCACCAAGATCGCGTTTCGCGATCCGTGGGGTAGTACTGTGTCCTAAGGGGGACTTGAACCCCCACGCCCGTTAAGGGTGCAGATCAGGTTGGGCCCGCTTAAGGCTTCTCTAGCCGTCCTAAGTGTTCTGAGGTTAGCGGAGTGCGGTCTTTGCGCCCTCGGCCACTGCCTTCGCCACGGCCGCGAGGGCCGGTGAGTCCAGCTTCCACTGCTGCCAGTGCAACGGCACGTCCAGCGGCCGGTCCGGGGCCAGGTCGGCCAGGGCGTCGCCGCGGGAGGCCGCCTGCATCTCCGGGACCATGCCCCAGCCGAGGCCGGCCGCGACCGCGTCCACGAACGACTCCGACGCCGGGATGTGGTGGCGCACCAGGGTGAAGTTCCGGCGGCGGGTCAGGCCGCGCAGGAAGCGGTCCTGGAGGTCGTCCTTGCGGTCGAACATGATCACTGGTGCCTTGGGGAGGGCGGTCGGGAGGGGAGAAGTCAGCCAGCGGTCGATGAACGCGGGGGAGGCCATCGCCCGGTAACGCATGCGCCCCAGGCGGACCGAGGTGCAGCCCTGGACCGGCTCGGGTGAGGCCGTGACCGCCGCCATGACGAGGCCCTCCCGGAGGAGTGCCGCCGTGTGGTCCTGGTCCTCTCGCCGGAGGTCGAACGCGATCGGGAGGGAAGCCGGGAGGCGGGACAGGGCGGGGAGGAACCAGGTGGCGAGGGAGTCCGCGTTCACCGCGATGGACAGCGTGCGCGTCGCCGAGTCGAGGCCCAGCTCGGACAGCGCGTCCTGCTCCAGCTGGGCCAGCGAGCGGGCGAACCGGACCAGGACCTGGCCGGACTCGGTCAGGGAGACCGGCTTCGTGCGCAGGAGCAGCACCCGGCCCGTGCGCTGCTCCAGCGCCTTGATGCGCTGGCTGACCGCCGACGGCGTCACGTGCAGGACCGCCGCCGCGGCGTCGAAACTTTGCTCGTCCACTACGGCCAGGAGCGTTCTGACCTGGTCGAGGGGCAGATCGGACATCACGAGTGCTAATGTTACGTAAGAATCTTTAGCTGGAGTAATCCAGCGGGACGCTCGTACCGTGGACGGGTGCTTCCACTGCTCCTCGCCGGGTTCGGGACCGGCCTGTCCCTCATCGTCGCCATCGGCTCACAGAACGCCTTTCTGCTGCAGCAGGGACTGCGGGGAGGTGCCGTCACGCCGCTGGTCGTCATCTGCGCGGTGTCGGACCTGGTGCTGATCGGGCTCGGGGTCAGCGGGATCGGCGCCGTGCTCGAGCGGTGGCCGACGGCGATCGGGGTGATCGCCGTCGGTGGCGGGCTCTTCCTGCTCGGCTACGGCGCGCTCGCCGCGCGGCGAGCGTTCCGGCGCTCGGTTATGACCGTCGGCGAGGACCGGACGCCGTTGCGGAAGGCCGTGCTCGCCTGCGTTGCCTTCACCTGGCTCAACCCGCACGTCTACCTGGACACCGTCCTCCTGCTCGGCTCGGTCGCCGTCGCGCACGGCGATGGGCGCTGGCTGTTCGGGCTCGGTGCCGGGATCGCCAGCGCCGTGTGGTTCAGCGCGCTCGGCTTCGGCGCGAAGAAGCTGGCCGGCGTGTTCGCGAGGCCCGCGGCGTGGCGCGTTCTGGACGTCGTGATCGCCGTGACCATGACCGGGCTGGGCGCGACGATGCTCCTGAGCCACGTGTGACTCACCAGAGCTGGCCCCGTTCCGCTGCCGGCGGACGTTCCAGCTCCAGTAGGAACTGCTTGCGCTTGAGCCCGCCCGCGTAGCCAGTCAACTTCCCGTTCTTGCCGACGACGCGGTGGCACGCCACCAGGATGCTCAGCGGGTTCTGCCCGACCGCCACCCCGACCTCGTGCGGCAACCCGCCGGCCGCCTTCGCCAAGTCGCCGTACGTCGCCGTCGAGCCGTAGGGGATCTTCGCGATCTCGGCCCACACTGCGCGCTGGAAGTCGGTGCCGTCGGCCCGCGTGGGTACGTCGAACTCCTGGCGCTGTCCGGCGAAGTACTCCTTCAGCTGCTCCACCGCCTCGGGGAACGCCGAGTCGTCGCGAGGGCCGAACGTGGTCCGGTCCGGGCGGGTCCAGTGGTGCGGGAAGTACAGGCCGGTCACGACGTCACCGTCGCCGACCAGGGTGAGCTCGCCGATCGGCGAGTCGATGATCGTGTGTTTCATCAGTCCTCCCAAGTAGTGCCGTCCGCCCGGGCACCGCGGATGCCGGGCAGGCGGGAATCCGTCAAAGCGGCTGTGACGACTGTCCGATGAGGACTCCACGCCGTCGACAGCAGCAGTCGGTGCGTCATGCCCGCCCAGCCGGCTGGGGTGGCGGCCACGACCCACACGTCCGGGTCCGGCGCCGCGAACCGCTGGGCCTGGCGCAGCCACGACGCGGCCGTTTCCGGCCAGGTCACCGTTGCCAAGACCAGGCCGCCCCAGGTTTCGGCGATCCGCGCGCCGTCGGCTCGTGATGCCGGGTCGGCGGCGGTGCCGATCGCGACGTGCCGGGCCCCGCCGATCAGCTTCACGAGCGCCTCGAGTTCGGCGTCGGTCATGTCGCGTCGTGGAAGACCAGGCCCAGGGTGTGCCGCCGGCCTGAACGTACGGCCGAGACGCCGTGGCGGACCGGCGCCGCCGACCAGCCGCGGGCGGAGCGGACCGGGCGGTCGCGGGTGGTGAACACCAGGCCGTGGCCCTGGGGGATGAGGGTCGCGGTGCCGCGCGATTGCGCACGCGGCCGTTGCTCGACCAGCAGGAACTCGCCGCCGGTGTGGTCGGTGCCCGGGTCGTTGAGGTTGATCACGACTTGCAGCGGGAATACTTTGTCGCCGTAGAGGTCGCGGTGCAGGGCGTTCCAGCCGCCGGTTTCGTAGCGCAGGAGGATCGGGGTCGGCCGTTTTTGGCCGGCCTCGTGGCAGACCTTCAGCCATTCGTCCAATGTGGACGGCCACTCCGGCTCGCGGCCGAGCCGGGTGTACCAGTCCTGGGCGATCGGCAGCAGCCTCGGGTAGAGCGCTTGCCTTAGCCGCTGCACCGGCTCGGGGAAGGGTTCGGCGAAGTAGCGGTAGTCGCCGTTGTCGCCGAAGCGGTGGCGGCGCAGGTTGACGGTCGCCCGGAAGTGTTCCGGTTCGTCCCAGAGCGCGGCGAGCTTCTCGCACTCGGCCGGGGTGAGCAGCTGCGGCAGGAGTGCACAGCCGTAGTCATCGACCTCCGCGGCCACCGCATCCCAATCGGCTGCGGCGACGCGCTTTTCGAATGTGCTCATACCCAGTAGACGCTCCGGCGGCATGAAACGTGAGATCGGCTGGGCGGGAAATTCTTTGGCCGGGTGGCGGGCGCCGGCGGGGACAGCTTGGCCGGCGACGGGTGCTGGTGCTTGCGGCTCGTACCGGAGCCAGCCCGCCAGTCGACCCAGCCCATGCCGGCCGGCCCGGCTTGCCCCCGCCGCCCCGAGGAACGAACCCGAAGCTAAGCCGCCTCCATCGTCAGCAGAACCCGCTTCGCCTCTTCACCGCCCGCATACTGGCCATACGACCCGTCCGAGCGGACCACCCGGTGACACGGCACCACCACCGGCAGCGGGTTGAGCGCACACGCCGTGCCGACCGCGCGCACCGCCTTCGGGCTACCCGCGGCAGTCGCAACCTGCGAGTAGCTCTCCGTCCGGCCGTACTCGATCTCCGGCAGGTGCTCCAGCACCGACAAACGGAACCCGCGGGCCAGACGGAAGTCCAGCGGGACGTCGAACGACCGGCGGCCGCCCGTGAAGTACTCGTCCAGCTGGCGGACCACCGGGTCGAGGCGGGCCGGGGCGCGGAGGATCCGGGGGCTGATCGCCGAGGCCAGCGCCGCCAGGACCGCGTCGTGGTCCTGCCGGTCGAAGGCCACCTTGACCAGGCCCTGGGCGGTCGCCGCCAGCAGCAGGGAGCCGACCGGGGTGTCGAGCGTGCGGTAGGCGACGTCCAGCAGGCCCTCCTGCTCCGCGGCGGCCGTCAGCCGCTCGTGCAGGCGGTCCGGCAGGAGTTCGTAGGCCACCGGAAGCGACGGGATGATGTCGATCATGAGTGCGCTCCTTCCAAGGGGTAGGTGGCCCGCAAGGTCTTGACGCCGTCGGCGGCCGCGCGGCGGGCGGCGTCCGCGGTGCCTCCGGTGATCTCCGCGATTTCGCGGTAGGGCAGCCCGGCCAGGTAGTGGTAGGCGACGGCCGTGCGCTGCTTGTCCGGCAGCCTCGCGAGCGCGTCCCACAGATCACCGGTCCACGTGTCCGTGCGGCCCGGCCGGTCCGGGATCTCGCCGACCGGCAGCGGGCGGCGTGCCTGGGCGCGGGTGACGTCGATGGCCTTGCGGTGCGCGATCGTGACGAGCCACGCCTGGACGTTCGCGTCGGCGGGCAGCTCGGGGTACGCCTTGAGGGCGGCCAGGAAGGTCTCCGACCAGGCGTCTTCGGCGTCGGCCGGGCCGAGCACGGCCCGGCAGACGCGGAGGACCATCGGCCCGTGCTCGGCCACGATCTGCTCGAACGGTTTCACGATCACACCCTGTAGACGTCCGCGGACGCCGGAACGTGAGATCGAGTTTGTCACGGGTTCGCGGTGCCGGTGACGACGGTGGCGCCCAGCTCCTCGGACTCGTGCACGCGCGGCGCCAGCCCGGCCGCGGTGAAGATCCCGCTCAAGACCGGCGCCTGCCGCTCGCTCGATTCGACCAGCAGCGCCCCACCCGGCACGAGCCACCGAGACGCGCCCGCGGCGACCCGGCGGGCGAGGTCGAGGCCGTCCGTACCGCCGTCGAGCGCGACGCGGGGTTCGTGCAGCCGCGCTTCCGGCGGCATGGTCGCGACGGCGTCCGAAGGCACGTACGGCACGTTCGCCATGAGTACGTCGACCCGGCCGCGAAGCGACGACGGCAGCGCGTCGTAGAGGTCGCCTTCGTGGACGTGGCCGTCCGGAAGGTTCACCCGGGCGCAGGAGACGGCCGCGGGCTCGACGTCGGCCGCGTGCAGCTCACGCGGGCGCAGCGCGGCGGTGAACGCGGCGCTCAGCGCACCCGAGCCACAGCACAGATCGAGCACCACCGGGTGCGGCGGCGCGAGCGAGACGGCGACGTCGACCAGGAACTCCGTGCGGTGGCGTGGCACGAACACCCCGGGCCGCACGGAGATCCGCAGGCCGTGGAACTCCGCCCAGCCGAGCAGGTGCTCCAGCGGCAGCCCGGCGACGCGGCGCTCGACCAGGGAGTCGAGTTCGGCGGGCGTCGTGGCGGCGGCGATCAGCAGGTCCGCCTCGTCCTCGGCGAACACGCAGCCGGCGGCGCGCAGCCGCGAAACGACAGTCGTAGTGTCCAACAAGGAGCGAACGCTACCGGACCTGCACCGCGTCCCCGACGTTCAGGCCGTCGAAGAACGCCGCGGAGTCGGCGTCGGTGAGGTGGACGCAGCCGTGCGACGGCGCGTCGAGGGGCCCGGCGTGGAAGGCGATGCCGCCGGCGGCGAAGAACACCGAGTTGGGCATGTCCGTGCCGTAGACGCTGCTGGTGTGCTCGCGGTCCTTCCAGACGACGTGGAACGACCCGGCCGGCGTCGCCTGGTCCGGCGGCCCGAAGCCGGCCGGGACCGGACCGCGCACGACCTTGCCGTCACGCAGCAGCCAGGCCAGGCGCTGCGCCAGGCTCACGCACGCGCCGGTGCTCACCTCGCACGGCGGCGCGGGCGGCGGTGTCGTGGTGGTGGGCGGAGCCGATGTGGTCGCCCGGATCAGCGGCGCCGGCTCGGCGATCGGGCTCGGCGTCGTCGTGCGCGGTGCCGCGCACGACGCCGTGACCAGCGTCAACCCCAGCAGGGTCAGCACCCCGGTTCTGCGCATCCGTTCCCCTTCTCGCAGGACCTCTCCGCAGGGCAGTACGGGTGAGCGGCCCCGGAGGTTGAGCCGGGCGTGCACCCGGGTTGTCCCTGCGTGCACCGCGGCTACCGCCGGGAGTACCCGGGCGGTCAAGGTCGAACCATGACGAAGCTGAGCGCCGAGCAGATCGCCCGACACGCCTACGCGGCCGGATTTCGCGGCCAGGGCCTGACCACCGCGGTCGCCGTCGCGCTGGCCGAGTCCGGCGGCCGGACGACCGCGCACAACGCCACGCCGCCGGACAACTCCTACGGCCTGTGGCAGATCAACATGCTGGGCGCGCTCGGCCCCGAGCGGCGGCACCAGTACCACTTGAAGTCGAACGACCAGCTGTTCGATCCGGACACCAACGCCCGGGTCGCGAACAGCATCTCGGGCGACGGGCACGACTTCACGCCCTGGTCGACGTACACGAACGGCGCCTACAAAGACCACCTGACAGCCGCTCGCAAGGCTGCCCAGGACGTCACCAAGCACCACGGGAAGGCCGCCGAAACCGGCAGCAAGGGCGGCAGCCCGCTCCGGGTGGACGACACCGTGCTGCATTCCTACGTGAGCCGGACCCGGCACGTCGCCGACGCACTCGGTACCGCGACCGGGCACCTGCGCGACGTCCGGGAGATCGGCCACGAGAGCTTCGGCAAGATCGGCAAGGAGTCGGGCTTCGCCGACGCGCTGACCGGCTTCGGGCTGGCCCTGCAACGGCAGGTCAAGGGCGTCGGCACGCACGCCGACGGACTGGCCACGGCCGCGCAGAAGGCCGCCAAGACCTACCGCGAGCACGAGACGGCGACCGCTGCCGCGTTGAACGGGATGAACTGACATGGACACCACCGCGCTCGCGCACTCCTTCGCGAAGGACCTCGTCGCGCACCGCACGAAGCTCGCCGGGAAGGCCGAGGACGCTGTCCGCGCCGAGTACGCGCTGCACCAGGTGGCGGGCGCCCTGGACGCGCAGCACGACGCCTACCACAAGGAAAGCGCCACCGTCCTCGAACACTGGCACGGCCACGGCGCCGACGGCTTCCGCCACAACAGCGCGAAGCTGACGAAGGAGCTTCGCGTCACCGGCGCGGCCGCGCCGGCGGCCGAGAAGGTCGTCGCGCATGTGGCGTCCACAGTGGACTCCGGGCACACGGCCGTGCAGCGGCTGGTGGACGAGTACACCGCGAAGGCGAAGCAAGTCCTCGACGCGGGGGTCGCAGCCGGGACGCAGGCCGCGCTGATGCGCGCGGTCGGGCACGCCGCCGACCTGGCGCCGCAGTACACGCGGCAGTCGGCGTCGACACTGCGGCACGTCGACGCCGAACTCAAGGCGGCGGCGAAGAAACTGAACGAACTGCGGAAGGACCTGACCCACGACGGGGTCGTGGACAAGGCCGTGCACCAGGCGAAGGCGACGCATCCGAGCAAGGCTTCGGGACGGGGCAAGGACATCGTCCACGCGGCGCGCACGCAGCTCGGCGTGCGCGAGAACCCGCCGGGCAGCAACCGTAACCCGTACGGGCCGACCGCGGCGTGGTGCTCGTCGTTCGCGACGGCGATGTGGCGCAAGGCCGGTGTGAAGATCCCGGTGCTGCCCTTCAGCGGCGACGTCTACCACTGGGGCCAGGAGAACGGGCACGCGTACGGCAAGAATTCGCTGCACGAAGCGAAGCCGGGTGACGTGCTGATCTTCGGCACCGGCCCGCAGAACACTTCGACGAGCACGCACATCGGCATCGTCGAGAAGGTCGAGGGGAACAAGGTCACGATGATCGAGGGCAACTCCGAGGACGCCGTCCGCCGGAACACGCACACGCTCTCGGCGTCGACGTTCTACGGAGGGGTCCACCCGTGATCACCGGAAAAGCCGCCGACCGCACGGTCGCCGTCGAGGTCGCGCCCGGCGGGGCGTTGCGGGAGCTGACGCTGGAGGCGTCGGCGCTGAGGCTGGAGCCGGACGAGCTGGCGCGCCGGATCCTCGTGCTGGCGGCGGCCGCGTCGGCGCGGGCCACGGCTTCGCTGTGGCACACGCAGGACGGGGTGGACGCGCTCGGCCTGCCCACGGCGGATGAGGCCGCGGAAGAGACCACGCCGGACAGCTGGCGGGCCCAGTGAACGCCGAGCGGACGGCGATGGAGTTGGCCGACGACGCGTTCTCGGCACCGGAGCCGGGCTACGGGGCGCGGCTGGCGGCGATCCGCGCCTCGGCGGCGGCCGACGGGGTGTCGGTGGTGGTCGACCTGCACGGGGGGCTCGTGGACCTGCGGTTCGACCGGTGGGCGCTGAACCGGCCGCCGGGCGAGCTGGCGGGGATGATCCGGCGGTTGGCTTCGGACGCGGGCGAGGATGCCCTGCGGCAGGGACGCGAGCTGCTGGGTGACCTTCTGCCGGACGAGGTCGCGGCCGGTTCGGAAGGCCCGCGGATCGGAGCGCGGCCCGAGAGACCCAGTGCGGCGGGCGGACCGGCGATCCGGCCGCGGCGGGACGCCGGAGCGGACGAGTTCCTGCCCGCGACCTGGGCGACTTGAGCGGCTGCCTCGCGCGGACCGCGGCCGGATCACGGAGCCGACGAGTTCCTCCCGTCGACCTGGCCGCCCGGTGGTGGGGGGGGGGGGGGGGGGGTGGTTGACGGCGGTGTATGGGACCGGCGACCCCACCCCGGAGCCACCGCCCGGGGCGAGGGCCGCCCAGCGCGGCGGGGCGGGGGG
>NZ_JAPZLD010000027.1:0-151542 GCF_030182635.1 Amycolatopsis ponsaeliensis
CAGGTTCTTCTTGGTCGACGAACCAACTACCGGAGACCTCACCTATGTCGACCACCGACACGCCCAACTTCAGCTCAATCTGCCCGAGACGACTTCGATACAGGCCCTAGGAGGTTTCGTGTTCGGGACCGAGCTCCACCAGGGTGAGAGAGAGGCCGATCGGAGGGCCTGCCCGCAGACCACCTCGCACCGGGAGCACCGCGTGCGAGCGGAGGCCGTCCCGCGAAAACTCACGCCGCTCAGCGAAGGGAACACTCGCCCGGGTCCGGGGACCGCTCCCCGTGCCGTTCGACCCGGCTGGCGGTGATCCGGGCCGTGGACACCGCTTCCCTCTCCACTTTCCTCAGGGTGGCCGAGCAGTCGAGCTTCACCAAGGCCGCCAGCGAGCTGAGCCTGGCCCAGCCCACGGTCACCGCCCGGATCAAGAAACTCGAGCGCGACCTCGCGTGCGATCTGTTCAACCGCACCGGCGCGCTCATCCGGCTCACCACCGCCGGCCAGCGGTTCCGGCGCTACGCCCACAAGATCGTGAAGCTGAGCCGGATGGCGGAGGAGACCGTGCTCGAGGGCACCGCCCCCGGCGACGCGCTGACCGTCGGCGCCGACAGCGGGCTCACCTCCTACCGGCTGGTGCCGATCATCGAGTACCTGTACCGGCGGCACCCCGAACTGGCGCTGGAGATCCGGCCGCTGGAAGAGGACCCGTGGAGCCGCATCGGCGATTCCGACGTCGACTGCGCGTTCTTCATCGACGTCTGCGAGTCCTCGCCGAAAGCCGATTCGACCCTGCTGTGCCCGGAACCGCTCGTGGTGGTCACCGGCCCGGACGGCCCGCTCGGCCGCGAGCCGGTACCGACCTCGCGGCTGGCGAGGTACCCCTTGCTGTGCGCGCACCGGGGCAGCGGCTACCAGCGCCTGTTCGAGCGGACGCTGGGCGACGTCGGCGAGACCCGGATCCGCGCGCTGACCTTCGGCTCGATCGACGCGGTGAAGCACGCGCTGGCCGCGGGGCTGGGCCTCGCGCTGCTGCCCCGGCTCAGCGTCGCCACCGAACTGGCCGACGGCCGGCTGGTCGAGGTGCCGTGGACGGCGCCGTTCCAGGTCTTCACGCAAGTCGCCTGGCACGGCGAGATCCGCACCGACCCCCGGTTCTCGGTGCTGCTCGACGCCGCGGCCCGCGCCACCGCCGAACAGGTCGCGGACGCGGGACCGCGCCCGGCCCAGCGGTTCGCCCGGTGAGGGTCGACCGCCGAGCCGGGCGCGGCCCGGTCTCTCCTCAGGCCCCGAGCGGGTACTGCTCTCGTCCGTAGAGCACCGTCGGGGCCGCGTTCGTGTCCCGCAGCCAGACGACCTTGCCGACGACCACGGTGTGGTCCAGCAGCGTCGCGGTGTCACCCACCTCGCAGACCAGCGCCACCCCCGCCGCGGAGAGCACGGGGATCCGGCGCTGGGGCTGCCACGGCACCCCGGCGAACCGCTCGGCCGGGCTGCCGGTGGCGAACTTGCGGGTCAGCGCCCGCTGCGACCAGGACAGCGTGTTCACGGCGAAGACTCCGTTGTCGAGGATGGCTTCGAGAGTCCTGCTGTGACAGCCCAGCGACACCAGGACACTCGGGGTGTCGGCCGAGAGCGACATCACCGCGTTGGCCGTGCAGCCGACGGGGGTGTCCTCGGTGACGGTGGTGAGCACGGTGACCCCGGTCGGCAGCTTCGCGATCGCCTGGCGGAACCCCTCCGCGGGCACCAGCGCCGGTGTGGGCGGGCGCGCGGTACCGAGCCGGGACGGGGGGACGGGTGCGGTTTCCATGGTCTTCCCTTCCGGGGTGTCGGCGGTCATCCGCGCTGCCCGATCGCGTCCGCGGTGAGGGCCGAGCGGTCGATCTTGCCGTTGACGTTGAGCGGCAGCGCGTCCAGCACGGTGAGCCGCCGGGGCACCATGTACTGGGGCAGCCGGCCGCCGACGGCGGCGAGCAGCCGGTCGGGGTCGAGGTGCGAACCCGTGCACACCGCTTCGAGCTCGGTGGTGCCGCCGCTGCCGGGCAGGGCGAGCACGATCGCGTCGCGCACCGATTCCTGATCCCGCAGCACGGCCTCGATCTCGCCGAGCTCCACCCGGTAGCCCTGCACCTTCACCTGCTGGTCCGACCGTCCCAAGTGGACAAGGGAACCGTCCTGCCAGGACACCCGGTCCCCGGTGCGGTACCAGGCGTCGTCGTCGAGCTCGTCACCCGCGGCGTGCGGCCGCGCGCTCCGGTCGCCGTCACCGAAGTGGTAGAAGCGGCCTTCGTTGTCGGCCGGGTCGAGGTAGCCGGGGAACCGCTGGGGCCCGCGCGCGCAGAGTTCTCCTTCCACGGCGGGGCGTCCCTCGTCGTTGAGCACGACGTGGTTGACGGTGGGGTAGGGGCGCCCGATCGGCACGGTCCCGTTGGCGGTGCCCGGCCAGTCCGCCGGATCGGCGGGCAGCCGGAACTCGGCGCAGCTGATGGTCAGCTCGGTGGGGCCGTAGAGGTTCTCGACGACCCCGCCGGGGGCGGCGCGCTGCCAGGCCTCGGCCTGGTTCGTGGTCAGGGGCTCACCGCAGAACAGGCTCCAGCGCAACGTCGGCATGCTGCCGGGCCGCAGGCTGCGCAGCCGCTGGGCGAAGGACACCATCGAGGGCACCGAGAACCAGTGGGTCAGCTCCTTCTCCGCGACGAACCGCACCGGCGCCAGCAGGTCCTCACGGCTGGGGACGACGAGCGTCGCGCCGCCGCCCCAGGCGGTGAACATGTCGAACACCGACAGGTCGAAGGTCAGGTCGAAGGTCTGGGAGACGCGGCTGCCCGGCCCCATTCCGTACCGCGGCACGACGTGGCCGAGGTAGGCGCAGACGTTGCGGTGCCGGATCGGGACGCCCTTGGGCTGCCCGGTCGAGCCCGAGGTGAACAGGATGTAGGCCAGGTCCCCGGTCCGGGACTCCGGCGGGGTGCGCGGGACGCCGTCCGCGGGCTCGGTCATTTCCAGTTCCGGCACACCGAGATCGGCCGGGTCGCCTTCGGTGAGGACCAGGTCCAGGCCGGCGGCCTCGGCGATCATCCGGTTGCGCTCGCGGGGGAACGCGGGGTTGAGCGGGACGGCGGTGCTGCCGAGCCGTTGCGCCGCGAGGTAGCCGGCGTAGGTCAGCACGCTGCGCTCGGCCAGCACGCCGATCCGGGCGGGTATCGCCCCGACCGCGGTGACGGCCTCGGCGGCGACGTGCCCGGCGAGATCCCGGAGTCCGGCGTAGGTCAGGGTGCGCGCTCCGGCTTCGAGCGCGGGGGCGTCGGCGTGCTTTTCGGCCGACGCGGCGAACCAGTGGTACAGGGTTTCCATCGTGCTCATACCTCCGATACGGGTTCGGTGGTCGTCTTTTCGTGGATGCGCTGCAGGTCGTCGAAGGTCCGCCGCAGCAGGCCGGCGCGCGGCCGGCCCCGGGCGGCGGACTCCGCGGCGAACCGGACGACCTTGGGCAGCTCGCCCCAGCTCACCGCGGCCGCGGCGGCGGCCTCCGCGCAGATCTCGCCGTTCGCGGCGAGCACTTCGAGGCGGTAGGTGTAGTGCCTGCTCGCCGCCCACAGGTCGTCGCCGTAGCGGGCGGCGGCGGTGTCGTCGTCGGTCAGCACCGTGCTGACGCGCTCTAGCGTCTCCGGCAGGCCGCGGGTCCAGGCACCCGGGTCGGCCGGGGGATCCTCGCCGGTGGTGCGTGCCAGCCAGCGGAACCGGTCCGCGTGCACCGGCTCCACGGCGGTGCCCAGCGCGTAGCGGTCGCGGTGGGCGATCTCCGGCGGCCACGGGCCGTACGGCGTCAGCGCGCGCTCCACCGTGGCGTCGTCCAGCCAGCCGAGGAAGGGTTCCTGCTCGCCGAGCGGGGTCAGCGCGCGGAAGTGGTCGGCCACCAGCCACCGCCCGTCGCGCCGGCCGAGCAGCAGCAGCCAGTGCGGCGAGTGCGCGATCCCGTGCGCCGGGGACCAGGACAGGTGGAACGTGTCGGCGACGGCCAGCACCCGCCCCGAGCGGGTCAGCTCGGTCTGGAGGTCGGCGACGGCCCGCCCCCAGTCCGCCGCGCCGCGGTAGCCGAGCGCGGCGTCGCCGTCGATGCGCGAGTGCTGGGAGAACACCAGGTTCCCGGGGCCGCTGTCGAGCCGGACCGCCAGGCGCACGGCGTGGGCCATGCGGGACCGCACCCCGGGTTCGCCGGTTTCGAGGTAGGCCACCAGGTTGGTGGTGTAGCAGCTGAGTTCCGGGACGGTGTCCGGGGCGTTGACGAGGTGCACGTCGACCTCCGTCGTCGTGGTCGGGTCCCGCACCGGGTCACGGAGCGGGCTGGAAGGCGCAGCTGAGGGGCACCGGCGATCGGGTGCGCAGGCTCAGCCAGGCGAACCCGCCCCAGTGCCCGGACACGGCGCCGGGCGGGACGTCGATCGACCAGGGGCGCCCGGCCATCCCGGTGCCCGCGGCCTTGACGCACGCCTCCTGCACCGTCCACACCCAGGCGAACTCCTTCGCTCGCCGCCGGCGGGGCAGGGCGGTGACCGCCGGGGCGTGCGAGCCGAGGCACCGGCGCACGGCCGAGTCGGTCAGCCGCTCCGGGGGCAGCTGGACGTCGACGCCCACGTCCCCGTGCGCGCACACCGCCGCGGCGATCCGGTCTTCGTCGTGGGAGATGGTGATGCCGGGCAGGGCGAGGTCCTCACCGCCCGCGTCCAGCCGGGGTTTCCCGGCGGGGTCGGCGCACAGCGGCAGCGCGGCGAGGTCGGGCCGGATCCGCCGCAGCAGGTGCCGCAGCAGGTGCCGCCCGGCGAGGAACTCCGCGCGACGCCAGCGCGGCCGGGTGCCGGCCTCGGCGAGGTCCCCCGCGTGGACGGGCGGATCGCCGAGGTCGGCGCGGGTGGCGGAAGCGACCCACACCCCGGGCGAGATTTCGGTGCCGTCGACGGAGACTTCCGGAAGCTCCTGGACCGCGGCACTTTCACGTGCCACTGCCGCTTCCAGGGCCGAGCTTTCACGGGGAAGCTCCGGATCGGCCGGGAGGCTGCGGGCGGCGACGTGGGGCCGGGTGACCTCGGCGGGGCCGCAGGTATTGACGCGGGGCCGGTTGGTCGCGGCGGGGCCGCAGGTATCAACGCGGGGCCGGCTGGTCTCGGCCTCGCCGATGGTGGGCTCCGGGAGATTGCCGGTGCCGGCTCGGGTTGCGGTGATCTCGGCGCCGCCGGCGTTCACACCGCGGGCGCCGACCCGGTTTCCGGTGCTCATGCGCGCAGTTCCTCGAGCATCGTCTCGGCGCCGTCGGCGACCGCGGCGAGCATCAGCTCGGTCACCCCGCCGCCGATGCCGAACACCGCGGCCTCGGCCCGCACGAGCTGCAGGCCGTCGTCGGCGAAACCGTCGGCGCCCCGCCACCGGGCGCAGCGCGAGAGCACGTCGTCGGCGGTGAGCCCGACCGCGGCCTTCAGCATCGCCGCGCTCGTCGTGTCGTGGTCCTCCACGACCCGTTCGCCCAGTGTTTCGTACAGCGCGCGCAGCGAGCGCACCCGGACCAGGCAGCCCGCGAACT
Organism: Amycolatopsis ponsaeliensis; assembly: GCF_030182635.1. Lineage (NCBI taxonomy): Bacteria > Bacillati > Actinomycetota > Actinomycetes > Pseudonocardiales > Pseudonocardiaceae > Amycolatopsis > Amycolatopsis ponsaeliensis. The sequence goes on from NZ_JAPZLD010000027.1 coordinate 5,573, forward strand.
CCTGGCGGACCGAATCGTGGTCCCACAGCGCGCGTCCGTCGATTTCCCGCCGCATCACCGCTTTCCTCGTCTCCGCCAGCACCCGGCTGGTGAGCGCGGTGGCCCACTGGGCGCCGGCGAGCCGTTCGGTGCCCATGTGCCGGGCGAACAACGCCAGCCCGCGCCCGGTCCGGCCGAGCACGGCCGACGCCGGCAGCCGCACCCCGGAGAACTCGACGTGCCCGGTGCCCGCGCCCGCGAGCAGCGTGGTCGCCGCGGGCGTGACCCGCACCCCCGCCGCGTCCGCCGGGACCAGGACCCAGGTGAAGGCCGAGAAGTGCCGTCCGGGCCGGTGCCGGGCCAGCACCAGGAAGTACGCGGCGCGGGTCGCCGTGGTCACCCACCGCTTCGCGCCCTCGAGCCGGACGGTGTCGCCGCCGGTCTCGATCTCCGTGCCCAGCCCGGTGAGGTCGGACCCGGCCGCCGCGGCGTCCGTGGCGGCCAGCGCGACCTCACAGTCGCCGCGGACGACCTCGTCGAACGCCGGCCCGGTCCCGGCGGCCAGGATCGGCAGCGCGCTCGCGGACTGCACCAGCACGCTCAGCGTGATCCCGTTGTCCCCGCGGGCGTCGACCGCGCGCAAGGTGGCGCCGAGCCGGTCCGGGTCGGCGATCAGCCCGGTGGCGGTGTTCCGCCGGTACTGCCCCCGCAGCACGCCGGTGGCGCCGAGTCGCTGCCACACCTCGGCGCCGGACGCAGAGGAATCCACAGTGGACAGTGCGTCCGCGGCGGGACCGGCGCGCACCCGGGAGTCGAGGAGGGCTGACTCAGGCAAAACTCACCTCCTGGTCGAGCAGGGTGAGCCGGCCGTCGGCGAGGTGCAGCCGGTCGTTGCTGTAGTTCAGCACCGCCGAGCGCAGGTCCCGCAGCGACTGCTCCAGCCGCGTGGGGGAGTCGCGCAGGTAGCCGTGGCGCATCCCGACGGCGTCGACCAGCTCGTCGACGGCGCGGTAGCACTCCTCGGCGGCGGTGATCTTCACGGCGTTGATCAGCAGCTGCACCTTCGGCACGCTGAGGTCCGCGGTGGTCTCGACGACCCGGCGGGCGTGGTCGATCAGCGCATGCACGGTGTCCAGCCGCTGGCGCGCCCGCGACAGCCGCGTCATCAGCAGTTCCGAGCTCAGGTCGGTCTTGCCCCGGCTGCCGCGCAGCGAGGCGATCACCCGGGACAGCGCCCCGGCCGCCGTGCCGAGCCAGCAGGACGCCCAGCCGAGGTGGGCCAGCGGGCCGAACACGGTGGTGACGATGGTGTGGAAGTCGCCGTGCTTCCCGACGACCTGGTGGGCGGGCAGCCGCCCGCGCAGCCGCAGGGCACCGCTGTCGCTGGCGCGCATGCCCAGCGGGTTCCAGCCGCCCGCCTGCTCGATCTCCAGCTGCTCGCGGGCGGCGTAGACCAGCGAAACCTGGTTGTCCGCTTCCGAGTCCGGGGAGCGCAGGGTGATCAGGAACCCGTCGGCCTGCATGCCCCCGGTGACGACCGGGGCGAACCGGTCGACGAGCAGCTCGCCGTCGCGCCAGGCCGCGGCGGACTCGGCGGTCAGCAGGTGCCCGCCCTTGCCCGCCTCGGTGGTGACCGAGGCGAGGTAGAGCCGGCCCGCAGCGATCTCGGGCAGCAGTTCCGCGCGCAGCCTGCCTTCGGCGTGCGCGAGCACGGCGGCGACCTGCTGGCAGTGCATGGCGAAGATCATCGCCACGGACATGTCCACCCGGCCCAGCTCGGTGCTCGCGTCGAGCACGTCGGCCAGCGAGCCGCCGAGCCCGCCGTCCTCGGCAGGCACGAGCAGGCCGAGCAGGCCGGTGGCGCGCAGCTCGTCGAGCGCCTGCACCGGGAACGCGGCGTCGTCGTCGGTCTGGCGGACGTGCTCCTCGGCGACCTTGGTCACGCGTCCGACGAGTTCGGTCAGCGGGGCCGCGGTCACGACGACACCCCCTGGAGCTTCAGCTGGGCGCTCACGGCGGTCCACAGGGTGGCCGGCGTGGCGAAGGTGGCATCGGTGATGTCCTCGTCCGGCAGCGAGACGCCGAACACGTCCTCGATCTCGAACAGCACGTTGATCGACTGCATCGAGTCGAGCCCGCGCTCGCGCAGCGAGTCGTCCGGGCCGAGCTCGCGGCCGTTGAGGAACTTGAGGAACGGGGTGAGCAGTTCGGCCATGCGGGGATCCATCGGTTCACTCCTCATTGTCGGGGTCAGTGGTCCTGACCAGTTCCACGCGCGAGGTCCGCGCGGGGGAGCCGGGACGGTCGCCGTCGACGACGACCTCCGCCGGCAGGGGGTGGCCCAGGAAGGCGACGAGGCTGGCGTACAGCCCGTAGGCGCCGACGTTCGGCACCGCCACCAGGTCGCCGGGGCCCAGTTCGGGCAGCTTTCCGGTGCGGGTCCAGGTGTCCAGCGGCGTGCACAGCGGTCCGGCGACGAGCGCGTCCAGCACGGGCGGGCCGCCCGGGCCGAGCAGGTGCGGCGAGAGCGGCGGCAGCCGCCGCATCCCCGACATGCCGCCGAGGTGGTTGATGCCGGACTCCAGCACGACGATGTCCTTGCCCTGCGAGCGCTTGACGTCCAGCACCGCCGTGACGAGGGTGCCCGCGGTGCCGACCAGGTACCGGCCGGACTCGAACACCACCTCCGGGCCCCGCTTGCGCCAGCCCGGCAGCTTCTCGCCGAGCAGCGCTTCGAGCCCTTCGCGCAGGCCGGTCAGCTCACCCGCGGTGCCGTCCTTCGCGAACGGGGCGCCGAAACCGCCGCCGAGGTCGAGGGTCCGGAAGCGGACCCCGTGCGGTGCCAGGGCTTCCCGCAGCCGCGCGGCGGTGTCCAGTGCGCGGCCGAACTGCCCGATCAGGTCGTCGACCGCGGTGAGGTTGGTGCCCATGTACAGGTGCAGCCCGGCCGCCTCGGCGTGCTCGCCCCCGGCGAAGCGGGCGGGCTCGGCGAGGATCCAGCCGGTGTCGGCGCCGAACTGCGAAGGCACGCCGGTCATCGCCAGGCCCTGACCTGGCACCGGCTGGTCGTCGTTGACGCGCAACAGGAACCGGGCGCGGACACCGGCCTCGCGGGCGAGCCGGTCGAGCTGCGTGATGGCGTGCGGGGAGTCCACGGAGAACTCCCGCACCCCGGCCCGCAGCGCGCCCACGATCTCGGCGTCGCGCTTCCCCGGGCCGGTATAGAGGACCTGCGCGCCGGTCCAGCCGGCGTCGAGCGCGGCCCGCAGCTCGCCGGAGGAGCAGACCTCCGGGCGGGCCCCGGCCTCGCGCAGGGTGCTCAGCACGTCCGGGTGCGGATTCGCCTTGAGCGAGTACAGCAGCCCGGTGCCGCCGGGCAGGGCCCCGTCGAGGCGCCGGTGGTTGCGGCGGACCTCGGCCAGGTCGTAGACGTAGGCGGGGGTGGGCATTCCGGCGAGGTCGCCGGGCAGGTCCGCGAGCGGTGAAGTCCGCTCATCGAGCAGCTCCACTGGGCACCTCCTCCACCATCGAGGCCAGTGCCTTGCGGTCGACCTTCCCGTTGCCGGTCAAGGGAAGCGTGCCCACTCGCAGGCAGCTCGCCGGGATCTTGAACTCCTCGATCCGGGTGCGCATCGCGTCGAGCACGCCCTCGGCGGCCAGGTCACCGGTGACGAACAGCCACGCCGGGCGGGTGTCCTTCGGGACCAGCACGGCGGCTTCGCGGACCCCGGGCACGCCGCGGGCCGCGGTCTCGACCTCGGTCGCGCTGACGCGGAACCCGCGCTCCTTGTAGATGTCGTCGCGGCGGCCGTCGAAGTAGAGGTAGCCCTCTTCGTCGAGCCGGCCGTAGTCCCCGGTCCGCAGTTCCGGGAACAGCCCGTCCACGCGCGGGAACTTCTGCTCGGTGAGCTCCGGGCGGCGCCAGTACCCGGCCATGACGTTCGGGCCGCGCACCACGATCTCGCCGATCTCCCCGGCGGGCAGCCGCTCGCCGGACTCGCCGATGACGAAGACCTCCGTGCCGGGCAGGGCCCGGCCGCTGGAACCGGGCCGCTCCAGATCGCCGTCGACCGGCATGATGGTGGCGCGCTTGCACTCGGTCAGCCCGAACATCAGCTGCACGCGCAGGCCGGGAATGGCCTCACGCAAGGATTCCAGGGTGCCGGTGGGCATCGCCGCGCCGGTGTTGGTGAGCAGCCGCAGGGCGGGGGCGGGCTTCGGGCGGCGGCGCAGCAGCGCGCTCAGCGCCTCGGCGACGGCCGGGACGGCGGGCAGCACGGTCGCGTTCGCGCGCACCAGGTTGCCGACCAGTGACGGCCCCACCTCGGTGGGGGCGCCCATGGTCAGGTTCGACCCCGCGGTGACGGACAGGAACACCTGGTACAGCCCGTAGTCGAAGGACAGCGGCAGCGGGCTGTAGACGACGTCGTCGCTGCGGTACTCCAGCACCGAAGCGATCGCCGCGGTGGCGAACAGCAGCTGCTGGTGGGTGCTGACCACGGCCTTGGGCAGGGAGGTGGTGCCCGAGGTGTAGATCAGGCACACCGGGTCCACCGGCAGCGGGGGAGTGGGCAGCGCGACGTCCCGGCCGGGGCCGGCGGCGAGGTCTTCCACCGACGCCGCGGGGACGCCGGCCGTTTCGGCCGACCGCCGCACGTCGTCGTCGCCGGTCACCATCAGCACCGGCGCGGAGTCCGCGAGCACGTGGTCCAGGCTGGCGCCGCGAACCTGTTCGTGCAGCAGGGAAAACGCGACGCCGACGCGGGCGGCGCCGAAGACCACGGCGGGCAGCAGCGTGCTCGCCGGGGCGTTGATCAGCAGCCGGTCGCCGCGGCGGGCGCCCCGGGCGGCGAGCGAGGCGGCGACCCGCTCCGCGGCGGCGGCGAGCTCGGCGTAGGTCGTCGAGGTGCCCCGGCAGGTCAGCGCGGTCCGGTTCGGCCATTGCCGGGCGGCGTGGCCGAGCAGTTCGTGGAGTACCCGCGGTGCGTAGGTCATCGTGTTCCTCCTGCGTCCAGGACGGCGCGGCAGAGGCCGTCGACGTGGGTGAGCTTCTCCGGGACCAGGTCCTCGGCGGCGAACTCGACGCCGAGGTCGCTTTCGATCCGCTCGACGATCTCCATCATGCGGAAGGAACTGAAGCCGGGGATGTCGCCGAGCGCGTGGGCGCCGGGGGCGGGCTCGGTGCCCAGCACGGTCCCGATCACCGCGGCGACGGACTCGCGCAGCTCCGGTGACACCTCGATGGTGTCCACTGTGGACGCCGTGACGATGTCGGCGGTGCCGCCGAACGCCGTGTGGTCCGCGGCGAGGCAGTCGGCGAGGCGAGGGAACAGCGCACGCGGTTCGGCCCGGCCCGCGGAGACCCGGCGGCTCGCCAGGTACACCTGCTTCGCGAGCGCGTCCCACTCGTCCAGGTGCGCCCGCACCGCGTCGGTGTCCAGACCCATGGCCGCGGCGTGCAGGCGGCGGCTGCGGGTGAGCAGCCAGGTCTGCAACGTCAGTCCCCGCAACGCCCGCACCCGGTCGGGATGGTCGGCGTAGGTCGCCACGAACGTGCCGGCCTCGGCCAGCTGCACCAGTGGCGTGCGCTCGGTCGCGGGGGCGCCGGCGGCGAGGTCGAACGTCAACGCACCGTCGGGCAGCGCCTCGGCGAGTTCCGTGTGGCCGAGCGTCCACCGGCCCGGCCGGGCCGCACCCCACTGGGTGTCGTTGTGGTAGCCGTCGACGACGGTGACGCCGCCGTCGGCCGGCTCGACCAGGAAGCTGTGCTCGAGGTGCTGGTTGCGGTAGTAGGGAACCCACGGCAGGTGGTAGGCGTCCGCGACGACGTAGCAGCCGGGGCCGGGTTCGAGGCCGTCCGCGGCGGTGATCCGTTCGCGCCGGGTGACACGCAATCCCAGCAGGTCGGCGGATTCGGTCACGTGCTCGTCGACCCGCGGCTCGACGGTGGGCAGCCCGTCCGCGCCCGGCCGGGGCCAGAAGCGCAGGATCCGGCCCAGCGCGAGGTGCGTACCTTCGCCGTGCACGCGGTCGGCGAGCTCGGCCAGGTTCACCTGGACGCAGTCGAAGAGGCGGTGGTCCAGCGGCTCAGACGGCATGACCACTCCCGGCGATCGCGAGGCCCGGGACCGGCTGCAACCGGTCCATCGCCGACACCAGCGCCTGCTCCTCGGGCGGCTCGCTGCTGAGCTCACCGTCGGCCAGCTGCTGGTACGCGGAGAGGTCCAGGTAGCCGTGCCCGCTCACGCAGGCGACCACACCACGGGAGGATCCGCCGCCCGCGGCCAGGCGCGCGGCGACGGCCAGCGCGTGCCCGGACTCCGGTGCCGGGAGCACCATCTCCGTCCGGGTGAAGGCCTGCCCGGCTTCCAGGGCTTCGACCTGCCCGACGGCCTGGGCGGCGACCTGGTCCTGGTGCCGCATGGCGGAGATGACCTTCGCGGCGCCGTGGAAGCGCAGGCCGGCCGAGTGCGAGTCGGGGATCGGGTAGCTGCTGCCGATCGTGTACATCGCCTCCATCGGGCTGACCCCGGTGGCGTCGGTCTTGTCGTAGGCGTAGACGCCGCGGGTGAGCTTCGGGGTGGTGCTGGACTCCGCGGCCACCAGCCGCGGGCACTCAGCCCCGGTCACCGCGGCCTCGGCGAAGAAGGGCAGGGCGATCCCGCCGAAGTTCGAGCCGGCGCCGACGCAGCCGACGACGCTGTCCACTTCGGACTCCAGCGCGGCGAGCTGCTCGATGGCCTCCAGCCCGATGACGGACTGGTGCAGGATGCTGTAGGTCTCGCCGCTGCCGATGCAGAACGCGGCCCCCTCGGTGCGTCCGGCGTATTCGACCGCTTCGCCGATCGCCAGTGCGAGGCTGTTCACCCCGCCGCCGACGCGGGCGGCCACCTCGGTCAGGTCGCTCGGGCTGGCGTGCACGGTGGCGCCGAGGGTCCGCATCAGCGTGCCCCGGTAGGGCTTTTTCCGCAGGCTCGTGCCCACCATGAACACCCGGCAGCGCAGCCCGAACATCGCGCAGGCGGCGGCGAGCGCGGTGCCCCACTGCCCGGCGCCGGTGCCGGTGACCAGTTCCTTCACACCGGCCTTGGCGTAGTAGTAGGCCTGGGCGAGTGCGGTGTTCAGCTTGTGGCTGCCGGAGATGTTGCCGCCCTCGTACTTGACGTAGATCGGCACCCGCGCGCCGACGGCGTCCTCGAACCGGCGTGCCCGCCACAGCGGGGTGGGCCGGAAGCTGCGGTAGGCGTCGAGCACCTCGGCGGGGATGTCCCAGAACTCGCGGTTCTGGGTGGACTGGCGCACCAGCGCGAACGGCAGGTTCACCGCCACCCCGCTGTCCGAGCCGCCCACGGCCACCTCCGGGCTGCGGTCGGGGGGCAGCGGCTCGTCCAGGTGCGGCAGCACGCTGCGCCAGCTGGTGGGGAGGGACACGTGGCTCATCACAGGGCCTCCGTTTCACGAGTGCCTTCGGCGACGACCTCGACGAGGTCGTCGACCGTCTTGAAGGTGCGGCCGACGAACAGGTCGTCGGGCAGGGTCACGTCGAGCTCGTCCTCGAGGCGCACCAGCATGCCGACGAAACCCATCGAGTTGACGCGCAGCAGGTCTCCGCTGAGCGGCTCGTCGTCCTGGATCTGGTCCGGTTCCAGGGAAAGCCGGGATTCGGCGATCACCACGCGCTTGACCGAGTCGGCGACCGTCGTGTGATCGGGTCCGGTTGTCATCGTTGCCCTCCAAGGGGTTGCGGGGATCGGGTTCGTTCTTCGGCCAGGAATTCGTCGAGGTGGGTCAGGACGTCGGGGAGCGCTTTCCGGCCGAACACGTCGAAGTGGCCGCAGTCCAGTTCGCGGACGCGCAGCCGCCCGGACAACCGGGCCCAGTTCTCGACCTGGGTGCGGCGGTGCGGGCTCGCGCACGCCATCAGCAGCGCCGGGCCGGGGTGGGTGCTGGTCACCCGGTGCCGGCCGGACGCGGTGACGTGGGCGTGTGCCGTGGTCTCGGCCCAGGGCTGGTCGCGGGGTGCGACCCGGGCGTGCACCGAGCGCATGATCCGCTCGACGACCGCGTGCCGCTGTCCCGCGGTGCGGAACTCGTCCCGGCTGGTGAAGCTGTCGATCATCACCACCGCCGGGGCCGGGCCGGTCGCGGCGAGCCGCGCGCCGAGCTCCCAGGCGAGGACGCCGCCCATGGACCAGCCCACCAGCAGTTCCGGCCGGCGGGGCAGGGTGTCCAGCAACGGCAGGTACCGCCGCGCCATCGCGTCGACGTCGGAGTCGGGCCGCTCGCCGGCGAACAGGCCGCTGGCGCGGATCCCGCTCACCCCGCTGCGGCGGGCCAGCCGCAGGGCCAGTGGCGTGTACGGGCCCAGGCCGCCCCCGCCGGGGTGCACGAGCACCGCCTGCGGTGCGAGCGGACGGCGGCTGAGCGGGAGCAGCAGCGGTGGCCGCGCCGGGGCGGGCATCAGCTCGCCTCACGCAGCCGGCCGCCGGCCTCGACCACCCAGCAGTAGTTCACCAGTGCGGCCAAGGTGATCGGCCCGCGGGCGTGCAGCCTGCTGGTGCTGATCGCGATCTCCGAGCCCAGCTCCAGCGTCGGCCCGTCGTTGAGCCGCAGGGAACCGTTGACGACGATCGTGGCCGCGTCCACCCGGTCGGTGAACTCGCCGATGGCCACCGGGTCGGTGGCGGCGATCGCCTCGCTGTGCCCGGATCCGTACCGCTGGATGAACTCCACCGCCTCGCCCGGGGAGTCCACCGCCACCACGCCGATCGTGCTGTCGAGGAACTCCCGGCCCCGGTCGTGCTCGCCCAGCGCCTCCACCCGCCACTGCCCGGTGGTCTCCGGTCGCCGGAGTCCCTCGCCGGCCCGCACGGTCAGCGGCCGGCCGTCGCGGCGGGCGCCGTCGAGCAGGGCCGCCACGAACTCGTCGGCCACCGGCCGGTCGACCAGCGCGATCTCCAGGGAGGTGCAGCCGGCCGGGGCGGGCAGCTTGCTGTCCAGCGCGATCGCGACCGCCTGGGCCATCTCGGCGCTGCGGTGCACGTAGAGGTGGTTGACCCCGCCGCCGCTGGCCAGCACCGGGATGGTGCTCGCGCTGTGGCAGTAGTCGACCAGGGAAGCGCTTCCGCGCGGGATGAGCACGTCGATCTCGCCGGGCCGGCGCAGCAGTTCGCGCAGCAGCGCACGGCTGGGGTCGTCGAGCACGGAGACCAGGCCCGTGGGCAGCTCCGCGTCCTCCAAGGCGGCGGCGACGGCGGCGCCGAGCGCGGCGTTGGTCCCCGCGATTTCCTTGCCACCACGCAGGATCACCGCGTTGCCGGCCGCGACGTTGAGCAGCGCGCCCTCGACGGTGACGGTCGGGCGGGCCTCGAAGATCATCAGCACCACGCCCAGCGGCCGCGGCACGCGGTGCCGCACGCCCCAGTCGCCGATCGGGGTGCCCGGCGGGCGGTGGGTCAGTTCGCGCATCTCTTCGGCGACGGTCGAGGTGAGGGTCACCAGCCCGTCGAGGTGCTCTTCGGTCAGCCGCAGCCGGTCGACGAGCACGTCGGGCATGCCCCGTTCCCGCGCCCGGTCCACGTCGGCGTCGTTCGCCGCGCGGATCCGCGGCCACGCCGCGGTCAGCCGGTGGGCCAGCCCGATGCAGAAACGCCCGTACGCCTCGTTGCCCAGCGGCGGCGCCGCCATGGTCGCCGCACGTGCGGCACTGACGATCTTGTCAACCATTGTTCTCCCGATCTCGAACCGGATTCCAGCCGCTCGACTCCGCGGCGATTCCGGTGATTTCTCCGGCAGAAGCCTCACGCTCCCATCGGAAAATAGCCGGGACAATGGTGATCATGGACCCGTTGATGGCCTCATCACTATGTTCTATGACCCCATCGACAGGACCCTTTTTCGCGGTTTTAAACGTTGACTACGCAGAAAATTCCTTGGAGTGTCCTGAGGCATGGAACATCGTCGATTGGGCCGCAGCGGCCTCTCACTCAGCAGGATTTCCTACGGCAACTGGATCACCCACGGATCGCAAGTGGCCGAAGAACAAGCGAAGAAATGCGTGGAAGCGGCGCTCGACGCCGGGATCACCACGTTCGACACCGCCGACATGTACGCGAACACCCGCGCCGAAGAGGTGCTGGGGCGCGCGCTGTCGGGCCGGCGCCGGGAGAGCCTGGAGATCTGCACCAAGGTGTACTGGCCGACCGGCCCCGGCGGCCCCAACGACCAGGGCCTGGGCCGCAAGCACATCATGGAGTCCGCGCACGGCTCCCTGAACCGGCTCCGGACCGACTACCTCGACCTCTACCAGGCCCACCAGTTCGACCCGACGGTCGAGCTGGAGGAGACCATGCTGGCCTTCGCCGACCTGGTGCGCCAGGGCAAGGTCCTCTACGTCGGCGTCTCGGAGTGGACCGCCGAGCAGATCACCCGCGCCGCCGCGCTGGCCCGCGAGCTCCGGGTCCCGCTGGTCGGCAGCCAGACGCAGTACTCGATGCTGTGGCGGGTCATCGAGGCCCAGGTCATCCCGGCCTGCGAGCGCGAGGGCATGGGCCAGCTCGTCTGGTCGCCGATGGCGCAGGGTGTGCTGACCGGCAAGTACCTGCCCGGCAAGCGCCCGCCCGAAGGCTCCCGCGCCACCGACGGCGAGGGCAGCGGCTACATGGTCCGCTGGTTGCAGGACGACGTGCTCCGCAAGGTGCAGGAACTGCGCCCGGTCGCCGAGCAGCTCGGCCTCACCATGGCGCAGCTGGCCCTCGCCTGGGTGCTGCAGAACCCCAACGTCACCTCCGCGATCACCGGCGCCTCGCGCCCCGAGCAGCTCACGGACAACCTCAAGGCCGCCGACGTCGTGCTCGAGCCCGGCGTCATGGCCAAGATCGACGAACTGCTCGACGGCGTCAGCCGCTTCGACCCGACGTTCATCGGCGTGCCGCTCACCGCCCTCGTCTGACCGGTACGCCACCACAGGACCGACCCAGGGAGGACGCGTGCCGGACACCACGTGGGCGTTCGACGGGAAGCGGTACCGGATGCACCGCTTCCCCGGCGAAGTCCGGGCCCGGATGAAACCCCTCAACCGCAGCGACAACTGGCACGCCGGGCTGGCCTGGCTCGAGGACGCCTGCTGGATCGCGGCGTGCGTGTGGCTGTGCGTCGCGGTTTCGTGGTGGTGCTACCCGCTGGCGGCGCTGGTCATCGGCGCCCGCCAGCGGGGGCTGTCCACGATCCTGCACGACTGCGCCCACGGCGTCGGCGCGGCCGATCACCGGGTGCGGATGCTGCTCGGCACCGTGCTCACCGCCTACCCGATCTTCCAGCAGCACTACGCCTACAAGGTTTCGCACGTGTTCACCCACCACCCGCGGCTGGGCGATCCGGACCAGGACCCGGACCTGCGGTTCTTCATCGAGCAGGGTGCCTACCGGGCCGCCTCGCCGCGGGCCTACGTCCGCCGGGTGGTGCTGATGCCGCTGTTCGGCACGCAGACCTGGGCCTACCTGCGGTACCTGGTGCGCAACCGGTACTGGGTGCTGCGCGCGGGCCGCTCCCGGGAAACGTCTCCGGTGCAGCCCCGCAAGCGGCTGCTCGACCGCGCCGGGTTCTGGACGTTCTGGGCCGTCGTCGCCGGTGTCTGCTGGTCTCAGGGCTGGACGATGGAGCTGCTGCTGTTCTGGTTCGTGCCCTACCTGACGAGCTTCCAGATCCTGGGCTGGTACATCGAGCTGTCCGAGCACACCCCGCTCGTGCGGGACTCCCGGGTCGATCTGTACATGACGCGCAACCGCAAGAGCCGCGGCTGGGAGAAGTTCCTCACCGGCATCCACAACGACAACTACCACCTGGAACACCACCTCGATCCGCGCACGCCGTTCTGGAACCTCGGCAAGGCACGGCGGGTGCGGCTGGCCGACCCGGACTACGCCGCCGTCGACGCCGTGCTCGGTGGGCTGTTCACCCGGGGCCCGCGGGGGCAGCCCAGCGCCGTCACCGCGATCGTCACGTCCATGTCCGAAGCGAGGGAGTACGCCCATGCCGGTCAGTGAACGCACCGCCAGCGCGCCGAAGGACTACCGGCGGCGCGAGTCCGCGGTGCTGCACGCGGGCGCCGAGCTGCGCACCGGCCCGACGGCCCCGGTGATCACCCCCATCTTCCAGACGGCCGCCTACGAACTGCCCGGGACCGGTGCCGCCGCGGGCATCTTCGAGCTCAGCGAGGACGGCCACGCCTACACCCGCCTCAACAACCCCACCTGCGACGTGCTCGAAGCGCGGATCGCGGCAGTCGACGGCGCCCCGGCGGCGCTGGCCGTCTCTTCCGGCCAGGCGGCGACCACCGTCGCGTTGCTGAACCTGTGCCAGGCCGGGGACAACATCGTCAGCTCCGACGAGCTCTACGGCGGCACGTGGAACCTGCTGGCCAACACCTTCGCCCGGTTCGGCGTCGAGACCCGGTTCGTCAGCCCGGAGGACCCGAAGAACTTCGCCGCCGCCACCGACGAGCGCACCCGCTGCTACTTCGGCGAAACCCTGCCCAACCCCAAGCTGCGCATCTTCCCCATCGAGGACGTCGCCGGGCTCGCGGAGCAGGCCGGCGTGCCCCTGGTACTGGACAACACGCTGCTCCCGATGGTCTGCAACCCGCTGGAGTTCGGCGCGAACATCCTGGTGTACTCGGCGACGAAGTACATCGGCGGGCACGGCAGCGCCCTGGGCGGCCTGATCGTGGACGGGGGCACCTTCGACTGGACCCGCCACGCCGGCCGGCACCCGCTGCTCACCGAACCCGACGCCGCACACGGCGGCGCGGTGTGGACGGAGGAGGGCGCCGGGCTCGACAGCGCGCTGGGGCGCAGCCCCTACCTGCTCAAGGCGCGGGAAACGATGGTGCGCGACCTCGGGCCGTGCCTGAGCCCGTTCAACGCTTTCCTGCTCATCCAAGGGATCGAGACGCTGCCGTTGCGGATGCGGGCCCACGGAGAGAACGCGGCCGCGGTGGCGCGGTTCCTCGACGCGCACCCCGCGGTGGAATCGGTCCGCCACCCGAGCCTGGCCGGCGGCGAGCAGGAGGAGCTGCTGCGGCGCTACCTCGGCGGCAACGGCGGCCCGCTGGTGCAGTTCGAGCTGATCGGCGGGCAGGAGGCGGGCAGCCGGTTCATCGAAGCCCTCCGCTTGTTCGCCCACGTGACCAACATCGGCGACGTCCGGTCCCTGGCCACGCATCCCGCGTCGACGACCCACGCCCAGCTGCCGGTGGCCGACCAGCTCGCGGCGGGTGTGACGCCGGGTTCGGTCCGGTTGTCGCTGGGGTTGGAGCATCCCGATGATCTGCTGGAAGACCTTGCCCGGGCGTTGGAGTGTGCGCGGTGAGCCGCCCGCTGATCGCGCTGGCCGCGTCGGAGGAGATGGTCGACGAGGTGTCGCACGTCGCGGTGCGCGAGGTCTACATCCGGGCCCTCGAAAGGGTTTCCGGTTGTGCCGTCGCCGTCGTCGGCGGTCCCGCGCCGTACCTCGCGGAGCTGCTGGACCGGTTCGACGGCGTCGTGTTCGGCGGCCACCAGACCGACGTGCAGCCCGCCCGCTACGGCGGCCCACCCCGGCTCGCCCCGGCGGACCCGGCCCGCGACGAGTTCGCGCTGCGGGTGCTGCCCGCCGCGTTGCGGGCGAAGCTGCCGGTGCTGGGGATCTGCCGTGGACTGCAGGAGCTGAACGTCGCGTTGGGCGGCACGTTGCGCGACCTGACCGGCGACGACCACCGCGAGGACCTTGCGGAGCCCAGGGACCGGCAGTACCTGCCCGCCCACGAAGTCCGCCTCCGCGAGGGCGGTGTGCTGCGGCGGCTGCTGGGCACCTCGGCCGTCCCGGTCAACTCGCTGCACCACCAGGCCATCGACCGGGTCGCGCCGGACCTGCGGGTGGAAGCGGTGTCCGCCGACGGCGTCGTCGAGGCCGTCTCGGCGCGGGCCCCGGCGGGGTTTTGCCTTGCCGTGCAATGGCATCCGGAGTGGTACGCGGGCACGGACCCGGTCTCCGCCGCGCTCTTCCGCGAGTTCGGCGCCGCGGCCCGGCTCGCGGTCGGCCGCCGGTCGCAGCTGGCGGCGGCCGGCTAGTCCGGCTTTCCCTTGCCCCGCCCCATGTCCAGCAGCGGCATGAACAGGTGGGCCAGCGGCCCGATCGCACAGGCGTACAGGATGGTCCCGATGCCCACGGTCGCGCCGAGCAGGAACCCGATCACCAGCACCGCGATCTCGATGCCCCAGCGCACGGCCCAGATCGGGTGCCCGCGCTCGGCGAGCCCGGTCATCAGCCCGTCCCGCGGCCCCGGCCCGGCCTGGGCGCCGATGTAGCAGCCGGTGGCGAACCCGTTGAGCAGAATGCCCGCGACCAGCACGGCCCAGCGCAGCCACAGCTGCCCGAACGGCGGCAGCAGCGCCAGCGTGACGTCCATCGAGGTGCCGACGAGCAGCACGTTGCACAGCGTGCCCAGCCCCGGCTTCTGCCGCAGCGGGATCCACAGCAGCAGCACGGCGGCGCCGATCAGGTTGGTCCAGACGCCGATGCTGAGGCCGACGGTGCGGGTCAGCCCCTGGGCGAGCGCGTCCCACGGCTCGACGCCCAGCCCGGCCGCGACGACCATCGCGTCGCTGATCCCGTAGAGCACCAGCCCGCTGAGCAGCTGGAACCCTCGCCGCGCCGGCCTGCCCGGCGGCACCAGCGGCGACTGCAGCAGATCGGCCCAGCGTCGCGTTCCCGGCCCGCTCCGGCGGTCGGACGCACTCACGACGACACCACCGTCCGGGCCGGTCCTTCCTGCCGAGTCGACACCACCGGTGCGGACCGGCGGTCCCCGGTGATTCTACGGAAGGCGGGCGTCCCCGCAGTCTGGTGCGGCGGCGCGCGTCACAGTGGGGAATGAGGTCGGGATCCGCGGTGTTGATCTAGGGCATGTCCGACGAAACCGCAGAACTCAGTCCCACGGAGTGGGTGCAGGACCAGACCAAGACGATCCTCGAGACCGGAACCACCGAGGGGATCGAGGTGCTCGGGTCGCCGATCGTGCTGCTGACGCTGCGCGGCGCGAAGTCCGGCAAGCTGCGCTACACCCCGGTGATGCGGGTGGAGCACGCCGGCAGCTACGCCGTGGTGGCGTCCAAGGGCGGCGCTCCGGAGCACCCCGTCTGGTACCACAACATCAAGGCGCACCCGGAGTTCCCGCTGCAGGACGGGACCGTGACCAAGAACTACGCGGCGCGCGAGGTCGAGGGAGCCGAGCGGGCCGAGTGGTGGGAGCGCGCGGTGGCGGCGTACCCGTCGTACGCCGAGTACCAGACGAAGACCGACCGGCAGATCCCGGTGTTCGTGCTCGATCCGAAGTAACGCTCCCGGGGAGCGATGGGTCACAGGAGTCCGGCGGTCGCGGCGTGCGCCGCGGCCGCCGCTCGCGACGAAACGCCCAGCTTGCCGCGGATGTTCGACACGTGCCGGTGCGCCGTGTGGGCGCTGATCCCGAGCCGGCGTGCGATCTCTTGATCGCTCAACCCCTGCGCGACCAGGCGAAGCACGTCGAGTTCGCGTTCGGAGAGGCGCGGCGAACCGGACCGGCGGGCCGGCCGGCCGGCGCCGAGGAACTCCCGCACGGCACGCGTGAGCGATTCCACATCGCCGCGCCAGGGCAGGTGGTCGGTCCCGTCGAGGGGGACGAAGGTGGCGCCCGGGATGCGGGCGGCGACGTCCTGGCCCAGGGCGAACGGGATCGCGCGGTCTTCGCGCCGGTGCAGGACGAGGGTGGGGACCTCGATCGTGTCCAGCCGGTCCCGGACGTCGAACGCGTACACCGCCGCGAGCGAGCGCACCGCCTTCTCCGCGGTGAGGGCGCCGCGCTGGAACCGGACGAACTCGTCGCGTTCCGCCGGGGTCGCGGTCGGCAGGAACAGGTCGGCGAGGATCCGGGAGCCCACGCCCCAATGCCGTTCGACGAGCGCCAGCAAGGAGTCCCGCGCCTCCGCCGAGGCGATCTCGGCGCCGCGGGCGTAGCTGCCGTACAGGACGAGCCGTTCCACGCGGTCCGGGTGGGCCGCCGCGTACGCGATCGCGGCGCAGCTCCCGGACGAACCGCCGAACAGGGTCACCTTCGCCCCGGCCGCGTCGACGACGGCGCTCAACGCGGCGACCTCGTCGGCGAGCGAGGTGACCAGCGGCCCGGCGGGGTCGGACATGCCGACACCGGGCCGGTCGTAGCGGACGAGCGTGAACCGGTCGCCCAGCAGCTCGCCGAACCGCCGGAACAACGGGTTCCGCCAGTCCAGTTCGAGGTGCCCGCACCACCAGCCGCCGACGACGAGGGGCGGGCCCGTGCCGACGGTGGCCCAGGCGACCGGACGGTCGTTCGGGTCACCTGTGAAACGCACGACTTGCCCCGGCATTCCCGCAGCTTAGGCCGTCTCGCGACCCCGCGTGGCCCGTTCCGGCCAGCACCCGGAATGGCACGACCGGGTGATGCGGTGGGCGGCCGCTGGCTGGTGTGCTGCGTCCCATCGGCGGTGCGAAGGAGGAGCGATGGCCGGAGGGGACAGCGTGGGGGTACGGGACGGGCTCGGGGAACGGTTCGGGGCGGCGCTCTACGATCCGTTCCTGCGCCGGGGGGAGCGGCTGGGCCTGGCCGGCCGGCGCACGGAACTGCTGCGGCGCGCGCACGGACAGGTGGTCGAGATCGGGGCGGGGACCGGGCTCAACGCCGGGCACTACCCCGAGGCGGCGGAGGTCGTGCTGACCGAGCCCGTCCCGGCGATGTACCGGCGGCTCGAGAAGCGGGTGCGTGGCCGCGCCGGCATGCGGCCGGTGCGAGCCTCCGCCGACGCGCTGCCGATGGCGGACGCCAGCGTCGACACGGTCGTGTCGACGCTGGTCCTCTGCACGGTGCCCGACGTCGACCGCGTGCTGGCCGAGCTGGCCCGGGTGCTGCGCCCCGGCGGGCGGCTGCTGTTCTGCGAGCACGTGCGCGCGGAGGACCCGAAGCTGGCGCGAAGGCAGACGCGGCTGGCTAGGCCGTGGGCGGCGTTCGCGCAGGGCTGCCGGTGCGACCGCGACACCGTCGCGCTCATCAAGCAGCGGTTCGCCATCGAGGACATGACCACGGCCCGCTGGCGCGGGATGCCTTCGGTGGTCCACCCGCTGATCATCGGGACGGCGACGCCTGCCCGGTAACGCTTGAGCCGCCGATCGTGTGAATTCGGTACATTTCGGCCCCTACCCCCGGGCGACGGGTTTTGATGTTCGGCAGTGACGTCACAGGGGGGTGGCGAAATGCTGGAAATCCGTTTGCTCGGGGAAGTTTCCCTGCTCGTCGACGGGCGCGCGGTCGATCTGGGGCCGGCCAGGCAGCGATGCGTACTGGCCGCGCTGACGCTCGACGCCAACCGCGTCGTCTCGATGGACCGGCTGACCCAGCGGGTCTGGGGAGAGCGTTTTCCGTTGCGCGCCCACAAGACCTTGCTGAACTACCTTTCGCGACTGCGCAAGGTGCTGCCGGCGGCGGAATCCGTGGGTATCGGCCGGCGGTCCGGTGGCTACTGCCTGACGGTGCCGGACGACGCGATCGACGTTCACCGGTTCCGCGACCTGCGCGAGCGTGCCCGGCTGCCGGCCGCCGACGACCGGCGGGCGACCGGGTTGCTGGAGCAGGCACTCGGGCTGTGGCAGGGAGACGCGCTGACCGGCGTCGACGGCCACTGGGCCGCGGGCGAACGCGACCGGTTGCACCTGGACCGGCTGAGCGCCGAATGCGACCTGACCGAAGTCCTGCTGCGGCTCGGCCGTGGCGAAAGCCTGGTGGCCGACCTCGCGGTGCGGGCCGCCCAGCACCCGCTGGACGAGCGGGTCGCCGGCCAGTACATGCTGAGCCTGGGCGCGGCCGGGCGGGCAGCCGAGGCCTTGGCGCACTACCGGCGCGTCCGGGCGCGGCTGGTCGAGGAGCTCGGCGCCGAGCCCGGCCCGCAGCTGAGCGAGGTGCACCAGCGGATCCTGACCGCGGAACCGGGTCCGGCCCGGCGGCCCGGCCGGCCGGCGCCGATGCCCCGGCAGCTGCCGGGGCCGCCGCCACTGTTCACCGGCCGGGCGCGCGACATCGAGTCCCTCACCGAAGTCCTGGACCCGGGCACCGGTGTGGCGATCGCGGCCCTGGCCGGTGCCGGAGGCATCGGCAAGACCTGGCTCGCGCTGCACTGGGCGCACCGGAACCTCGGCCGGTTCCCCGACGGACAGCTGTTCGTGGACCTGCACGGCTTCAGCCCGGCCGGCCGGCCCCTGTCCGCCGACGCCGCCGTGCGCGGGTTGATCGACGCGTTCGGCGTCGCTCCGTCGGACATCCCGGTCGAACCGCACGCCCAGAGCGCCCTGCTGCGCAGTCTCGTCGCGGGAAAGCGCTTGCTGATGGTGCTCGACAACGCGACCGACACCGAGCAGGTCGCCCCGCTGCTGCCGGGCAGCCCCGGCTGCACCGTGCTGGTGACCAGCCGGCGGCGCCTGACCGGCCTGGTGGCCGGCCACGGCGCCCACCCGCTGACACTCGGCGTGATCACCGACGCCGAAGCGCGCGCACTGCTCGTCGCCCGGCTCGGCGCCGAGCGGGTGACGGCCGAACCCGGTGCCGTCGAAGAACTCCTGGCCCGCTGCGGTGGTTTCCCGCTGGCGCTCAGCATCGTCGCCGGGCGCGCCCTCGCCGGCCCGGACCTCCCGCTGGCACGACTGGCCGCCGAACTCCGGGAAGCGGGGCTGGACGCGTTGACCGACGGCGATCCGGCCGCGGACCTGTCCGCGGTCCTGTCGTGCTCCTATCGCTGTCTCGAGAAGGACGAGGCGAGGGTGTTCGCCCTGCTGGGCATCGCCCCCGGCCCGGACATCGGCGCCGAGGCCGCGGCCGCCCTCACCGGACTGCCCCCGCTGCAGGCGCGGGTGGTGCTGCGGAGCCTCGAACAGGCGTCGCTCGTGACGCAGGACCAGCACGGCCGCTTCCGGATGCACGACCTCGTCCGCCGGTACGCCGCCGCCTGCGCCACCGAGGATGTCGCGGACGCCGAGCAGGTGGCCGCGGTACGCCGGCTCGTCGGCTTCTCGCTGCACACCGCCTACGCCGCCGAGCGGGTGCTGTACCCCCAGCGCCCGCCGATCGACCTCACCTGCCCCGCGCCCGAGCACGCCCTCCGCCCCGTGACCGGGTACGCGGACGCGCTGGCCTGGTTCGACGGCGAACACCGGTGCCTGCTGGCCCTGCAGCAGGCCGCGAGCGCGCGGGGGTGGCACCCGGCGACGTGGCAGCTGGCCTGGGCCCTGACGACCTTCCACACCCGGCGTGGCTTCTTCCACGACGACTTCGAAGCGTGGCAGCTGGCGAAGACCGCGGCCGACCGGCTGGGGGACACCGCCGCCCAGGCCCAGGCGTACCGGAACGCCGGGCGCACCTGCATCTGGCTGAACCGGCCCGCCGAGGCGCTCGGTCACCTGCACCAGGCACTGGCGCTGACCGAATCCACCCGCGACGGCCACGAGCAAGCCCACACCCACCGCAACCTCGCCCAGGTGTGGGCGAAGACCGGCGACCACCGGCGGGCGCGCTACCACGCCGTCCACGCCCTGAACCTGCTGCAGGGCCTGGGAAGCCCGGCGGCAGCGGCCGACGCGTACAACCAGGTGGGCTGGTATTCGGCGCTGCTCGGCAACCACGAGGCGGGCCGGACCCACTGCGAGGCGGCGCTCGCCCTGCACCGCGATCACCGCGACCGCGAAGGCGAAGCGGTGGCCTTGCACAGCCTGGGGTACATCGCCCACGACAGCGGTCACCACGCCGACGCCGTCAACTTCTACCAGCTCGCCCTCACCCTGTTCCGCGCCATCGGCAACGCCGACGAGGAAGCCACCACGCTGGACGACCTCGCGTCCTCGTACTTCGCTTTCGGCCACCACCGGCAGGCCCGCGCGATGTGGCGCCAAGCCCTCGCCCTGTACCTGGCCCAGCATCGCGGCACCGACGCCGCCCGCACCCGGGAACGGCTGAGCAGCCTCGCTCACCTGCACATTGTGTGAATTCGCGGACGTTTCACCCGCGGGCCGGTGCATCGTCTCGACGCAGGAGCCGCACCGGCTGGGGGAGACGATCGATGACCGGCACCAAGAACGGGCGACGGGGAACGGCCCGCCTGGCGGGCGTGGGGTCCGCCGAGGCGACGGTCCGGTGGCGCAACGGCGGGTGGTGCGGCAGCGCCGCCGCGAACGCCCCGGTGCACGGCAACAACCCGGCGACGGGCCACGACCCCGACCCGGACCTCCCGCCCTGCCCGTGACCTCCGCGCCGGGGTCACCCGACGCCGGCGAGCCATGCCGAAACATCTGGGGAGTCGTCGTGCGCACACCGTCACGGCCACCGGGCCGTCGAACGACCACCGCTCTGCTCGCCCTCGCGCTGGCGTCGGCCGCCCTGGTCGCGCCGGCCGGGGCGGCCGACGCGTCACCACCCGGCGCGGCCGCGCCGGAGGCACCAGCCGGCTCCGCCGTTCCGGTCGCGAAGCGGGCGGAACTCCTCGGGGACGGCTGGCGCGACACGGCGGACAAGGCGGTCGTGACGAGCGGGGACGCCACCGGCCTGCACGTCCTGACCGCCGATTCGGCCGACGGGTACGCGTGGCGGACGGTCGCGACCCTGTCGGAGCCCGGCGTCGAGACCGACCAGTGGATCGGGAACACGTGCGTCACCGGGTCCGGGCAGCGCGCGGTCGTCGTCTACGCCCCGCGTCACTTCACCAACCGTGACTACCTCGCCGACCGCGGCGCCTTCACCGCCGTGGTCGACCTGGTGAGCGGCGCGGTCACGAAACTGCCGATCACGACCAGCCTCGCCTACTTCAACCCCGGCTGCGGAGCCGGCGAGACGGCGGTCCTGACCGAGGGCGGTGGCGACACCCTGGCGAAGACCCGGCTGCACGTCCTCGACACGGCCACCGCCAAGCTCGACGCGCCGATCGTGGTCGAGGGCCAGGTGACCTCGCCGCTGCCCACCGGCCACGGCGTCGTCGCGGCCATCGGCAACGCCGTGGTGTCGGTGCCGCCGTCCGGGCACACCTCGGTGCTCGCCGAGGCAGCGGGCACGCCGTACCGGCTGGCGGCCGACCACGACGGCGGCGTCGTCTTCCTCGAGAGCGGGGACAACCAGCAGGCGCAGGCCCGCCGCTTGGCGTTCGACGCCGCGGGCGCGACGAGCACGACCACGCTCGCCACCGGCGACCGCACTACCCTGGGCGTCGCCACCGCGGCACACGGCAGCGTGGTGCTCACCGGCACCGGGACCCGCGCGCAAACCGGCGCGCTGCCGGGAAGCGTTCGCGTGCAAGGCGTGCCCCGCACGGCCCGGATGTCGCTGACCGGCGCGATCGCGGTCACCGCCGTCTCCCCGGCCGCCCGCCGGGACCCGAAGCTCGCGCCGGCCGACCGCGCCGGCGAACAGCCGGTCGACATCACCGCGACCGCATTGGCGACCGGCAAGGAGTTCACCCTGACCGCCCGGCCCACCGCGACGGGCGGGGCCGGCGGCGAACTCGGTCCCGCCCTCGCCGCAGCCGTGGCCGCGGGTGACCCGGCCGACCCGGCGGACGCCGCCCTGCGCACGTGCGCGGTGTCCCGCAACGACCCGCACGACCAGGCGATGCAGCCCAAACCGCGGCAGGTCGAGTGGGCGGTGGACCAGCTCGTCACCGAAAGCCTGCACGTCTCCCGGCCGGCGAACTGGAAGAACCTCGGCATGCCGGCCTACTCGGTCGACAGCGCGGGACAGACGGACCTGGCCGGTGGCGGCCACATCCCGGCGCAGATCCTGCTCGGGATCAGCCTCGCCGAGTCGAACATGTCCCAGGCGGCCTGGTACGCGGTCCCCGGCGTCACGTCCAACCCGCTCATCGGCAACTACTACGGCGTCAAGGACCGCTCCGGCGACGTCTCCGAGTGGCAGATCGACTTCGCGCACGCCGACTGCGGCTACGGCGTCATGCAGGTCACCGACGGTATGCGGCTCAACGGCCAGGCGACGGCCGACCAGCGTGCGATGGCGCTGGACTTCGTCCGGAACATCCTGCAGGGCCAGCGCATCCTGGCCGGCAAGTGGAACGCGCTGCACGGCGACGGTGTGCTGCTCAACGGCGGCAACCCCGCCTTCCTGGAGAACTGGTTCCTCGCCCTGTGGGCCTACAACTCCGGGTACTACCCGAAGAGCGACGCGGGCACGCACGGCGGCACCTGGGGCGTCGGCTGGTTCAACAACCCCATCAACCCGCGCTACGACAAGGGCCGCGCGCCGTTCATGAAGAACCCCAACGACGGCACGCACCCGGGGGACTGGCCCTACCCGGAGAAGGTGCTCGGCTACGCGGGCTATCCGGTCCAGCTCATCGAAGCGCCCGGCGTCATGGTCCCGGCCTTCCGCCCGGCCGGCTGGAACAGCGACCCCTACAAGGATTCGGTGAAACCTCCGGTCGGCCAGTTCTGCGGCGGTTCCAACGAATGCAACCCCGCCAACGCCGGCACCGGCGTCGACCCCTGCCTGCGCGCGGACTTCCAGTGCTGGTTCCACGTGTCCACCGCGTGGAAGCCGGGCTGCACCCCGGACTGCGGCATGCAGTTCATCCGGTTCGACCCCGGCTACGCCTACCAGGACGACGGCACCGCCTACCCGCCGAACTGCGGCTTCACCGGCCTGCCCGACAACGCCCGGATCATCGACGACGTCGGGGCGGGGGTGCCGTCCGTCCGGCCCTCGTGCTCCATGGCCTACGACGAGGCCGGCGGCTTCCGGTTCGACTTCGCCTCCGACGGGGCAGGCACGTACCGCAGCAAGATCGACCTCCACCAGCTCGGTACCGGCTTCCGCGGCCACATCTGGATGAGCAACACGTACGCCACCTCGATCATGCGCGCGAGCGGCACGTGGAGCTGGCGGGACGCGGTCGGCGGGTGGGGCCGCATCCTGGTGCACCTGCCACTGGTGGGCGCCCGTACCCAGCAGGCCCGCTACGAGATCGACCTGAACGGCGACGGCGTCTTCGACAAGACGCGCTACCTCAACCAGGAAATCCAGCGCAACGGCTGGGTGTCGCTCGGCGTCTACAACCTCACCGGAGCGCCGAAGCTGCGGCTGTCGAACATCACCGACGACGGCCAGGGGACCGAACGCGTGGCCTGGGACGCCGCGGCCGTGCAGCCGCTGCCGCAGAAGCCGCAGCACATCGTCGCCGCGCTGGGCGACTCGTACGCCTCCGGCGAGGGAGCGGGCAACTACTTCGCGGAATCCGACAGCAACCACGGCACGCACCGGTGGAACGCGTGCCGGCGCAGCGCCGACGCGTGGCCGAGAAAACTGGTCCTGCCGGGCACCGCCCAAGGCCTGGGCGGCTTGTCGGACAGCTTCAACCCGAACTTCGAACTCGGCTTCGTCGCCTGTTCCGGGGCCAAGACCTGGAACGTCACCGGCCTGGACGGCGGCACCCCCGTCCAACCACGGTCCTGGGCCCACCCCGACGACTACGACACCGGCGACGGCCAGTTCCACGAGATCGCCCAGCTCGACTCCGGCGTGCTCGACGAGAACACCACGCTGGTCACGCTTTCCCTGGGCGGGAACGACGAAAACGCTTTCGTCAACGCGGTGACCGAATGTTCGGGGCTCGGCAGCTGCGCCTCCGACTCCGGCTACGTCCCGCGGTACAAGACCATCATGGACCGCACGAAGACCAAGCTGGCCACCACGGTCTCGCTGATCCACGGCAAGGCACCGAACGCCCAGATCGTCCTGCTGTCCTACCCGGAACTCTTCAGCCGGACCGTGAAGTGCGCCGGCTCGGGGTATGTCGACATGCCGGAAGTGGCAGCGCTCGCCGAGCTGGCCGGGTACCTGGCCACCAAGCAGAAAGAGGTCGCGGACGCCGCCGGCGCGTCAGTTTACGCGGCGAGCACGATCGGCGACTTCGCCGGACACGGTGGCTGCGACTCGGTCGAGTGGCTCCACAAGATCAGGATCGGCGCGAACGGCGAAGGCGACTTCCACGCCGGCGACAAATCCAGCCCGTTCTGCTTCGGGTTCTCCGAAGTGGCCTGCCTGAGCCGGGAGTCGTTCCACCCCAACGGGGCCGGCACGACGGGTTACGCGACGGTGCTCCGCCGCAAGCTCGACGAAATCGGTTACCGCTGAACCGATCACGAGAGGAATTCCGAAAATGAAGAGATTTCGCAAACTCGCGACGACCACGTTCGCGGTGCTCACGTTGGCGCTGGCGGGCACAGTCGACGCCACACCGGCGCTGGCGCAGAGCGGCTGCCCCTACTACAACTACTGCATCTGGGTCGACGTCAACTTCACGGGTCCCTACTGCTGGTGGGCAAACAACGACGGCAACTACTGGAACGACTGGTGCGCCGGCGGTGGCGGCAACGACCATCTGGCCGCCAACGCGGCGACCTCGTGGTACAACCACGGCGCTCCGGCGGAGTTCGACTCCGTCCGCTCGTTCCAACAGGCGTGGGGCTCCGGAGACGCGACCTGGGTTGCCTTGCGCGGCTTCAAATCAGGCTGGGTCGGCGTCGTCGACAACGACGATGCCGAGTCTCACTACTGGTACAACGGCTGACTGCCCGGCATTCGATCCGAGGAGAATTCCGCATGAACAGCACAGTAAAGCCGGCGTGGGGCGTGGTCGTCGTAGCGGCGGTACTGGCGGTTCCGGCCTGCGCGGTGTCCAGCGCGAGCCCGGGGCCCGCACGGCCGGAGCCCGCACTCGCGTCACTTCCTCTGGTGAAGTCCTATCAGGACATCCACTTCCCCCTCGACGCGTATCACCCGTCGCCCGCGGAGAAAACCACACTGGCCCGCGCCGGCGACGTCCTGGTCCGGGAGTGCATGCAACACTACGGCTTCGACTTTCCCCTGCCCGACCGGACCACTGCGGCACAGCCGGCCGACCGACGGATCGGCCTGGTCGACGCGGCCGAAGCAGCCCGCTTCGGCTACAAGCCGGCCGACTTCGACGAGTACGCCCAGCGTGTCGACGAGGCGAAACACAAGCAGGTCAAGTGGCCTGCCGAGATGCTGGCCGTGCTGGACGGCACCGGCGCGGCCCGCGTGAACGGCATCGACGTGCCGAAGGGCGGCTGCAACGTGGAGGCGCGCACCCGTGCGGGCACGGCTGCGGCGGGCGAGCCCGGTGACGAGAACTTCGTGATCCGCCTGGAACAGGAGGCGGGCAGCCAGGCCGGGAAGGACAGCCGGCTCCAGGCCGCCTTCGCCAAGTGGAGCGAGTGCATGGCCGAGTCCGGCTTCACCTACCGCGATCCCTGGCAAGCGAACAACGACCGGGCGTTCGCCGACGGGAAACCGTCCACGCAGATGATCACGACCGCCACGGCCGACGTCGCCTGCCGCACCAGGGAGAAGGTCAACAGCACTTGGGTCGCGGTCATCACCGCCTACCAGAACCGCGCGATCACGGAACACCAGGACGCACTCGCCCAGCACCGGCAGAAGATCCAGAGCCAACTGACAACGGCAACCCAGCTGCTCGACAAGTGACAGCCGGCCGGCTCGGACGGGCGCTCGAGGCCTGTTCGAGCCGGCCAGAGGTCCGGCCTCAGGCCCCTTGGTTTCCGATCTCGACAAGCCTACGCAGCCGTACGGTGCGGGCGACCGGCGAACGTCCTCGACCTTCTGCTCAACCGGCCATCGCGCGAACGGCGAAGGCGACTTCCACAGCGGGGACAAGCCCAACCGGCACGACGGGTTACGCGACGGTGCTCCGCCGCGAGCTCGACGAAATCGGCTACCCCTGATCACCCGGTTCTTCCGAAGAAAGGAAAGTGCGATGAATCGTGCCCTGGCCGCCGCGGCGGCCCTGACACTCGGGGTGGCGTCGGTGACCGTCGCCGGCGCGCCACCGGCCGCCGCGGCCTGCGCCCTGACCTACTACTGCGGCTACGACGGAGTCGACTTCGGGCCCGCGGAGTGTGTCTGGACCGGCAGTGACAGCAACTACAACAGATCGCGGTCCTGCCTGCACCTCAACGGGATCCGGAACGGCTCGTCCAACGACATGATCAGCTCGTACCAGGACTGGGGCACCGGTACCTACAACTGCCTCCGGTCCTTCGCCAACGCGAACTACGTCTCGGAGACGTGGTTCACCACGAGTGAGTTCGTCCACCCCGGCAACGGGACGGACAACTGGGTCGGCACACCCGACAACGACAAAGCATCCAGTCACTACTGGCAGAGCTGCTGAGGAAAGGGTCACGATGAGCAAGAAGATCCTCGCCGCGCTGGGTTTGCTCGCGCTCGGCGTCTCCGGCTGCGGAGTGGCCACCGGCGCGCCACCGCAGACGGGAGAGCCCGCGCTCGGCGCCCTCCCGGCGGTCACCGGCTACGCCGCCGTGCAGTTCCCGCTCGACGCGTTCCGCACCCGGCCCGACGAACTGCTCACCCTGGGGGTGGCTCATGACCGGGCGCTCCGGAACTGCTTCGCGCGGTACGGGATCGACTACCCGCTTCCCGAGCGCGTGATCACCCCGGACTTCGACCGGCCGATCGGCGTGGTTTCGGCCGCGGACGCGGCGCGGTTCGGGTACAAGAGCCCGCACACGGCGGACGTGGCGGCCACGGACCGCGCGAAGTCGGCCGAGAAGCCGATGGACGCCGTGGCGCTGGGCGTGCTGAGCGGCACCGGGAAGAGCACCGTCAACGGCGTGGCCGTCCCGGCCGGCGGCTGCGCGGTCCAAGCCCAGAAGGAGCTGGGGAACCGGAATCCGCGCCAGGAGAACCTCGTGATCGGCCTGGCGTCCGAGTCCTACGCCGCGGCGAAGGGGGACAGCCGGGTCCGCGACGCGTTCGCCCGGTGGAGCCGCTGCATGTCCGCGGCGGGCTTCGACTACCGCGATCCGCTGGCCGCCAACGACGACCCGGTCTTCGGCACGGGCGAACCCGGTCCGCAGGAGATCGCCACGGCGAAGGCCGACGTCGCCTGCCGGACGCAGGAGAACGTCAGCGGCACGTGGGCGGCGGTCATCACCGCCTACCAGAACCGCATCGTGACCGACCACCACGAGGAGCTGTCCCAGTACCGGCAGAACCTCGAGGCCCAGCTGGCCGTGGCTGCCCGGTCGGGCGGCAAGTAGACCTGGTCCGGGCTCGGACCGCGACTTTCCCGCGGTCCGAGTCCGCGCCCGCGAACCGTGGCGGGGGCGCAGGTGCGTCAGCGGTGGGCGCGGCGCCCGGACGGGTCGTGGGCGCGGGTGCTCGTCGTGCTGTGGCCGCCGCGGCGAGGACCGTGGCCGGCGTCCGTCTCGGGCCGGGCCGGGGGCGAGTACGTCGGCTGCAGGAACAAGCTCCCGTACCGGTCGTCCTGGGGTGCCGTCAGAGCGCCGGGCCGGGGGCTCTCGGCCACCGGGTGGCTGAACAACGGGCTGTCTAGTGCGGAAGTACTGATGAAGAGCTCCTTTCGGACACGCTGCCGGTCGGCGGCGTGGTGGGCGCGGGGGCCGGGGTGGCCTCGTCCGCGCCTTCGGTGAGGGCCTGGCGTGCGGCGCCGGGTTCGGTTTCCGGCGGCACGACCCGCAGGGTCAGCCGGTTGCGGTTCCAGCCGATCACCGTCAGGCTGCCGGCCGCCTGGGACCGGAACCCTTCGAGCCGGACGACGCCGTCGTCGAAGGGGAGGCGGCGGTGGGGCGCCGGCCAGTCCGCGAGGTGGTAGGTGACCCGGTCGATCCGCCCCAGCCGGGCGGTCATCGCGTCGAGCAGCGGGGGCAGCTCGTCGGCCAGGGCACGGCTCCGGGGCCACCACGCGCCGTCGACGGGGCCGGCGGCGGGTGTGGCCGATTTCATCTGCAACCGGGGTTCGGTCTTCGACGAAGAGGTATTCGGGCCCGACGGCATGTCGGTGCTCCCGTCTCCGACCGCTGATAGCGGCCGGACCAGGACCGAGGACGGCGCAGGTTCGAACACTTGCGCACGAAATGCTCCCGGTCACCACCCAGTGTAGCCGACGGCGGCAGCCGGTGTGTTAAGACTGGCACCTAGCAAAGGGGCCTCAGGTGCACCAGCTCAGTCTCGGCGTCATCGCGCGTTCACGCAAAGAGAACGAACGGCGGCTGCCGATCCACCCGGACCACCTCGAGCGGATCGACGCCGACATCCGGAAATCCATCTTCCTCGAACACGGCTACGGCGAACCCTTCGGCGTGCCCGACGAACAGCTGGCCCGCAGCGTCGGCGGGCTGCGCTCGCGCGCGGAGCTCATCGCCGAGTGTGACGTCATCCTCCTGGCCAAACCCCTGCTGGAGGACGTCGCCGAACTCCGCGCCGGTCAGGTGCTCTGGGGCTGGCCGCACTGCGTGCAGGACACCGAGCTGACGCAGCTGGCCATCGACCGGCGGCTGACCATGATCGCCTTCGAGGCCATGAACCACTGGCGGAGCGACGGCTCGTTCGGCCTGCACGTCTTCCACAAGAACAACGAGCTGGCCGGGTACTGCTCGGTGCTGCACGCCCTGCAGCTGATCGGGTCGACCGGCGACTACGGCCGCCGGCTACGGGCCGTGGTGATCGGGTTCGGCGCGACCGCGCGCGGTTCGGTGACCGCGCTGAACGCCCACGGGATCCACGACGTCGACGTCCTCACCGCCCGCGGCCTCAGCGCGGTGGGTTCCCCGATCCACTCGGCGAACATGGTGCACTTCGACCACGACGTGAACCACCCCGGCGACCCGCGGCGCAGCCACGCGCACACCGAGCACGGCCGGGTCCCGCTGGCGGGGTTCCTCGCCGAGCATGACATCGTCGTCAACTGCGTGCTGCAGGACACCGCGGCGCCGCTGACGTTCCTCCTCGAAGAGGACCTCGCCGCGTTCGCGCCGGGCAGCCTCATCGTCGACGTCTCCTGCGACGAAGCCATGGGCTTCAGCTGGGCGAAGCCCACGACGTTCGCGCAACCGACGTTCCCGGTCGGCGACGGCCTCACCTACTACGCCGTCGACCACAGCCCGTCCTACCTCTGGAACTCGGCGAGCTGGGAGATCAGCGAAGCCCTGCTGCCCCACCTGCGGACCGTCCTTTCCGGACCGTCCACATGGGAGGATGACGAGACCGTGCGGCGCGCCGTCGAGATCCGGGACGGCACGATCCGCAACCCCGCGATCCTGGCCTTCCAGCACCGCGCCGCGGCCTACCCCCACGACCGCTGACGGCGCGCGTGGTCAGCCCGCCGACGGGCGGGCGGAACCCCGGGGCGGGGCGTGCGCCGGGCCGGCACGCTCCGCAACTCCGCGATCCTGGCCTTCCAGCACCACGTGGAGCGAGCGGGTCTCCGCCGTCGCCCGGGAAAGCACGGCAATGGCCTACCTACGACCGCTGACCGCTCCGCCTGATCAGCCCGCCGACGGGCGGGCTCCCGGTTCCCGGGCGTCGTGCAGGTAGGGCCGGAGCCGTTCGGCCAGAGAACCCCGGGTCGGGGCGTGCGCCGGGCCGGCACGCTCCGGCCCGGCGGGCCGCCCGGCGGCGGTGTCGGCGACGAACCGGGCGACCGCGCCCGGTGCCGGCACGAGGTCGTCGCCGCCCTGGCGCGCGATGAGGACCGGCTCGTCGGCGGGATCGGTTTCCACCGCGAGTGACCACCCGCGCCGTTCGCTCCACACCAGCATGACGTCGTGGTCGGGCCGGTCGGGCCAGCGCCGGGGCAGTCCGAGGTAGGCGGTCGCCGTGTCGCTGATCTCCACCGTGGTGCTCTCGTCCGGGACGCCCGTGGCGGCGGCGACCGCCCGCACGTATCCGCGCAGGCTGCGCTCGAGGGTTCGGGTGTCGGGTTCGAGGTGCTCCATGTCCGCCACGCTAGAGGGCTTTCGCACGCCGTGCGGGACGAGCACGCGCGGCGACCGCGCCGGGAGGGGGCTAGACTGGTCCCTCCAGCGCCCCAGACCTCGGCGATCCTGATTCCCGGTGCCGGCCCTTCGGTTCGGCACCCGTACGGACGGCGAGGCGCACGCGATGACGGGACGCGTGGTGGTGGTCGGACTGATCGGCCCCGTCTGCGTCCTCGCCACGATCGGCGCCCTGATCCTTCCGTGGGACATCCTCGCCGGCTGGCTCCTGCTCGGCGCCGGTGCCGGGCTCCTCGTGGCGTTCGGCGCTCCCCGGCTCCCGCGCGGGCGGCTCTCGGCGAGCGGGCCCGACCTGCTCGCGGGCGCGGCCACCGCCACCGGATTCCTCCTGGTCTGCCTGGTCGTCGCCGGCCTGCGGAACACGGTGGGCGGCGGCCTCACCGCGGCCGTCCTGATCCTCCTCGTCGTCGCCGGCCTCGTCGCCTCCCACCGCCGCCGGGCGACCCCGCCCGTCACGGCCGGACGGCACGCCGCCCCGGTGCCACGGTCCGTGACGCCCCTCCCGGTGGCCGACATGGCGACCGAGGACCTGTGCGTGGCCTGGCGGCGCAGCTACTTCCTCCTGCACCTCGCGACCGACGAGCAGGCCCGCCGGCTCGTCGTCCAGCGCCGGCAGGACTTCCTCGACGAAATCGAACGCCGGGACCGCCTCGGGTTCGTCCGCTGGCTCGACAGCGGCGCGAAACCCGGCAGCGATCCCGCCCCCTACCTGACGCGCGGGGGCTGACCGAGCGGAAAGGCGCAGCATGGCGAAGGTCGACGGCGCGCTTCTCGCGTCCGCGGTGTCGGGCGATCGCACCGCGACGGACAGGTTGCTGGGCATGCTGCACCCGGTGGTGCTGAGGTACTGCCGCGCCCGGCTGGGCGACCGGCACTACCGCGACGGCGACGCCGACGACTGCGCGCAAGAGGTGCTGCTCGGCGTGCTGGGCGCGCTGCCGGGGTACCGGTACGGCGCCGCCCGGTTCCCGAACTTCGTCCAAGCCGTCGCCGCGCACAAGGTCGTCGACGCGTACCGCCACCGCGGGGACGACGTCAGCGTCCCGGTCCCGGAGTTCCCCCCGGCGCCGTCCGAACTGCCGGAGCCGCACCGCCACGTCGAGGTCCTCGAGCTGCGCCGGCGGGTCCGGCTCCTGCTCGACCTGCTGGTTCCGGCGCAGCGGGACATCGTGGTCCTGCGGGTCATGGTCGGGCTCACCGCCGAGGAGACGGCGGACGAGCTCGGCGTCGCCAGCTCGGGCGCGGTGCGCGTGAGCCAGCACCGGGCGCTGACCGCGTTGCGCCGGCACCTCACCGCCGCGGAGGTGCGGTGACGGGCGCGCCCCGCCGCCGTGACGGCCCGGGTACGCTTCCGGACGCGGCCGCTGCGGCGGCGCTGATCCGGGTCAGGTCGTGTCCGAGTCGGTGGGGCGACCACGAACATCGACTCGAAAGGGACCGGATGTGGCAGCGCGGCGTTCGCCGGTCGGGGACCCGTGGTGGCTGATGTCGAAGTCCTGCGCGCGAGCGTGCTCGCCGCGCTGGGCGAGGTCAGTGCCGGTGGCGGCGTCGACGTCGTGGGCCGGGTGTGCCGGGCGTGCGTGCGCCTGCTGCCGGTGGACGGTGCCGCGGTCTCGGTGATGGCCGACGCCGGAAACCGCGAAGTCGTGTACGCGAGTGACGCGGTGAGCGCGGCGCTGGCGGAATTGCAGTTTTCCCTCGGTGAAGGTCCGTGTTTCGAGGCGTACGTCGCCGGCGGGCCGGTCCTGGTGCCGGACCTGCTCGCCGGGCCGCCCCCGGCGTGGCCGGTGTTCGCCGCCGAGGCCGCGGCGCAGCCGGTGGCCGCGCTGTTCACTTTCCCGGTGCAGATCGGGGCCGTGCGGGTGGCGACCCTCGACACCTACCGGGCGACGCCGGGCTCGCTGAGTGCCGGCGAGCTGTCGACCGCACTGCAGGTGGCCGACATCGCGGCGCTCGCGATGTCGGGGCTCTCGGCAGGCGGTGGCCGCTGGCTCGACGGGGACGGGCGGTGGATGGAAGGCGCGGGCATGCGGTACCGGGAGGTGCACCAGGCCACCGGGATGCTCATCTCGCACCTGGACCTGCCCGCTTCCGCCGCACTGGCCCGGCTGCGGGCGTACGCGTTCGGGCACGGCCGTCCGCTGCTCGAGGTCGCGGGCGACATCGTGGCCGGGCGGACGAAATTGGACGAGGAGTTCCGGTGAGGGTCACCATGGACGTAGCCGAGAAACCGGGAGATGGTGGGCATGGCCGACCGTGAACGACAGGTGACGAGGGCGTTCGTCGCGCTGGCGGACACGCTGGTCGACGATTACGACGTCGCGGATCTGCTGCACACGTTGGTGCAGCAGTGCGTCGAGCTGCTCGACGTCGCGGCGGCGGGACTGACACTGGCCGACGAGCGGGGTGGCCTGCAGGTGCTGGCTTCCTCCACCGAGCAGGCACGGCTGCTCGAACTGTTCCAGCTCGACATCGACGAGGGCCCGTGCGTCGAGTGCTTCACCACCAGCACGCCGGTGCTGGTGGCCGACATCGCCGCGCAGGCGGGGCGGTGGCCGCGGTTCGCGGCCGAGGCGGCCAAGGAGGGGTTCGCGTCGGTGCACGCGGTGCCCTTGCGCCTGCGCAAGCAGACGATCGGGGCGCTGAACCTCTTCGGGCGCAACCCGGGGGAGCTGTCGACCGACGACGTCGCGCTCGCGCAGGGCCTGGCCGACAGCGCGACCATCGGCATCCTGCACGAACGGGCGGTCCGCCAGGGCGAGGTCCTGTCCGAGCAGCTGCAGACGGCGTTGAACAGCCGGGTGATCATCGAGCAGGCCAAGGGTGTGCTCGCGGTCAGCGGGCAGCTGAGCATGGAAGCGGCCTTCGCGGCGTTGCGCGGGTACGCCCGGCGCAACAACGTCCGGCTCAGCGACGTGGCCCGCGCGCTGGCCGAACGCCGGCTCGCGCCCACGGCGGTGCTGGCGCCGTCGGCCACCTGAGCGGGACCGCGGTACCGGGCTGTCCATTGTGGATATCGGGCTACCGCCGGGCGCAGACCGGCGCCCGGCGGCCCGGGAGCGCGTACCGTGGAGGCGGAGACGGCCCTCCGTCTTCGACCCCGGGAGTTCCCATGCGGTTCCGTGATCGCCGGGAAGCCGGTGAACGGCTGGCCCTGCGCCTGCGTCAGCTCCGTGGCGGCCGGGCCGTCGTGCTCGGCCTGTCCGAGGGCGGGCTGGTGGTGGCCGCCCAGATCGCCGACGTGCTCGGCGCGCCGCTGGACGTCCTGCTCACCCAGCGGATCGAGGCCGCCGGACCGCCGCCGGTGCTGCTCGGCGCCGTCGGTGAAGGGGGTCTGCTCGTCTGGGACCACGATGCCATCCGCCGGTTCGACATCGCGGCGGTGGAGCTCACCCGGCTGGCCGACCGGGCGCGGGCCGGGCTGGCCCGGCAGGTCGCGGTCTACCGGCGCGACGTCGCGCCGGTGCCGATCGCGGGCCGGACCGTCGTCCTGGCCGACGACGGCGCTGCCACGGGCACGACCGCGCACACGGCGATCAGCGTCCTGCGGGCCCGCCAGGTCGGCCGGGTCGTGCTGGCCGTCCCGGTGGCCCAGGCCCCCGTCCTCGACCGGCTCGCCCGCGAGGCCGACGAATTCGTCTGCCTGCGCCCGCTGCCCTGGCTGCACGCGGTCCGCAACAGCTACCGGAAGTTCCCCGCGGTCGCCGACACCGAGGCGCTCGCCCTGCTGCACCGCGAACCCCGCCGGCCGACCGAGGTCGCCCGCTGAGGTCCACAATGGACCGGCAAACCGGCTGGTTACGCGCTTGTGGCGCCCGTGAAAACGATGCGGCACCACCCGCCTGGCCCAGTGCGCCGCGGTCGCCGGGGCATAGGGTGGGGTCCGGCCCTGGACCACGGCGATCCGGAAAACGGCTCCACCCGAGGAGAATCCGCTGATGACGACCAGTGCCAAGGAACTCGGCCACGCCGAGATCGAGAAGCTCGGCATCGAGCTCGACGAGCTGCGCCTGCGGGTCGCCGCCGACCTCGGCGCGGAAGACGCCGACTACATCCACAACGTCGTCGCGGTGCAACGGTTCTGTGAAGTTTCCGGCCGGCTCCTGCTGTTCGCCGGGTGGTTCCCGCCGGCGTGGGCGGGCGGGGTGGCGGCGCTGGCGCTGTCGAAGATCCTCGACAACATGGAGATCGGGCACAACGTCATGCACGGCCAGTACGACTGGATGAAGGACCCCGCGCTGAACTCGCGGACGTTCGAGTGGGACATGGTCTGCCCGGGCGAACAGTGGCGCCGCTCGCACAACTTCATGCACCACACCTACACCAACATCCTCGGCCAGGACCGGGACGTGGGCTACGGCATCCTGCGGATCACCGACGACCAGCCCTGGCACCCGTACTACCTGGGCAACCCGGTCTACGCGGCCGCGCAGGCGCTGTTCTTCGAGTACGGCATCATGCTGCACGACCTGGAGGTCGACCGGATCGTGCAGGGCCGCCGGCACTGGGCGGACGTCCGGCCGCTGCTGAAGCCGATGCTGCGCAAGGTCGCCCGGCAGGCCGGCCGGGACTACGTGGTCCACCCGCTGCTCACGGGGCCGCTGGCGCCGTTGACGCTGACGGCGAACGTCACCGCCAACGTGGTGCGCAACCTCTGGGCGTTCTCGATCATCTTCTGCGGCCACTTCCCCGACGGGGCCGAGGTGTTCACCGAAGAAGAGAGCGAAGACGAGAGCCGGGGGCAGTGGTACCTGCGCCAGATGCTCGGCTCGGCGAACATCACCGGGAGCCCGGTGTTCCACGTGCTTTCGGGCAACCTGAGTCACCAGATCGAGCACCACCTGTTCCCGGACCTGCCGAGTCACCGCTACCCGCGGATGGCCGCCGAGGTGCGGGAAATCTGCGAGCGTTACGGCCTGCCGTACAACACGGGTTCCCTGTCGCGTCAGCTCGGTTCCGTGGCGCGGAAGATCTTCCGGCTCGCGCTGCCGGCGAAACGCCCGATCCGGCCGTGATGTCCGGTCGACCGTCCACAGAGGACCTGGGTGGGGTCCGGCAGTCAGGACCACCCGGCTGGCGCTGCCGATCGGCCGTGGTCCGGGCGTAGTCTGGAGCACCGCCCCGGACCCCGGCGGACGATCCGTCGACCGAATCGGGGTTTGCCGTGGAATCAGGGGTGGACGACCTCTACGACGAGTACCCGGTGGGCTGGGTCCTCACCTACCGGCGTGGCCGGGCACCCGGTCCGCCGTCTGGCAGCTGCCTGGCCGGGGTGGTCGTCGGATCACCGGTGCGGGATCCGCGCACCGGCCTCGAAACGATCCCGCTTTCCCCGCTGGACGGTGGTCACACGGTCTGGATTCCGGACCGCGACGTCGTCGGGATCGAGCCTCGACGGCTCCCTCTGTCCTGAATGGACGCCCCCGGCAGAGATGATCGTCGAGCCAACCGAGGTGGGAGCATGGGTACGGGCGATGGTCCCGGCACGGACCGGCACTGGCCGGCGCGCCACGGAGGCGGTTACCCGCCGGGCTGGCAGGTGCGCTACCGCCGGCGCTCCGCCGTGGCCGCGCACGACCTGTTCGGCACGATCGCGGGTCCCAGCCTCCGCGACGAGCACACGAGCACCACCTGGGTGCCGGTGCGCCCCCGCACCGCGGCGCCCGACACCCCGCCGAACCTGGTGCGGGCACAGGACATCCTCGACGCCCGGCCGCCGGGCGAACCCGCCCTCGAGCGAGCCGTCGACGATGGCGAAGCCCGGCGCCGGAAGGTGGTCGTCGAACTGTGGGCGCGAAAGCCCGATGGTCACCCGGCGGGCTAGTGTCCTGAGTTGCAAGTTGTTTGACGCTGGAACGGGTTCGCCCACTGAAACTCCGGCGACGGTTCCGCCGTCGGGGTCGCGTCACGGCAGGGGGCCTCGGGGGCCCGTTGATGGAGGATTCTGGCCACTCGGCGTCCCAAATCCTCCATCGACACCTCGCTGTCATGCCCCAGTCGGACGATTCCGCCCGGCAGCGCGCGCTGCCTGGCCCCGGTCAACGAACCTCGGACGCGCGACACTAGGTGTTCCGCCGGGGGAGGGCTCAGCCGGAAAGCATCACCTGGTTGTCGACCGCGGTCACGCCGCGCGCGAACCACGCGGTCTGCTCGGCCGAACGGCGTTCGGCCGGGGTGAGGACGGCGCCGGTGAGGGTGACCTGCCCGTCGTCGACGCCGACCTCGACGTGCTGCTCGAGGCCCGGGGCGTGCCGGGCCAGTGCCGCGACGATCTTCGTCTTGATCTCGGCCGAGGGCACTCCCGGCGAAGGCCGCAGCGTGATCAGGTTCCGCACCCCGCTGATCCCGGGGAGCGCGGCCACCGCCTGGCGGGCGGCTTCGCGCTGGTGGTGCCAGTCCACCGACCCGCGCAGCGTGATCACCCGGTCGCGCACGTCGACCTGCACCGAGTCCTTCGGCACGAGGACCGTCCGGCGGTCGAACACGATCATGGCTTCCCGGGCGAGATCCACGTCCTCGGGCGCACCGTGGCCGTGCCGCACGAGGATCTTGTCCACGGTGGTGACCACGCCGTGGACGCGGGCCGCGGCGCGCAGGGCCTCTTCCTTCTCGGGGTACGTGCCGACGTGCCCGGACAGCGTCGCGACCCCGCTTGCGACGGTCACGCCGATTTCTTCGGCGTTGACGCTGGGGGTCCAGGCGAGCTCATCGGTGACGGCGCTCTTGACGTGATGATCGGGCCTGTGCTGGATCTGTGTCATCCCGTCACCGTGCTCCTCGCCTGCGGCGCGGCCTAGAGTCGCGCGACCTCTGTTCCGGGGTCGTCCGGCGCGCGGGCGGGCGTAGCCTGGGGCGGTGGATGACAGCATGCAGCGCGACCTGCCCGTCATCACCGTCTTCCTGGTCGACGACCACGAACTCGTGCGGCGCGGGGTCGCCGAGCTGATCGACGACGAAGGCGACCTGAAGGTCGTCGGGCAGGCTTCTTCGGTGGCCGAGGCCATGGCCAGGGTGCCCGCGCTGCGGCCGGACGTGGCGGTGCTGGACGTCCGGCTGCCCGACGGGAACGGGGTGGCGCTGTGCCGTGACCTGCGTGCGGCCCTGCCCGGCCTGCGGTGCCTGATGCTGACCTCCTTCACCGACGAGGATTCGATGGTGGAAGCGGTCCGGGCCGGCGCCGAGGGGTACGTGATCAAGGACGTGAAGGGGCTGCAGCTGGTCGACGCCATCCGCCGGGTGGGGGCGGGCGAGACGCTGCTGGACGGCCGGGCGGTCGCCGCGCTCGTGGCCGAGCTGCGGGCCGGCACCGGGGAACCGGGCCCGCTGGCGGGGCTGAGCGAGCAGGAGCTCGTCCTGCTGGACCTCCTGGGGGAAAGCCTGACGAACCGGCAGATCGCCGAGCGGATGTTCCTGGCCGAGAAGACCGTCAAGAACTACGTGTCCCGCCTGCTGGCGAAGCTCGGGCTGGAGCGGCGGTCCCAGGCGGCGGTCCTGGTCACCGGAATCCACGGTTCGCACCGCCGTCCGGACGACCGGCCGAGTACGGATGCTCGTCGCTGATCACGATGTCCTCGAGCGGCGTCCGCGCCAAGGACTGCACCGCGGCGCCGTGCCCGAGGCGCAGCATGATCTGGGGCCAGAGCCCGCCGCCGAGCAGCTGCCGCAGCTCGCGCCGGGTCGCCGGCGCGGCCATCGGCTGGGAGGAGAGCGCCGCCGAGAGTCCCGCGGCGGTGGCGGTCAGCAGGACCCGCTGCATGGCCTGACCGGACTGGAACCGGCCGAGCGCGGTGTCGTGCAGTGAACCGATGACCACGACCAGCCGGTCGGGTTCGACGTCGAGGTCCGTTCCGCCGCCGGGCCCCGGTGTCGCCGGCGGGACTTCCGCGTGGCGCATGATCTCCCGCAGCTGCGGTACCTGGTCGGCGGTGATGGTGGCCAGCCACGCGCGTTCCACTTCCGCCGCCCGCCGCAGCTGCCGCTGCACCACGGCCGGGACCACGGCGGTGGTGAAGGGCCGCCGGTTGCTCTGCCGGTCGGCGATGGCCGCCACGAGCTCCCCGTCGTGCGGCGCGATCGTCTCGTAGCCCTCCGGGCGCACGACGGCGAGCAGGTCGGGCCGGCCCGCCGAGGGGAACAGCCGTACGTCGGCGTGGCTGCCCTGCGCCTTGATCGCCAGCCGCAGGTTCAGCAGGGCCGCCCCGCAGTCCAGCAGGCGTTCCCGCTGTTCGCTGTCGGTGCCGGTGGTGAGCGGATCCGCGTACAGCTCGATGGCGTCCGGCGTGCACTGGAACCGCCATGGCCGCGCGTTCCGCAGCGGCGGGGGAGCCGTGGCCGCGAGGAGGACGGACCGCACCTGGCTCGCGCTGAGGTGCCCGACGGGCATGACACCGGTCTTCATGGACGGCTCCGAACTCCTGGGTTCCCGGACGCCCCTCACCGTCCGCCGCGGCCGCGGCGGGAGCCAAGTGCCGAACGGCACCCGTGGCCGGGCGAAGGTCGCCGGTTGCGAACGCGGTTCGGTTCTCCCGGATGCCGCCACGCGCCGGACCGCCGTGCCACTGTGGGGACATGCCCGAGGAAACGCCGTCGGGCCGGGACCGGATGGACGCGCTGCCGGCGGCCGTCCTGGCCTTTTCCGCCGGTTTGGAGCTCGAAACCACGCTGCAGCGGATCGTGACCGCCGCGGCCGGCCTGGTCGGCGCCCGGTACGGCGCGCTGGCCCTGCTCGACGAGGACGGCCGGACGACCGCGTTCGCCGTCACCGGCGTCGACGCCGCCACCCGGGACCGGATCGGCCCGCCCCCGGACGGTCACGGGCTGCTCGGCGACCTGGTGACCGGCCGGGTTCCGGTGCGCCTGCCCGAGCTGGGCGCGCAGGGATTCCCGCCGGGCCACCCGCCGATGCGGGCCTTCCTCGGTGTCCCGCTGGTGGTGCGGGGCACGATCCTCGGCCGGCTCTACCTCGGCGGAGAGCAGCCCTTCACCGCCGACGACGAGCGCGCGATCGTGGCGCTGGCGGCGGCCGCCGGGTTCGCCGTGGACAACGCGCGGCTCTACGAGGAGAGCCGGAGCCGGCAGCGATGGCTGGAAGCGACCGGCGAGATCTCCGCCGAGCTGCTGGGCGGCACCGACGTCCACGCGGTGCTGCGCCTGGTCGCGAGCCGCGCCGCCGAGCTCACCGGCGCCGACGACGCGCTCATCGCGCTGCCCGTGGCGCCCGGTGGCCCACTGGCCGTGACGGTGTGCGCGGGGCCCGACGCCGAGGTGCTGACCGGCCGCCGGATCCCGCTCGACGGGTCGACCTCGGGCGCGGTCCTGCGCGACCACGTGCCGCGCAACGTGCCGGCCCTGGCGTACGACCTGGGCATGGACCTCGGGCCGGCGCTGGCGGTCCGGCTGCGCTCCGGCTCGCGCTCGGGTGCGGCGGTGCTCCTGGCGATCCGCGCGCCCGGCGCGGCGCGGTTCGGCGAGCACGAGCTCCAGCTCGTGTCCGCCTTCGCCGACCAGGCCGCGCTGGCCCTGCGGGACGCCGAAAGCCAGGCCGCACGGCGGGAGCTGGACGTGGTGGTGGACCGCGACCGGATCGCCCGCGACCTGCACGACCACGTCATCCAGCGGCTGTTCGCGGTCGGCCTCGGCATCGAAGGCACCCGCCGCCGGTCGGCCTCGCCCGCGGTGACCGCCCGGCTCACCCAGCACATCGACCAGCTCCAGGACGTCATCGAGGAGATCCGCAGCGCGATCTTCGCCTTGCACGCCCAGCCGGGAGCGGGCCGGCGCCTGCGCACGCGTCTGCAGAACGCGATCACCGACACGACCGCGGATTCCGCGATCCACACGACGGTACGGCTGTCGGGCGCGATCGACCGGGTGCCCGCGGGCCTGGCGGAGCACGCGGAGGCGGTCGTCCGCGAAGCGGTCAGCAACGTCCTGCGCCACGCACGCGCGGCGGAGCTGACGGTCACCGTTTCCCTGGACGGCGACCTGGTCGTCGAGGTTTCGGACTCGGGGATCGGCATGCCGGAAGCCGTGGCACGCAGCGGGCTCCGCAACCTCGAGCAGCGCGCCGCGGAAGCGGGCGGATCGCTGCGGCTCGAACGCCCGGCCGCGGGCGGCACCCGGCTGGTGTGGACGAGCCCGGTGCCCTGACGCGCGCCTTCTCCCCGGGTAGCGGCCGGGGATTCGGGTATCCGCCGGTCATGACGAACGATCGAGAAGAGCCGGACCGCACTGACGTGCCCGGAGAAGCCCGGCCCGCCGAAACCTTGGACCGCGGGCTCGCCCCGCCGTCGGTGGTCCCGGAGATCACCTCGACCCATCCACTCGACCGCGGGCTCGCCCCGCCCGACGACGAGGAGGAGACCGGCCCGGGCTCCGCGCGGACCTCGCCGAGCTGTTCAGGGAAAGGGCATGCGCAGCCGCACGATCGCCCGCACCAGACCTGGTAACCCGGACCAAACGTCTTGAATGAGTCATTCAGGACCTCCGAAGACCTGAATGACTCATTCAAGACGTTCGCACTCGCCGCAGCGCTATCAACGAACCTCGGACGCGCGCGACACTAGCCGAGATGTCCGGGGAGGCCGGCCGGCCTCCGCGACCGACCGGTCCACTTCGGACAGTGGGCGGCCCGGGAGACCTTCCTGCGAAAGCGAACCGGCCCACGCCGAACGGCCGGCCCTCCCGAGAGTGGTTCTCGGGAGGACCGGCCGCGGTGCTGGTGTTACTTCGCGGTGTGCTGGCCGGGACGGTCGACGTCGCCGCGCCAGGCGCCGGTCTCGTGGCCGTCGCGGACCTCGATGAACTTCTTGAACCGGTCGAGGTCGCCCTGGACCCGGTGGTCGAGGATGCCGAGCTTGTCGGCGGCGTTCTCGACGAAGCCTTCGGGGTCGATGTCCATCTGGACCGTGACCCGCGTGCTGGTGTCGTCCAGACGGTGCACGGTGACGACGCCGGCGTGGTTGGGGCCGGAGTCGGACTTCCAGGCGACCCGCTCGTCGCGGTTCTGCTCGGTGATCGTGGCGTCGAACTGCCTGGTGACGCCGGCGACGCTGATGGTCCAGTGGGTGTGGGTGTTGTCCACCTGCTCGATGCGGTCGACGCCTTCCATGAAGCGGGGGAAGTCGGCGAACTGGGTCCACTGGTTGTAGACGGTGCTCACGTCGGCTTCGACGTCGACGGACTTGGTGATCGTGCTCATGCCGCGGTCGCTCCTTCTCTTTGTTTTCGGGATACCGCACTCGCAGTGCACGGCCACTGTTCGGCTACCCGCCGATCCAGTGGATAAACCGGCGTGCCGGCTGCCGGTGGGTTTCGGCGATCGGTCACTTTCGCTTGTTCTTGGCGGACTTCGCCTTTCCCTTGACCGTCCCGGCGGCGTTCATCGTGGGGGAGTAGGTGCCGTACAGCGCGGGATCCGGCTTGGGTGCCGTCCCCGGTCCGCCGAGGGGCTTCGGGTCGGTGACGTAGCCGATCGCCGAGCCGTGGTAGCTCCAGTCGGCCTTCGGGCCGTCCGGGCCGTCGGAGAGGTGCCAGATCGCGTTGTTGTGGTCCTGGTTCTCCTCGTCGAACAGGGCGTCCGGGACGATCGGGCCTTCGAGGCGGTCGGCTTCCAGCTCTTCGATCGCGGCCAGCCACTGCTTCTGGTGGACGGTGTCGCGGGCGAGGTTGAACTGCAGCATGGCCTTGACGCCGGGGTCGTCGGTCATGTTGTAGAGCCGGGCGGTCTGCAGCCGGCCCTGGGCTTCGGCGGCGACGTTGGAGCGGAAGTCGGCGAGGAGGTTGCCGGAGGCGATGATGTACTTGCCGTTCCAGGGGGTGCCGTTGCTGTCGGCGGGCAGTGCGCCGCCGCCGGCGACGATCACCTGCTGGAGGTCCATCCCGCCGAGCACCGCGGCCATCGCGGGGTCTTTCGCGGCCTCCGCCGTCACGGTGGCGGGAGCGCCTTCCAGCAGGCGGGCGACCATCGTGGCGAGCATTTCGACGTGCCCGAGCTCCTCGGTGGCCGTGTCCATGATCAGGTCCTTGTACTTGCCCTCGATCCGGCAGTTCCAGCCCTGGAACAGGTACTGCATCGCGACGGTCAGCTCGCCGCAGGCACCGCCGATCAGCTCCTGGAGCTTGTGGGCGAAGACGGCGTCGGGCTTGTCGGGCTTGGCTTCGAACTGCAGGAGCGTCGTGTGACGGAACACTGGTGACCTTCCGGGAAGTACGCGGCGGCCGGGCTGCCGGGCGCGGAATCGCCGGGTTTCCCCCGCCCGGCCCGGATAACCCGATTTTCCCGGTTCACCCGTATGGACCACGGGCGAGCCCGGCGGCCGTGCGTGCCGGTGCGGCCGACGACCGGCGGTGGGCGGGCCCGGATCAGCACGACCCACGCCGTACCGACCGGATGGTATGTTCGCCGCGTGATCGAAGCGGCGCGCCGGACCTGGCGATTTCTCGAGCCCTACCACGGAATGATCTACTTCGCCCCGGAAGCCGCGGCCGCCTACGGGAAGCTCGGTCTCACCGGCCGCGCCGGCTATTTCGCGTCGCGGTCGGCGGCGCTCGGCGCGGTTCCGGCGCCGGTCGTGGTCGCGACCTTCTACAACTTCAACCCGGCCCTCGTCGAGGCGTCGATCAGCACCGCCTGGTCCACCACCGACCCGGCCGCCGTCCTCGCCGCGCGCTACGCCGCGGCCGACCAGGCGTTGCGCGGCATCCTCGGCGACGCGATCACCTCGCCCGAGATGCGCCGAGCGGCCGCCCTCCTGCGTGAGGCCGCCGAGACGGTCACCGGCGACGTCACCGGCCGCCCGCTCTTCGCCGCCCACGCGGCCCTGCCGTGGCCCGACGAACCCCACCTGGTTCTGTGGCACGCGCAGACCCTGCTCCGCGAGTACCGCGGCGACGCGCACATCGCCGCCCTGCTGACGGCCGGCCTGCGCGGCATCGAAGCCCTCGTCACCCACGCCGCTTCCGGCGCCATCCCCGCCGAAACCCTGCGCACCTCCCGGTCGTGGTCCGAGGACGACTGGACCCGGGCCGTCGCCGGCCTCCGCGAGCGGGACTGGCTCACCGACGACGCCGTCCTGACGTTCACCCCCGCCGGCGCGGCCCGCCGGGCTGAGATCGAGAAGGCGACCGACGAAAACAGCGTGACTCCCTACGCCCACATCGGCGAGCCCGCCTGCGCCGAACTGCAGACGCTGGTGAGCCCGTTCAGCCGGGCGCTCGCCGGGAAACTCATGCCCTGGGCGCTCGCGAGGCAGTAGCGGGACGGCGGAAGGCGTCCCAGCCGTGTCCCACGGGGGTGGCGTTCCCGCTGGTCCGGTGCGGTGGGACTGTCCCGGCGTCCCGAGTCGGCCGCCGACCGGCGACCGGCGGGCCGGCCACTGCCAGCCTCCTCGCCATGCAAAGACTCGCTCTGGCCGTCGCGGTGCTGCTGGTGTTCCCCGCCGCGACCGCCGCCACCGCCACCGCCGCCACCGCCACCGCCGCGGCCGACGCCGTCGCGGTGTGCGGGCACACCAGTGCCCAGCCCACCCTGAAACAGGGGTCGACCGGCGCCGAGGTCGTCGAAGCCCAGTGCCAGCTGAACCTGGCCACCAAGGCGAGCCGGTACACGCCCATCGGCGCGGACGGCTCCTTCGGCGCGGCGACCGATGCCCGGGTCCGCGTCTTCCAGCGCTGCGCCGCCTTGAGCGTGGACGGCGAAATCGGGCCGAACACGTGGGCCGCGCTGAACTCGTGGGCCGCGCACCCGAAGAAGTGCGCCACCCCAGGCACCTCCGACACCGCGCAGAGCGTGGTGTGCGGCTTCTCCACGGCGCGGCCGACCCTGCAGAGCGGGTCCACCGGCACGGACGTCAAGGAACTCCAGTGCCGGCTGAACCTCGCCATGGAGCCGGGCCACTACCCGCCGCTGACGGTCGACGGCAACTTCGGTGACGGCACCCGCAACCGGGTGATCCAGTTCCAGCACTGCGTCAACGCCAGTGCCGACGGCGTCGCCGGGCCCACCACGTGGGCGAAGGTCAGCGACTGGTCCAGCCGCAACGCCTACTGCACGCCGCCGAAGCCCGCCGGGCACCCGATCGACGGCGTCGACACGGCGAAGTACCAGCACCCCGGTGGCGCGCCGATCAACTGGGGCGCGGTGAAGGCGTCCGGGGTCGAGTTCGCGACCGTCAAGGCGACCCGCGGCCTGAACGTCACCGACGAGTACCTGGCCACGGACCTGCCCGCCGCCCGCACCGCCGGCCTGGCCGTGGGGCCGTACCACTTCTACACCGGCACCGCGGCCAACACCGGCGGCGCGCAGGCGGACCGGTTCATCGCCGCCGTGCGGGCCACCGGGTACACCGGCAAGCGCGCCGGCGACCTGCCGCCCGTGTTCGACCTGGAGTGGAAGGACGACGGCTCCGGCGGCTGCCCGCCGTACGTCACCGTCGCCGACGCCAAGGCGTGGCTGGACAAGGTGGCCGCGGCGTTCGGCCGGACCCCGATCATCTACACCCAGAAGTCGTTCCTGGACGCCTGTCTGGGCGGCACCACGGCCCTGTCCGGCTATCCGATGCAGCTCGCCGACTACCGCCAGTCCGTCACGCAGCCGGCGCTGCCCGCCGGGTCGTCGACCTGGCTGATGTGGCAGTACACCGACGCGGCCATCGCCGACGGCATTCCCGCGCCGGCGACCGGTGACGTCTTCAACGGCACCCAGGCCGCTCTCGACCAGCTCGCCAACCGCTGATTCCCCGTTAGGAAAGGACGAGAATGAGACTCCCCATGAGCCGCCGCACGGTACTGCGCGGCGCGGTGGTGCTCGGCGCGACCGCGGCGGTCACCCCGCTGCTGCTTTCGGGCACCGCCCAGGCGTACCCGTGGTCCCGCACCCTGGCCGAGGGCAGCACGGGCGCCGACGTCACCGAGCTCCAGATCCGGGTGGCGGGCTGGGCGGCCGACAGCCCCAGCCA
Source organism: Amycolatopsis ponsaeliensis (assembly GCF_030182635.1). NCBI lineage: Bacteria > Bacillati > Actinomycetota > Actinomycetes > Pseudonocardiales > Pseudonocardiaceae > Amycolatopsis > Amycolatopsis ponsaeliensis. The sequence continues at coordinate 50,458 of NZ_JAPZLD010000027.1, forward strand.
CAGCCGGGTCTCGATCGACGGCGAGTTCGGCCCCGGCACGGCGGCGGCGGTCCGCCGGTTCCAGGCGGCCTACGGCCTGGGCGCGGACGGCCAGGCCGGCCCGGCCACCCAGTCCGCGCTCAACGCGCTGGAGCAGAGCGACGGGTCCACCGCGCACTTCAACTTCAGCGAGTTCACCGACCGGGTCAGCGGCACCTTCAACGGCGGCAAGGTCAGCGCGGCCACCGCCAAGGAGAACGCCCGCCGCTGCATGTACAAGCTGGAAGCGGTGCGCAAGAAGCTCGGGAACAAGGCGATCACGGTGAACTCCGGGTTCCGCAGCATCGCGCACAACGCGGAGATCGGCGGCGCCAGCGACAGCATGCACATGTACGGCACCGCGGCCGACCTGGACGTGCCGGGCGTGGCCAACAAGACCGTCTACCAGAAGGCCGAGACCAGCGGGTTCTCCGGCCTGGAGACCTACAACACCGACCACCAGCACGTGGACAGCCGGGCCGACCTCGGCCGCGCGTGGTGGTGGGAGAACGGCACGGTCTGACCGGCGACTGGGGGTCTGACGCCGGAAACCCCGCCCTCGGGGGTTTCCGGCGTCAGCGTGCCGCGGAACCCGCACCCTCCGGCCCGTTCACCCGGGCCGCCCCTCGCGGAGGGCGCGGGTTCCGCCCTGCTCAGTGCGCCTGCGGGTTCTGGAGGGCCGCCGAGCAGGACGGCCAGTCGTGGAAGTCGTGGTGCGCGCTCCACAGGCGGTGCGCCGCGTCGATGTTCCAGACCGGGTCGAACGCCTGGCGCGGCGTGCCGCCCAGGTCCAGCAGGCGGGCGTCGGAGATCTGGAAGATCCCCCAGTTGCGGCTGCCGTTCGTGTTCGGCAGCACCCACAGCGGATCGAGGAACGACGCGCAGCGGGCGATCGCGACCGCGGTGTCCGGCGCCTCGGTGAACACGGCCCGGACCCGCTGCTCCACCATGGCCGCCGACCAGCCCGCCAGGCTGGTCCGGTGGTCGTACAACGCGGTCTTGGTGGCCTCGTCGACGACGCCGCGCGCGGGCAGGCCGGCCAGCACCTGGAACGCGGTGACCCGGCGCAGCGTCTCGGGGCCGAACGAGCCGTCGACCGAAAGCCGTCCCTGCGCGGAGACCAGCAGGTTCTGCACCTCGGTGACGCACTCGTCGTGCTGGCCCATGCTCACCGGGGGCCGGCACGCGGGGGAGAACAGCATCCGGTCGGCGTAGCGGCCGGGAGCCGGTTCGGACCCGTCGGCGGTGACCCAGACCAGGCCGCCGGCCAGCAGCACCGCGATCGCGACGGCCACCGCCGCGTACGCGCGCCTGTGCCGCCGCGGCGCGACGTCCGCTGGTGGTTCGGCGTGCTCCGACGGCACCTCGTCGTCCCGGGCGGCGTCGGCCAGGGCCCACAGCTGGTGCAGTTCGCGCAGCTCCTCCGCGGACGCGCCGCAGACCTTGGCGAACGAGTGGACCACGCGGTAGTCGGCGGGCACGCTCTTGCCCGAGCAGTACCGGTGCAGGCTGGAGCCACTGGCCCCGGCCTGCCGGCCGAGCCGTTCGTAGCCCTGCCCGCTGCGGTCCTTCAACATGCGCAGGTAGGCGGCGAACTTGTCCGCGTGCAATGTCACGGTCACTGTTACACCTCGCTCGGGCAGCATCCGGCCGGACGGAAACTAACACCGTCCGGCCGGCTGCCGGGCGGAAACCGACGGATTGCGCCACCCGGCGGTGCCCACCCGGCCAGGTGGCGGCGACGCGCGGTCACACCCACGGTTCCGCCGTTCCGCGCGAACCGGCGCCCGGCAGCCGACCGGTTCCGGCAGCGGTATCCAGAAGCCGCACTTTCACGTGAAAGTGCGGCTCCGGCAGCGGTATCCGGAAGCCGCACTTTCCCGTGAAAGGTCCGCCCTGGGCGCCGGGGTCGCCGCAGCCGTCGCGGGAACCGACACGCGCCCACCTGGTCTGCGCGCTCGCCGCCGCGAGCCGGCCGGCCGGCGCCCTCCGGCGGTCGGCGTGTCGGGTGCGCGGCGCTCCGGCCGGGGTCGCCGCCCGTGTCAGACTCCGCGGCGATGGACACCCCAGCCGATCTCGCCGACCTGCTCGAATGCGAGCACCGCAGCGTGCTGAACCAGGCGCTGGCCGCGGGCCTGCCGGGAGCGCCGCGGCCCGGCCCCGGGCCCGACCAGCCGGAGGTGCGGCGGGGTCGCGCGGCCGTGGCGGCGCTGCTCGCCCGGTTCCGCGGCGAAGGGCGCGACGTGGTCGTGATCGACGTCCGGGACCCGGTGGCGGCCGCGAAAGCCACCGAGGAGGCGGTGCGGTCGGGGGTGCCGGTGATCCACCGGGCCGTCGTCGGCGACGGCGAGTTCTCGGGGTGCGCGGACTTCCTGGTCCGGGACGCCGAAGGCCGCTACGAGGTCTACGGCGCGAAGCCGGCTCGGCAGGCGAAGCCCGCCGCGGTGGTGGAGCTGACCGCCTGCGCCGACGCGGTGCGGCGGGCCGGGTGGCCGGCCGGGCCCCACCTGCACCTGGGCCTCGGCGACGGCAGCACCCGGACGTTGCGGGTCGAGGACTTCCTGCCGGTGGTGAACCGCCTGCGGGCCCGGCTGCGCGGCCGGGCGCCGGAGCTGCCGGCCCGCCTGTGGGCCGACGAACGGCCGGCCTGTGCCGGCTGCGGCTTCGCCCAGCACTGCTCGTCGGCCCGCGAAGCCGACCGCGACCTTTCGCTCGTGGCCGGGATGCGCGGTGACCAGCGCCGCAAGCTGGCCGCCGCCGGGCTGGGCTCGATCGACGCGCTGGCCGCGGCCGTGCCGGGCGACCGGCCGCGCGACCTGTCCGTCACGGCGTTCGAGACCCTGCGCGCCCAGGCCGCGCTCCAGGTCCGGCAGGACGCCACCGGCGAGGTCGCCTACGAGGTCGTCGAACCCGGTGCGCTCGCCGGCCTGCCGGCCCCCGCGCCGGGGGACGTGTTCCTCGACCTGGCGGGTGATCCGCACGCGTTGTCGGGCGAAGGGCTCGAGTACCTCTTCGGCGCGCTCACCGCGGAGGACGACCGGCGGTTCACGCCGTTCTGGGCGCACAGCCGCGCCGAGGAGAAGCAGGCGTTCGAGGAGTTCGTCGACTTCGCCGCGGCGCGGGTCGAAGAACACCCCGGGTCGCACATCTACCACTACGCGCCCTACGAAGTCACCGCGATCAAGCGGCTCGCGGCCGTGCACGGCACCCGTGAGGAGACCGTCGACCACCTGCTGCGCAGCGGGGCGGTCGTGGACCTGCACGCGGTGGTGCGCAAGGCGATGCGCGTGTCGCAGCGGTCGTACTCGATCCGGCACCTCGAGCCGCTCTTCCAGCCCGGCGCCCGCGACGGCGGTACGAAGGCCGTGATGTCCGACGTCGAGGCGTACGAGGAGTACCTGGCGTACGCGCGCTCGGGTGAGCCGGAGCGGGCGGGCGAGGTCCTGCGCGGCATCGGCGAAAACACCGAGTACGACTGCGTTTCGGCCCGGCGGCTGTTCGAATTCCTCCACCAGGTCCGCGCCGATGCCGGGATCGACGTGCCGGTGCCGGAGGAAGAGTCCGCCGAGGACGCGCTGCTGCGCGCGGCCGAGGAGGACGTCGCCGCCGAGCGCCGCGCCGAACGCGCCGCGCAGCTGGCCGCGCTGGTCGACCCGCTGCTCGACGGGCTGCCGGACGATCCGGGCGACTTCACCGGTGACGAGCGGGCCCGCGCGCTGCTCGCGGCGTCGGTCGGCTACCACCGCCGCGAGACGAACCCCGCGTGGTGGGAGTACTTCCGCCGGCTCGCCGCCCCGCTCGGCGACCTCGAGATCGACACCGCGTGCGCCGTGCCGGTGTCCCTCGAAGCGGGGGAGTGGGTGCCACCCGCCGGGCGCGTCCGCACCGCGAAGCGGACCCTGCTCGTCGCGTGCGACCCGGACCGGCCGCACCCGTTCACCCCGGGCGACGAAGTGCGGCTGCGCTACGGCGCCACCGCGCGGGACGCCAAGGTCGTCGCCGCGTCGGCCGTGGAGCTGACGCTGGAGGAGAGCAGCCCGCCCGACGCCACCACGGCGGACCGGCCGGTCGCGGTGCTGCCCGGCAGCCCGGTGCGGCCCTCGCCCAAGGACGAGGCGGTCGCCGACCTCGCCCGCCTGGTCGTCGACGCGCTCCCGGAGCTGCCGCGGCACCCCGGCGTCGACCTGCTCCGCCGGACCGCGCCGCGGCTGCGCATGGGCGCCGCGCTGCCGGAACCGGGGGAGGACCTGGTCGCCGCGGTGATCGACGCGGTCGAGGAGCTCGACGGGTCCGCGCTCGCGGTGCAGGGACCGCCGGGGGCGGGCAAGACGTACCTCGCGGGCAAGCTGATCGCCCGGCTCGTGCGCGCCGGGCGGACCGTCGCGGTCACCTCCACGAGCCACAAAGCCGTCGAAAACGTGCTGAGCGCGGCGAAGAAGAGCGCGCCGGACCTGCCGTGCGCCAAGCGGGCGAAGAAGACCCCGGACCCGGCCGCGCCGTGGGAGCAGCCGAAGAGCAACCCGGCGCTGGTGAAGTGGCGCGACGAGCACACCGACGGGCACCTGGTCGGCGGGACGGCGTGGACGTTCGCCAACGCCGCGATCCGGGAGGAGCCCTTCGACCTGCTGATCATCGACGAGGCCGGCCAGTTCGCCCTCGCGGACGCGCTCGCCGTGTCGATGTGCGCGAAGAACGTCCTGCTGCTGGGCGATCCGCAGCAGCTGCCCCAGGTCGTGCAGGGCACGCACCCCGCGGGCGCGGAGGCGTCCGCGCTGGGGCACGTGATCGGCGAGGCCGACATCATGCCGGCGTCGCTGGGCTACTTCCTCGACGAGACGCGGCGCATGCACCCGGCCGTGTGCGAGCCGGTGTCGAACCTGTCCTACGCCGGCCGGCTGCACGCCCACCCCACGGCCGCCGGCCGCGGCCTGGACGGCGTCGCCGCGGGGCTGTACCTGGCCGAGGTCGACCACCACGGCAACACCACCCGATCGGTGGAGGAAGCCGCCGCCGTCACCGGAATCGTGGCCGGCCTGCACGGTCGCTCGTGGACCGACCACGGCACGACCCGGCCGCTCGGGGACGCCGACATCGTCGTCGTGGCGCCCTACAACCTGCAGGCGCGGACGGTGATCCGGGCACTCGGCGAAGCGGGGTTCCCCGGAGTCCGGGTGGGCACGGTCGACCGGTTCCAGGGTCAGGAAGCGCCGGTGGTGATCACCACGATGACGTCGTCGTCGGCGATCGACCTGCCCCGCGGGCTCGACTTCCTGTTGTCCCGCAACCGGCTCAACGTGGCCCTGTCCCGGGCGCAGGCGCTGGCGATCCTGGTGTGCTCGCCCCGGCTCGTCGAGGCCGACATCCGGACGGTGGAGGAGATGCGGCTCGTGGCGGGCATGATCGGCCTGATGACCGACGCGCGGCCGTGGTCCACCGGCTGACCGTCCGATGAGGACGCCCGGTCAGTCGGTGATGTACCACTTGCCGCCGCGCAGCTCCAGGACGGCGTCGCCCAGGTCGCTGCTGGTGAACTTGACGCCGGCCTGCACCGCCTTGGCGGGGATGTCGACCCTCGTCGCGCTCTCGGTGACGCGGCCCCGGTCCACGGTGGCGCTCAGCAGTGCTTTCCGCTGCCCGGCGGAGAACATCGCGAAACTGATCGGAAGTGTCTTCTCGCACGGCCCGAAGCCTTCGTCTTCCGCCTTCTTGGCGGCGGGCGCGGCGATCTCGCAGGCCGTCGTGACGTCTTCCTCGCCCACGGCGTGCAAGTAGGCTTCGTACCGCTCGACCGCGCCGGCCGGCTTCGCCGGGGTGGATCGCGGCGTGGTCGCGGGTTGCTGCGTCGTTGCGGAGGCCGAGGCCGGCGCGGCGGAGGTCGGCGGCGTGGCGGTGCTCGACGGCGCCGGTGCCGCGGAGCCGGTCACCCCGCCCGAACATCCGGCGATCACCAGGGCGACGACGCCCGCGGTCAGGAACGGTAGTGCGCGAGCGGACACGGAACACCCTTCGAGTCGGGAACGGGGGCAGCATAAGCGGCGGCGGCGGCCACTGTGGGGTGATCCCGGGACCTCGGGCCCCGGATGGCCGGAACCGGCCACTGTCCCGGACCGGGTGCCACTTTCGGGTGGTGGACCCCGGTGGATCGTGGTCGGATGTCCTCCGCGAAGCAAGGCTCACGGTGAGGGGAAACCGGCGGGGATGAACGACACCTGGAACGTGCCCGGGTACGCCGAAGTGGACGTGCTCGGCACCGGCGGTTTCGGGCGGGTCGTGCTGGCCAAGCACGAAGCCACGGGGAAGATGGCGGCGATCAAGTACCTGCGCGCGGACTTCCTCGCCGACGCGCGGATCGTGGCCGGGTTCCGGCAGGAGGCGTGGCTGCTGTCCGGCGTGCGGAGCCCGCACGTCGTCCGGCTCTTCGACTTCGTCGAGACGCCGCAGGGTGCCGCGCTCGTCATGGAGGCGGTGCCCGGCGTGTCGCTGCGCGCCCTGCTGGTGGCGGAGAACGTCCTGGCGCCCGAGGCGGCGCTGGCGATCCTGAAGGGCTCGCTGCTCGGCCTCGCCGACGCGCACGCGGCCGGCGTGGTGCACCGGGACTACAAGCCGGGGAACGTGCTGGTGTCACGGGAAGGCGAGTCGAAGCTGGTCGACTTCGGACTGGCCACTTTGGACGGCCACAACGGACTGACCGCCGGTTCGCCCGCCTACATGGCCCCGGAGCAGTGGGCCGGTCAGCCTGGCCGGCCCGCCACCGACGTGTACGCGGCCACGTGCGTGTTCTACCAGTGCGTCACCGGGCACCGGCCGTTCGAGGCGGACACGAGCGAGCAGCTGCGCGCCCTGCACGGGACCGCGGCGGTGCCACTGGAAGCGGTGCCCGAGCCGCTGCGCCCGCTGATCGCGCGGGGCATGGCGAAGGACCCGGCGTGGCGCCCGGCGACGGCGGACGCCTTCGTGACCGAGCTGGAAGCCGTCGCCCGCGAGACCTACGGGAAGAACTGGGAGAAGCGCGGCTGGAAGCGGCTGGCCACCTCGGCCGCGGCGCTGACGGCGCTGACACCGCTGGCGCTCCTGACGGCCGCCGGTACGGCTGCCGCGCCGGTCGCGGCGGCCGGCGCCGGGGCGGGAGTGACGGCCGGGGTCTCCGGGACGGGGGTGACCGCGGCGATGGTGGGCAAGATCGCCGCCGCGGTCGCGATCGCCGGCGGACTGGTCGCCGGCGGGCTGGTGATCCTCCGGAGCGGGGAGGACCCGCCCCCGCCGCCGGCGGCGCTGTCGGTGGCCGTGCAGACCTTGTCGGGGCGGGACCCGGCGCTGCCGATCAGCTACGAACTCCAGTACCCGCAGGTGTCCGGCGGTGCGGACGCCGCGGTCCGGCAACGGGTCAACGACGCGTTGCGGGCGCCGATCGACAAGCGGCTGAAGTCGGTGCGTGACGGCGTCGCCGTGCCGAGCACGCTCGAGCAGATCCGGCAGGCAGGCGAAACGGCCGCGATGCGTTCGTCCGCGCGGGTCCTGCTGCAGAAGCCGGGGCTGCTTTCCGTGCACTACGAACACGATCTCGACTCGGACGTGCTGGGGCACGCCACCTGGCGGTTCCCCGAAGCGCTCTCCGTCGACCTCACCACCGGGCAGGTGCTGGGGCCCCAGGACGTCTTCCGGCCCGAGATCCTGACGGTCGCCGGGATGCGGACGCTGACCCAGCGGCTGGCGCCGCACACGAGGAACGGTTTCTGCACCGTGCCCACGGTGGTCGGGGACACGGAGCGGCAGGTCACGATGGACGCCGCGGATCGGCCCGGTGGCGGTGACCACGTGCCGGCCGCGACGTTCGGGTTCACCGCGGCCGGGGCCGAGTTCGACATCCTGTGGTACGAGCTCGGCTGCGCGACGGCGGCCGGGAACGAGACCGTGGTACTGCCGTACGACGAGCTCGACGACCTGCTGCAGCCGAAGTTCCGGACGATGCTGGGCCGGACGGCACCGGCCGCGTCGTCGGCACCGCCGTCGACGTCGGAAAAGCCTGGCGCCGGGACCACCTACACGAACGCCCGCTTCGGGTTCACCACGCAGGTGCCGCCGGGCTACACGGCGTCCTCGTGGGTCCCGGAGAACGGCGAGGGGATGCGGTTCACCCGCGACGACCTCGGCGCGACGCTGACGGTGTGGGGGACCAACTCAGGCGGCCGCCGTCCGGCGGACGAGCTGGCCCGGCTGGTCGCCTCGACGGAGGGGGACGGCGGCCGGGTGACCTTCCGCACCGCCGACAGCGAGGGCTACGCGGTTTCCGGCTACCTGGGCGACGGGAGGATCTTCTACGAGCACACGTCCATCGGAGCCGGTTCGACGGCCGGGCTGCGCTGGGTCTACCCGGCCGACCGCAAGACGGAGCTCGACGGGCCTGTCACCGACACGGTCAAGGCTTTCACCCCCGGCGATCTCTCCCGGCCGCATTGACCGGTCACGCCGGCTCCTCGAGCCGCGCGAGGAGTGCGTCCACCGGTACGGTGGCCAGTGCCACCCGGGTGTCGCTGCTGCCGTAGGGCAGCCAGAGCGTTCCGTCGTGGATCATCCCGCCGCAGGAGTAGACGACGTTGGGGACGTAGCCGTCACGCTCGTCCTCGTCCGGCAGGAGCAGCGGCTCGGGCAGCGCGCCCACGATCCGGGCCGGGTCGGCGAGGTCCAGCAGGAGCGCGCCGATGGCGTAGGTCCGCATCGGGCCGACGCCGTGGGTGAGCACCAGCCAGCCCGCCGGTGTTTCCAGCGGAGAGCCGCAGTTGCCGACCTGCAGCAGCTCCCAGGCCGCCGTCGGCCCGTGCAGCGGTACTTCGCCGGACCACGAACGGCCGTCGGACGAGGTGGCCAGGCTCATCGTTTCCCCGTCCCCGCGGCACAACGCGAGGTGCGTGCCGCCGACGAGCCGGGGGAACAGTGCCATTCCCTTGTTGCGGGCGGCCGGCCCGGTGAGGGCGAACGCGCTGAACGACGTCAGGTCGGCACTTTCCAGCAGCCTCGGTGTCACGACGGCGCCGTCGTACGCGGTGTAGGTGGCCCGATAGCCGGTCACGCCCGCGTCATCGGTGAAGCGGACGAAGCGGGCGTCTTCCATGCCGTGGCTTTCGGTCGCGCCGACCGGCCACAGCAGCCGTTGCGCGAGATCGGTGTCGCCGGGAAAGCGCACCGTGTAGCCGGCGGCGGCGAGTTCGCGGATGTGCTGGGTCGTGCCCGCCGCCCCGGCGCGTTCGAGCAGGCGGGGATCGAGCGTCGCGAGCGCGTGGTCGAGGTCGTGCCGGCCGAAGGGATCGGGGAGGGTCGCGGTCACGGTGGCGGTGATTTCGTTGTCGCAGTCGTCGTGGTCCAGGGCGGCGCGCAGCCACGAGCGGCTCCAGGAGTCCGGTTCGCGTTCTCCCACGCGCACCGGTCCCGTCCGGGGATGCCACTCGGCGCGTGTCCCGGGCCCCAGGACGCCGGTGGCGAACCCGATCGAGGAGATGTGCCCTTCGCCGATACCGCGCAGGCTCAGCGCGACTCGCACCTGCCCGGGCGAAAGCCCGTCCTGCCGGGGGTGGGCCACCAGGGACGGGTTGCACAGCGCGGCCGCCTCGACCGCGTACTCGTGCGTGAAGTACGCGCCGAGCAGGAGCCGTCGCCGAGGGTCGAGAGAGCGGGGATCGACGAGCCGGTGGCTCATGATCGACGCGTTGTGCTCGAGATCCGCCGGCAGATCCCGGTGCCGGCCGGAGAAGCCGGCCAGTACCCGGTCCACTGTGGAATCGACCGCACTGTCCGGCAGGGCCAGGATGCGCGCGATCAGCGCCCCCGCCCGCGACCGGGTCTCCGGTGCCTCCTCGCCGGGCACGAACAGCTTCGTCATGACCCGCGTGGGGTCGGGCCGGAACCCGGCGGGCTGCCGGGTCACCAGTCCCGCGCTCTCGCCGGTCACGCCGCACCGGCGCCGGTCAGCGCACCGGCCCCGGTACGACGTGAAAGCTGGAACGTCGCCAGCATCGCCAGCATCGATTCGGCGCCCTGGTTGCGGTTGACGCCGTCGGCGCGGAGCCCGTCACCGCAGCCACCGGTGTCCCGGTCCAGCAACGGCGTGCCGGCGTCGTTGGCGCCCAGGAACCAGGCACGGGCCAGCTCCACGGCGGCCGCCCAGCGGGGGTCGCCGGTGACGGAGTGGGCCCGCGCGCAGGCCGTCGCGAGGGCGGCCACCTCGATCGGCTGCTGGTCGAACCCCGGCGGCGACTGGTGGCGGGCCCGGCCGCCGGCGGGCACCACCGACAGCCTGCCGTCCCGGGTCTGCCGGTCCACCAGCCAGTCCAAGGCACGCAGGCCCTCGGCGAGAACGCCCGGCTCGGGCAGCAACGCGCCGGCGGCGACCAGGACCTCGGCGACCGCGGCGTTGGCGTACTCCAGGCGCGGCTGGGGCCAGGGCCAGTCCCGGCCGGGTGGGACCGGCCCGATCGTCGTGACGGCGTCGCGGAGCAGCGCCGGCGCCTGCTCGTCCGCCGGGAACCGGGTGAGCACCTCGGCGGCGCCCAGCGCGGCGAACACCATCGCGCGCAGGTCCGGCGACCGGCGGCGGGCTCCCGCGTCGAACAGCAGATGGGCTTCGGCGCGCAGCCACGCGCGTCCGGCGTGCGCGGCGGTACTGCCGAGCCCCCAGAGCGCGCGGCCCCACCAGTCGCCGAGCCCGGGGGCGTCCTGCCAGCCGCGGTCGTAGCCGAGCCGGTTGCGGAAGCGGCCGCTTTCGTGCGCGTGCGCGGTGAAGGCGAAGAGCGTTTCCTGCAGCCGCGAGAGCCGGGGGGACAGGTCCGGCTCGCGGCTCAGCACCACCAGGCCGCGAGCGGCGTCGTCGAGGCAGTACCCGTGCTCGCGACGCGGGATGGCCCCGCACGCGTGCTCGAGGAGACCGACGTCGTCGGACATGCGCAGCAGGTGACGGTCGTCGAGCATCACGCCACGACCCGGGCCCGGGCGGACACGAGCTCGGCGCCGAGCCGGCTGTACTGCGCGGCCACCGACGCCCAGCCGAGGCTGCGGGCGGCGATCCCGGCGGCCGCGGCAATCCGGCTCGCCGCGGCCCGGTCGATGAGGATCTCCTGGAGCGCGTGCGCGATGGCCGCCGGATCCCGGTGGTCCACGAGCAGTCCGGCACCCCCGGAGAGCAGCTCGACGGCGTGCGGGAAGCGGGTCGCCACGACCGGTGTCCGCGAGGTGACGGCTTCGATGAGCACCCCGGAGGTGACCTGCTCACGGGAGTCGTAGGGCAGCAGGACCACTTCCGCCTGGGCCACCAGGCGCCGCAGCGCCGCGGCGGCGAGGTAGCGGGAGTCGAACCGGACCCGGTCGCGCACGCCGAGCCGCTCGGTGCGCAGCTGCAGCGACCGGCGGTAGCTTTCCCCCTGCTGCGCTCGCACCTTCGGATGGGTGCGGCCGGCGACCAGGTAGCGCGGCTCCGGCCACTGGGCGGGCAGCAGGGCCATCGCCTCGATGCCCCATTCGATGCCCTTGCCGGGGCCGAGCAGGCCCCACGTCAGGATCTGGCGGTGCTGGCTGTGGTGCGGCGCCGCCGCCGGGCCACCGTTGTCGGGGGCACCGTGCGGGATCACCACGAGCCGGCCCTCGGGGACGTCGTACCCGGCGACGAGCCGGGCGCGCGCGGTCTCGCTCATCACCACGACCGCGGCCGCGGCGGCGAGCACGCCGTCAAGGACCGCGCGCTGGTGCGGGGTCGGCGCGCTGAGGACGGTGTGCAGCACGACGATCGCCGGTACGCGCAGCAGCCCGAGGACGCGCAGGACGTCTTCGCCGTCCGCGCCGCCGTAGATGCCGTATTCGTGCTGCACGATCGCCACGTCGTCCCGGTCGAGCAGGGCCGCCGCCGCGCGGCAGCTCTCCGGCGAGCCGGCGACCAGGTGCCCGACCACTTCGGGGCCGCTTCCGGGGTCGGCGGACTCGACCGCGCGGACCACCCCGCCCGCGGAGCCCGGAGGCAGCGCGGCACGCAGCGACGCGGTGAACGACGCGAGGCCGCAGAGCGTGGGCGGATAGGTACTCAGGAGACCGAACGTGATCACACGGGCCCTTCGGAGCGGCGGCTGCGCACAGCAGCCGGGAGCGGGGGTGGACGACTGTGCTCGGTTCTCACCGTCGGGTTTGTGTCATGCAGCGAACCGTGTTCCCTCCGGCGGTCCGGGGCTAGAGTCGTGCGCCCCCTCTTCCGGGGTCGTTCGGCAACCGGCCGCGGCGAGCCGGCCGATGCCGTTCCCCGGGACTGTCCGCAATGGACAAAGGCGGATCGTGCGGCGGTGATCATGTGCGGGACCGGGCGAAGTTCGGCTGAACGATCGCGTTCGGCGCTGCCGCGGAGCGCTATGCTGGGGAGGACAGCGCCGAAGTGCCCAGTCCCCGCTCTTGCGACGACCGACAGCCGATGACCGGACGTCCACAGCGGGGCCGCACAGTGTCCGATGTGGTGAGAGCCGGACGGCGACGCCTGGAGCGAACCCATGAAGCTCAGTGCGCTGACCATTCGCCGTGGCTCCGACATCCCGCCGGAACCGGCGGTCCTGCTCATGTCCGGCGCCCACGGGACACCGCCGCCCCCGTCCGGCCTGAAGCTGACGGAGGAACTGGTCAGCCGCACTGCGATCCTGGCCCTGGACGGCGAATTCGACCTGTACACCGCGCCCGAGGTCGAGCGGGCCGTCGACGTGATCCTGCGCCGGGTCCCGCGGCGGCTCGTGGTGGACCTCTCCCGGGTGAGCTTCCTGAATTCGGCGGGACTCGAAGTGCTGGTCGCCTGCCACCGGCGGGCCGGCTCCCGGACCGATCTGCGCATCGTGGCGGCGACGCGGTCGACGTGGCGGCCGTTGCAGATCGTCCGGCTGCACGAAACCCTGATCATCCACACCTCGCGCGCGGCCGCCGTCGCCGCTCCCGTGCTCGGGCCTCCACGCACGTTGTCGCCGTGATCCGCGGCTGCCGGCACCCCGTCGTCGTCCGCGGGGTGTTCCCGCACCACCCTCTCGAATCGAATCCGTCATGACCGCCGTGAAAACGACCCCGCGCCATCCGTCAGGACCGAAGCCCATCCTCGCCGGGGAGCACTCCCGGGGTGAGCTGATCACCATCCGGATCTTCCTGCTCGCCCCGTTCCTCGCCCTGGTCTCGGTGGTGGTCCTGGTGTGGGGCTGGGGGTTGAGCCGGCTCGACATCGGGATCGCGACGGGGTTCTACGTCGTGACGACGGTGGGCGTGACCGTCGGGTACCACCGGTACTTCACCCACGGCGCGTTCACCGCCAACCGCGGCCTGCGGATCGCGCTCGCGGTCGCCGGCGGTCTCGCCGCGCAGGGCCCGGTGATCAGCTGGGTCGCCGACCACCGCCGGCACCACGCGTTCTCCGACCGCGAAGGCGACCCGCACTCCCCATGGCTCTACGGCACGTCACCGCTCGCGCTGGCCCACGGGTTCTGGCACGCCCACCTGGGCTGGCTCTTCGGCCGGGACAAGACCAACATCGCCCGGTTCGCCCCCGACCTGGCCGCCGACCCGGACATCCGGCTGGTCGACCGTTTGTTCCCGGTCTGGGTCGCCGCGACCGTGCTGGTCCCGGCCGCGCTCGGCGGCCTGCTCGGCGGCTCGTGGTGGGCCGCGCTGACCGCGTTCCTCTGGGCCGGGCTGGCGCGGGTCTCCCTGCAGCACCACGTCACCTGGTCGGTCAACTCGATCTGCCACATGATCGGCACGCGCCCGTTCACCAACCGCGACCGCTCGGCCAACTTCTGGCCGCTGGCGATCCTGTCGATGGGCGAATCCTGGCACAACTCCCACCACGCCGACCCGACCTGCGCCCGGCACGGGGTGCTCCGCGGGCAGGTCGACATCTCCGCCCGCGTCATCTGGCTGTTCGAGAAACTCGGCTGGGCCACCAAGGTCCGCTGGCCCACCCCGCAACGACTGGCCAGGATGTCGGCCCGGTCGACCGAGCCCGAGCGGGACCGGCGCGACGAGTTCCGTCGCGAGAGCGCGCGGTGACCGGATGCGGTCGAGGAGGGTGCCGGTGAGCGGGGCCCGTCCGCCGCTGGTCCGGGGCCGGTGGACGCCGGTCCCGGGCACCGGCCCGGTCGCCGGTCACGGGCGGGCTGACAGACTCAGGCCGTGATCCTCGGATACGTCCTCGCCGTGCTGGCCGCCGTCGCCTCGGGTAGCGGCTCCATCCTGGAGTCGGCCGGGGTGCGGCGGGCCGGGGCCTTCGGCGGCTCGCCGCAGGACCTGGTCGCGCTGCGCCGGCAGCCGCTCTACTTCCTCGGGGTGGGGGTGGACCTGCTCGGGTTCGTCTTCGCCGCCGCCGCGCTGCACCGCCTGCCGCTGTTCCTGGTCCAGTCGGTGCTCGCGTTCAGCGTCGGCGTGACCGCGACGATCTCCGCGATCCTCGGTGTCCGGCTGGTCGGCGCCGGGTGGGCCGCGCTGGGGGTCGGGGCGACGGGCCTGGTCCTGCTGGGCCTGTCCGCGGATCCGGGCCCCGCGCGGGCGTTGGCGTCCGGCTGGAAGCTGGCGCTGGTGGGCGTGGCGGTGGTGATCGCGGCGGTCGCGTTCACGGCCCAGCGCAACACCGGCCGCTGGTCGCCGATCGTGCTCGGGTTCTGCGGCGGCCTGGGGTTCAGCGCCGTCGGGATCTCGGCGCGGACGCTCGACGCGTCCGGGCCGGTCTGGCGCCTCGCCCTGGAGCCGGCGCTCTGGGCGATGATCGCCAACGGGCTCGTCGCGGCGGTCGCGTTCGCGATGGCCCTGCAACGCGGCCGGGCGACCGCGGTCACCGCCATCATGTTCACCACCAACACGGCGGTGTCCTCGCTCATCGGCGTGGCGGTGCTGGACGACCGCGTCCGGGACGGCTTCACCGCCGCCGCGGCCGCCGGCTTCGTCCTGGCCGTGGCCGGGGCGATCGGCACCGCGCACTACGCGGCCCACCGGACGACCACCGCCTGAACCCGGGAGCGAGGGCCGGCGCCGGGCCGGCCCTCGCCGTCTTCCCACGGGGAGGTCAGGCGCAGGAGGTGCCGTTCAGCGCCGGTGACCGGAACGGCGGCGTGCCACCGCTGTAGTCCGCGTTGTACCCGATGGTGACGGTCGCGCCGGTGGCGAGAGCGCCGTTCCACGGTGTGTTTTCGGCCTTGACCACGTCGCCGGTGTCGGTCCAGGTGCCGTTCCAGCCCTGGCTGACGGTCACCCCGGGTGCGGAGAAGGTGAGCGTCCAGTGGTCGACGGGCGCGCCGCGGTTCTCGATGACGACCTCGCCGGTGTACCCGGTCGGCCAGGAGCTGACCACCCGCTGCGTGACCTTGCAGCCGCCGGACGGCGGCGGGGTCGTGGTGGTCGGGGTCGTGGTGGTCGGCGCGGTGGGCGTCGTGGGCTCGGTCGTCGGGGCCGGACCGGCCACGACCGCGAGGTCGTAGGCCCGCTGGGGCACGAACTGGCCGGCCGTGGCGATGCAGCCGTCGGCCTCGCCCGGCGGCTTGACCCACAGGTACGCCGCGATCCGGTCGTCGCCGGTCTGGTCGGTGCTCGGCGTGCCGATCGCGCGCCCGCCGGGGTCGCACCATTCGCTGCCCTGCGGGCCGTTGCCGTTGCGGCTCGTGTCGATCACCGCTTTCAGCCGCGAGTCACCGAGCTGACCGAGAACGGACTTGTCGTAGGAGACCTCGTCGGCGGTCGCGCGGTAGTTGGACACGTTCGTGGAGATGCCGTCGGCGCTGTTCGCGATGTCGGCGGCCCGCAGGCGGCCCGCCGCGTCGCCGGGCGAAAGCCAGGCGGAGTGCCCGATGTCGAAGTAGACCTTCGCCTGGGCCGACGCGGCCTTGAGCCGTTTGCCCGCGTAGGCGATCGACGCGGTGGTCTGGCTCTGCTGGTCGCCGCTCTGGCAGTTCGTCATGAGCGCGAGCACGTCGGGTTCGAGCACGATGGCCGCCGGGCGCCCCGCCAGCCCGGCCGCGACCTGGTCGATCCACGCCCGGTACGCGTCGTGGGACGGCGCGCCGCCGCCGCTCGCGCCGCCGCAGTCCCGGTTGGGGATGTCGTAGACCACCATGATCGGGATCTTCCCCGCGGCGGCCGCGGCCCCGACGTAGGCGTCGACCTCGCCGCGCACGGTGGTGGTGTTCGTGGTGGTGAACCACCTCGCCTGCGGTACGGCGGCGACGCGGTCGCGGATGACCGCGGTCCGCGAGTCACCGGGGTTCGCCGCGACCCACTTGGCCGCGTTGGTGCCCGGGTCGGTGTAGTACGCCGATCCGGCGGCCTGCGCGCTGGTCCAGGTGGTGACGACGACGCCGGTCGCCGCGCAGACGGCGATCAGGCCGGCTGCCAGTGTCCTGTTTCGCATGCACTTCTCTCCCTAGGACGACGGGGCGAGCTTCGTGCTCGCCCGCCCTGCCTGGGAGCGCTCCCAGCGAGTGACTGTAGCCGGTGCGGGGAGATCGGAAAACCCCTCAGGCGGGCGTGTCCTCCGAAGCCGGAACGGTGTAGGCGATGTCCTGTCCCGTGCGCCGCCGGATCACGTCGGGGCAGTTCGGGCCCTCGGCGGCGAGCCGGCGCTTGACGACCTTGAACGTCGACGTCCGCGGCAGTTCCCGGACCGTGCGCACGTACTGCGGCACCTGCTTGGGCCCGAGGTCGGGCTGATCGGCGAGGAAGCGGCCGAAGTCCACGGGGTCCAGGGGCGTGCCGCCGGTGACGACGGCCGCCATCACCTGGTCCCCGGTCACCGGGTCCGGCACCGCGTAGACGGCGGCGTCGGTGATCGCGGGGTGCCGCAGCAGGATGCGCTCGATCGGCGCGGTGCCGAGGTTCTCCCCGTCGACGCGCAGCCAGTCGCCGAGCCGCCCGGCGAAGTAGCAGAACCCGTCGGCGTCGGCGTAGGCGAGATCGCCGGTGTGGAACCGGTCGTCGCGCAGCCGCTCCGCGTCGGCTCCGGGATCGCGGTAGTACCCGGCGAACCAGCCGGCGCCGGTGGTGTTGACCAGTTCGCCGACGGCTTCCCCGGCGTTGGTCAGCCGGCCGTCGAGATCGAATTCCGCCGGCGGGCACGGCAGGCCGGTGTGCGGGTGCAGGATGGCCACGTCCTCGGCCGGCCTGCCGAGTGAGCCGGGCGGCGTGTCGTCGGTGCGGGCGAACCCCACGCCGCCCTCGGTCGAGCCGAACGCGTCGACGACTTTGCAGCCGAAGCGTTTCTCGAACGCGGACAGGTCGGCGCTCGCTCCTTCGTTGCCGTAGACGAGACGCAGGGAGTTGTCCGCGTCGTCGGGGCGCGGGGGAGTGGCGACCACATAGGACAGTGGTTTGCCCACGTAGTTGGCGTAGGTCGCGCCGAACTTCCGCACGTCGGGCAGGAAGCCGGACGCGGAGAACCGGCGGCGCAAGGCGATGCTCGCGCCGGCGGCGAGCCCGACCGCCCAGCCTGCCATGACGGCGTTGGAGTGGAACATCGGCATCGTGACGTAGACCGTGTCCGATGCGGACAGCCCGAAGCGCTGGGCGAGCATCGCGCCGGGGAACGCGATCTTGCCGTGGGTGCAGCGCACGGCCTTCGGGTCGCCGCTGGTGCCGGAGGTGAAGATCAGCATGAGCAGATCGTCGGCCGACGCGGGGACGGGGTCGAGCGACGCGTCCGCCGACGGCCACGAGTCCAGGTCCCGCACGGGAATCCCGCCGAGGTCCAGTCCTCGCAGCAGGGGCTGGTACTTCGGTTCGGTGAGCACGAACTGGCAGTCGGCGAGCCGGATGTCGCGCGCCAGGGCTTCACCGCGCCGGGTGGGGTTGAGCCCGACCAGCACCGCCCCGGCGAACGCGCAGGCGCCCAAGAGGACGGAGAAGGCCGGCACGTTGTCGGCGAGAATGCCGACGTGCGGCGGTTCGTCCCAGTCCAGCGTCGCGCGGAGGTCGGCCGCGCGGCGGGCCGAAGCCCGGACGTGCTCGGCCCACGAATACGTCTCGTCCTCGAACCGCAGGCCCGGACGCTCGTCCCCGGCGCGGGCCAGGAGCAGCTCGGTCACCGTGGGAACGCTCATCCGTGCACCCCAAACACCGGCGGTCAGAAATGGAACACGTTCTACTTCTACCACGGTGCCTGCCGCGGGGTCCACCGCGCGACGGGTTAGCGACGGCTCAGCGGCGGCCGGTGGCCAGGATGACGAGGAACTGGCCGCCGCCCGGCTCGACCCCGGCGGTCACCGGCAGCCCCGGGACCAGCCGGGAGAACCGGTCCACCAGCCAGTCCGCCGCTTCTTGGGCGTCCTGCTTGGTCGGGCACCGCGCCACCAGCTCGCGGCCGCCCTTGCGTTCCAGCCGCCCGGCCACGGTGATCAGCGGCGCGGGTTCGGCGACGTGCAGGCGGTCCGGCCAGGCGATGACCACCTTGACCGCGCCCTTGCGGGTGTTGCACCCGCGGTGCGCGAGCCGCTCGGCGATCTTGGCCTTCCGGTCGGCGGTCCGGCTGTCGACGCTGGGCCCCCGCGAGTCGTTCACCGACATGCCGGGGTCGACCGGCTCGTCGCACACCCAGCATCGCCAGCCGTCGCGCTCGGCCACGTCATCGAGGAGGCTCATCCGAGCAAACTAGCCTGCCCGGCCGCCGGCCCGCGCACCGCACGGTGATCAGCGGAACACACGCGTCCCTCCGGGAGTTGAGGGTGGCATGAGTCAACTCGTGGACCGCACGATCGCCGCCCTGCGCGCCGAGCACGACGTGCTCGCCGGCCTCGTCCGCACCCTCACCGACGACCAGCTGGCCATCACCAGCGGCGCCTCGGAATGGACCGTCGCCCAGGCCCTGTCCCACCTCGGCAGCGGCGCCGAGATCGGCCGCGCACCGATCGCCAGGGCCGCCGGAGAGACGGTGGCGGCCGAGGACAACCCCACGATCTGGGCCCGCTGGGACGGGTCCACGCCCCGGGCGCAGGCCGAGGGCTTCCTGGAGCACAACGGGCGCTGGCTCGAACTGGTCGAGGCGCTCACGCCGGAGCAGCGCTCGTCGCTGACCGTCGACCTCGGGTTCCTGCCGGAGCCGGTCCCGCTGGCGACCGCGCTGGGCATGCGGCTCAGCGAGGTCGCCAACCACTCGTGGGACGTGCGGGTGGCCTTCGACCCGGACGCCGGGGTGGCCGCCGGGTCGGCCGAGGTGCTCGTCGACCTCCTGACCGGGCCGCTGGGGTTCATGCTGGGCTTCCTCGCGAAGCCGGCCGAGCTCGCGAACCCGGTGTCCCTCGCGTTCCCCGGAGCCGCTCTGGTGATCGACGACGCGGTCACGGTGGTGGAAGACCTCGAGGCGCCCACGGCGACGTTCGACGGGCCGGCGGAGGCGTTCATCCGGCTGGTCAGCGGCCGGCTGAAGGCACCGTACGACAAGGGTGTCACCATCGAGGGCAGCGTCACGCTCGACGACCTGCGCCGCGTGTTCCCCGGCTTCTGACGGCAGGGGTGCCGCCGGCCGGGACCGGCGGCACCCACGTCTTCAGCAGCTGAGGTACGGGGACAGCCAGTCTCCCCAGTCCCCGGCGGAGCCGTCGCCCGCGTCGTCGACGGCGAGCGCGAGCACCTGCACACCCGTCACCGGCACGACGAGGTGCTGCGCGGCGTCCCCGTGCCGCAGGTCCCCGGTCGCCTCCAGTTCCACGCCGTCGCCGAGCACCCGGAAGCCGAGCGTCCCGCCCGGCCCGCGGTCGTCGACGCCCACGGTCGCGGTGAACTGCTTGCACTTGCCGCCGAGGTAGTACCGCACGACCGACGGGGCGTGCGCGCCCAGCCCGCCGTGCGCGTCGGTCTTGCCGTTGATCGTGAGCGGATGGCCGTTGTCGGTGCTGTCGCGCTCGACCGGCCCGAGGCCGTTCTCCGACGAGATCCACGGCTGGGTGTTGAGCAACCCGTTGGTGGAGGGCGGGTTCGGCGCGAGCATGAGCGGTGCCTCGGCCGACGCGGTCGCGGTCCGCGTGCCCTGCGCGGTCGTGTACGACACGGTGACCGGCATCTTGAACGCCTGGGTGGCGGTCGCCGACGGGTGCAGCGTCACCACCGTCTCCCACGTGGCGCCGGGTGCGACGGTCGCGGTGTCCGACTCGGCGGGGCTGTCGAACTGCCACTGCGCGGGCGCGGTCAGCTGCAGGTGCGCACCCGTGACCGGGGTCGAGCCGGCGTTGGTGAACCGGACCGTCGCGGTGACCGGCTGGGACGGCGGCACCGAGTCGGGCAGTTCGACGGTCAGCGACGTCCGCGGCGCGGCGGTCACGGTCGCCGGCCACACGCGCAGCACGGTGGCCGCGTGCCGCCCGACCGTCCCGCCGAGCGCGCCGGTCGTCTCGGTCTCGTCACCGGTCCACAGGTCGCGCACGCGATATCCGGACGCGGCCGGGAGCCCGGCGTCGGCCACGGAGGTGGTGATCGGCGCGGCCAGTTCGCCGCGGTTGAACAGCACGAGGACGGCCGAGCCGTCGGACATCGGTTTCGTCCACACCTCGGTCCAGCCGGTGTCGCGGACCTTGTGCCCGCCGACGCCCGCCCAGTCCTGGTCGACGGCGATGATGTCGGGGTTGCCCAGCTCGGCGGCCGGAAGCGTGACGTCGGCCGCGAGCGCCATGTCGGTCACGAGCGGTGCGTTGAGCACCGCCCACAGCCCGAGCTTGGCCTGGCGTTCCGCGGGGTCGAGGTAGCTGAAGGTGAACGAGCCGGGGTTGTTCCAGCCACCCGGGCCGGGGTAGCCGTCCAGGCCGTACTGCTTGTCGAGACTGCCCGTCGAGTAACCGAAGTTGAAGGTCGCGTTCTTGTAGGTGCGCCAGATCTGCGCCCCGGCCGCCCGAGCCCACCGCCACGGGCTCTGCTCACGGTCGTAGTCGTCGACCTCGAGCGTGATCGGCCGGCCGGTGAGCTTGATCGCGTCGGCCATCTTCTTGACCCGCGCGGGCGCGTCGCCGTTGACGCTGTAACAGGTGTCGTAGCGCAGGTAGTCCGCGCCCCAGCCGGCGAAGGTCTGCGCGTCGAGGCTCTCGTGGTCGAGCGAGCCCGCCGCCTGGCCGCTGCAGGTCTTCGCGCCGGTGCCGCTGGTGAAACCGATCTTGAGCCCGCGCGAGTGCACGTAGTCCACCAGCGCCGGAATGCCGGACGGGAAGCTGGCGCGGGCGGTGAGCTTGCCGTCGGCGTCACGCTGGGCGGCCTGCCAGCAGTCGCCGAGCATGACGTATTCGTATCCGGCGTCCCGCAGTCCTGAAGTGACCAGCTGGTCGGCCGCGGCTTTCACGACGTCCTCGCTGAACTGGTAGACGCAGTAGGGATCCCCGGTGGCCCAGGTGATCCCCAGCGGCGGTCTGTCGCCGGGAACCGGTTCGGGTGGCGTATCGGCCGACGCGGGGACGGCGGTGGCCGTCAGGAAAAGTGCGCAGAGCAGCACGGAGAATCGTCGCATGGTTCCCCCTCCAGGAACGGGCAAGACTCCCAGGATCGCGTTTCCGTGCGGCAGGGTCAATCGCCCTGCGGCCGGTCCTTCGGCCACCCGGTGCCAAGGTAGGGGGCAACCGGATCACCCCCGCCCGAGGAGAAGACCCATGGACCAGCTGGATGACGTCGAGCAGGCCATTGTGGACACGGTCCGCGAGTTCGTCGACCGCGACGTCCGGCCGGTCGTGCGCGAGCTCGAGCACGCCGACACCTATCCCGGCGAGCTGATCGAGCAGATGAAGCGGCTCGGCGTCTACGGGCTCGCCATCCCCGAGCCCTACGGCGGCCTCGAGGTCTCCACTCGGTGCTACGCGCTGGTGACCGAGGAGCTGGCTCGCGGCTGGATGAGTCTCGCCGGCGCCATGGGCGGCCACACGGTCGTGGCGAAGCTGATCCTCACCTTCGGCACCGAGGAGCAGAAGCGGCGTTACCTGCCGCGGATGGCCACCGGCGAGCTACGCGCCACGATGGCGTTGACCGAGCCCGGCGGCGGTTCCGACTTGCAGGCCCTGCGCACGACGGCGCGGAAGGAAGGCGGCGAGTACGTCGTCGACGGGACCAAGACCTGGATCAGCAACGCCCGCCGGTCCGGCCTGGTCGCGCTGCTGTGCAAGACCGACCCGCAGGCGCAGCCCGCTCACCAGGGCATCAGCATCCTGCTGGTCGAGAAGGTGCCGGGCTTCACCGTCTCCAAGGACCTGCCGAAGCTCGGCTACAAAGGGGTCGAAAGCTGCGAGCTCACCTTCGCCGGCTGCCGGGTGCCGGCGGACGCGCTGCTCGGGACGGCCGAGGGGGAGGGCTTCGCGCAGATGATGCGGGGTCTCGAGGTCGGCCGCATCCAGGTCGCCGCCCGCGCGACCGGTGTCGCGCGGGCCGCGTTCGACGACGCTCTGCGGTACGCGCAGGAACGGGAGTCGTTCGGGAAGCCGATCTGGAAGCACCAGTCCGTCGGCAACCACCTGGCCACGATGGCGACCAAGCTGACCGCCGCCCGTCAGCTGCTGCTGCACGCCGCGCGGCGGTACGACGCGGGGGAGCGGGCCGATCTGGAAGCGGGGATGGCGAAGCTGTTCTGCTCGGAGACCGCGATGGAGGTCGCGCTCGACGCGATCCGCGTCCACGGCGGGTACGGCTACTCGACCGAGTTCGACGTCGAGCGGTACTTCCGCGACGCGCCGCTGATGATCGTCGGCGAGGGGACCAACGAGATCCAGCAGAACGTCATCGTCGGCCAGCTCGTCGCCCGCGGCGGCCTGCGGTGACCGACCTGCGCGACGCCGTCGCCGGTTGGCGGCCCGAAGCGGCCGGGACGTCCGAGGTGATCGGTCCCTGGCCGACGGAGGCGTTCTCCGGGCTGCTCGACCTCCCCGGGCCCGCAGCCCGGCTCCGCGAGCCGCTTCCGTTGCTGTGGCACTGGTTCCACTTCCTCGAGCCGATCCCGCAGGCCGCGCTCGGCGAGGACGGCCACCCGGCGGAGGGCCGGTTCCTGCCGCCGATCCCGGACCGCCGCCGGATGATCGCGGGTGGCCGGCTGGAGGTGCGTGCGCCGATCCTGATCGGCGACCGGATCGACCGCCGCAGCGAGCTGGCCGAGGTCGCGGTGAAGGAGGGCCGGAGCGGGCAGATGGCGTTCGTGACCGTCCGGCACGAGTACCGGCGCGGTGCCGAGCTGCTGCTGACCGAGCACCAGGACGTCGTCTACCGCTCTCAACCCGCTGGGGAACACCGGCCGCTGGCCGCGCCCGTCGCTGCCGACGAGCCACCGCACGACTGGAAGATCGGCACGCCGACCGGGCCGCGGCTGCTGTTCCGGTTCAGCGCGCTGACCTACAACACCCACCGCATCCACTACGACCGGCCGTACGTGACCGGGGTCGAGGGCTATCCCGGACTCGTGGTGCACGGGCCGCTGCTCGCGTTGCTGCTGCTGGAGATCCCGCGCCGCCACGCGGACCGGCCGGTGGCGTCGTTCGAGTACCGGCTGTCCAGCCCGGTGTTCTCCGGCGCGACCGTCCTGACCCACGGCCGCCGGGAGGACGACGGGCTCGCGCTGTCCGGCATGGTCGAAGGCGGCGCCAGGGCGATCACCGGCCGCGTGACTTTCGCCCGGTGACGGAAACCTGGGTTCGGTAGCGCGCGGCCCGGTCCAGCCTGGGGGTACTCCCGCGGACGAGCCCGCCGGAGACCTTCGAGAGTCCGGAGCCCCGCCATGTCCACCGTGCACGACACCGCCGCGCCGGCCCACCGGGGCGCGGTCGCCCTCGCCCGCGGGTTCCTGACCGGCGGTGTCGTCGGAGGGACGCTGAGCGCCTTCGTCGTCGGCGTCATCCTCGAGCGGGTTCCTCTGATCCTGATCGCGCTGGGGCTTCCGCTCGGCTACGGCGTGCTCCTCTTCGCCGCCGGCATACCGCGGCGGGCGCGAGAGGCGGCGGTCGTTCCCCACGTGGCGCTCGCGAAGGTCGAGAGCCTGCGTGCCGGCGGCACCGAAACCGGCGACGTGCCGGTCGACCTCGTCCTCACGGTCGCGCCGGACGACGCGCCGTCGTACCGGGTCGCGGTGACCCACCACGTCAACCTGGTCGACCTCCCGGGCTTCCGGCGGGGCGACGTCGTCGTGGTCGAGTATCCGCCGGACCGGCCGTGGCAGGCCCGGATCGTGCCGCGCCCGGCGCCGGAGTGGGCGCGCCGGATGGCGGGCGCCGCCGTCGAATCCGCTCCCGAGTCCGCTTTGCTGCGCACTCCGCCGGAGGGCTGCGCGTTCGGAGCGGCCACCTTGACGGGGCTGCTGCTCGCCGCGGCGGTCGTCCTGGGGCTGTTCCGTGCCGAGCTGTTCGGCCCGGAGACCCACGAGGAGCCGCCCGAGCCGCCGGCCACGTCGGTCACCTCGGTCACGTCTTCCTCGGGCTCCGCCACGGTGACCGTGGGGCCGGACCGGACCCTGCTGGACGCGGGGGAGCTGCGCCGGGCCGTCGACTCCCTGGCGCGGACCGCGGACGTTTCCCAGGTGCTCACCGCGGTCGTCCAGGAGCGGCGGCTGTCGGTGGTGTTCGCGCCCACCGCCGCGGCCGTCCCGCATTTCGACCTGCGCGCCCTGCCCTTCGAGCGAATCCCGGACCTGGTCCGGACGGGTGCCGGCGCAGCGCGGACCTGGCAGGTCGTCGTGGACCCGCTCACCATCCACGTCACGGTGACCGGCTCCGGGGGCAGCTCGTCGAGCATCCGGTGTGGTGGAGCAGCGCCGGATGAGGGGTGCGCTTGGCCGCCGGCTCGGTGAGCGGCTGGTCCGATCGGCTGACGCCGGGGCCCGCCCGTACTTGGCCGCCGGGTCGCGAACACCTGGACTGCGGGTGGTCACTGAGGAGTCCGGGGGGACGCCGTGCCACAGATGCGGATCCACTTCACCGACGCCGATCTCGCGCGGACGCGGCTGAAACCGGAGATCGATCTCCTGTGGGAGGTCGTCGGCAGCGCGCAGGTCCTGCAGCACCGCGGCGGCGGGTTGCCGCTGAAGCGCTGGCGCCGCCGGGTGCGGGAGCGCGCGTGCGCGGCGGGGGCGGTCCGGCTCGCGGTGCACACGGTGACGACGGTCGCGCCGCACGCGGCCTACTTCCCGGATTTCCTCACACCCACCGAGGAAGTGCGCGACATCGGCGAGGGGGCCGACGCGGTCGTGTCGGCCTCGCCGCGGCGGATGCGCGAGGAGGTCGGCCTGCTCCGGCGGCCCCGGGCGCCGGCCGCGCGGTGGCTGGACGAGCTCGCCCGCGGGAAGACCGCCGCGGTGCGGCACCTGCACGAGGCGTTGCGCGTGTACTTCGAGGCCGTGCTCGAACCGGACCTCCCGGTGATCGGCGACGGGCTGCGCATCGCGTGCGCCGGCGGCATCCAGCGGTACCTGCGGGACGGTCCCGAAGGCCTGCTGCGCTGGCTCGGCCCGGCCACGAGCTGGCGGCCGCCGGTGCTCGCCGTCGACTACCCGGTCGATCGCGACCTGCGCCTCGACGGCCGGGGCCTCGTGCTCGTCCCCAGCTACTTCGGCGTCTTCCACCCGGTGGCCCTGGCCGACCCGCGGCTGCGCCCGGTCCTGGTGTTTCCGATCGAAGCCCGCGCCCGGCTGCTCGCCGGCTGCCACGGCGAGGGCGACCACGTGAGCGCGCTGCTGGGCCCCACCCGGGCCACGATCCTGCGTTCGGCCGTCACCGGCGGGACCACCACCCGCCTGGCGCAGCAGGCCGGGGTCGCCCCGGCGACGGTCAGCCACCACACGGGCGTCCTGCGCGACGCGGGCCTCATCACGACCGACCGGCACGAGAACCTCGCGACCCACCTCATCACCTCGCTCGGGCTGGCGGTGCTCACCTCCGGGGATGATCAGCACGCTTCCGGGGGTTCCTCGCGGTCGTCTTGACTTCAAGTGCTTGAAGTTCTGCATGCTGGTGCCATGGCGGCAGGAGTTGCGGGCGAGCAGGTGTGGCTGACGATCCTCGAGGCGTCGCGGCGCAGCGGGCTCAGTGAGCCGACGTTGCGCTACTACGAGCAGATCGGGCTGGTCGGCCCGGTGCCGCGCGATCCGAGCAGCGGGCACCGCCGGTACGACGCCGCGACCATGGACGTCATCGATTCGCTCGGGTGCCTGCGCTCGGCCGGGCTGCGGGTCGAGGACCTGCGGCGCTACCTCGACCTGCTCGCTCGCGGGGACGCCGCGGCCGCCGAGCAGCGTGAGCTGTTCGACCACCACGCCGACCGGCTCGAAGCCGAGATCGAGCGGCTGCGGTTGCGGCTGGAGTACCTGCGCCTGAAAGCGCGGCTCTGGGACGCCCGCGACCGGGGTGACTCCGGCGCGGCGCAACGGCTCGTCCCGCGGCTGCTGGCCCTGATCGACCGATTCTGACACTCCACAAAGGACTGAAATGAACGACACCCTCGTCCTGGTCACCGGCGGCACCGGGCACCTCGGCGGCCACGCGATCGCGCGGTTGCTGGCCGACGGCCACCGCGTCCGCACCACCGTGCGCGACCCGGGCCGCGCGGCCGAGGTCCGGGCCATCGCCGGCCCCGGAGAGCTGGAGGTGGTGGCCGCGGACCTCGGTGCCGACGCGGGCTGGGCCGAGGCGGCCGAGGGCGTGGACTACGTGCTCCACGTCGCCTCCCCGTTCCCGCCCGCCTCGCCCGAAGACGACGACGAGGTGATCCGCCCGGCCCGCGACGGCGCCGTCCGGGTCCTGGCCGCGGCCCGGGAAGCCGGGGTCCGGCGGGTCGTGCTGACGTCGTCCTTCGCCGCGGTCGGCTACAGCGCGACGCCGCGGGCGGAGTACACCGAGGCCGACTGGACGGATCCCGCCGACCCCAACAGCGCGTACGTCCGTTCGAAGGTCATCGCCGAACGGGCCGCGTGGGAGCAGGTCCGGTCGGCGGGCGGCCCGGAGCTGGCGGTGATCAACCCGGCCGGCATCTTCGGGCCGGTCCTCGGCGGGCGCCCGTCGTCGTCGGTCGCGCTGGTGCGGGCGATGCTCGACGGCGAGCTGCCGGTGGTGCCACCGCTGTCCTTCGGCGTGGCCGACGTCCGGGACGTGGCCGACCTGCACGTGCGGGCGATGACCCACCCGCGGGCGGCGGGGGAGCGGTTCCTGGCCGCGAGCGGCAAGTCGATCAGCTTCCTGGAGATGGCCCGGATCCTGGCCGAAACCGTCGGCGGCTTGCCCCCGCGCGAGCTGACCGCCGAGGAGGTGCGGGCGGCCGCCGAGACCGACCCGGCCATGCGGGAAGCGGCCGGCCGGCTGGGCCGGGTCCCGGTGATCCGCACGGACAAGGCGAGGAGCGTGCTCGGCTGGCGGTCCCGTCCCGTCGAGGAAACCGTGGCCGACACCGCCCACAGCCTGCTGGCCGCCCGGGCCGGCTAGCGGGTGTCAGGGCCGGGCGTAGCCGACGTCGTCGACGAACCAGTCGTCACCGACCGGGGCGGTGCCGGTCGAGGACAGCTGGTTGCCCGTCAGGCTGCTGAACGGCTGGGACGGTGCGACGGTGGCGACCGCCTGGCCGTTGACGGTCAAGGTCGCCGACGCGGGCCCGGCGGCGACGCTCACCGAGTTCCACGTCCACGACCCGACGGCCACGGTGCCCAGCGGTGCGCCCCAGGTCGCGTTCGCGAAGTCGTAGCGGTAGAACTTGCCGCTGACCGCGTCCAGCAGGAAGTGGTACGGCGTAACGGGATTGCCCGCCGAGTCCGTGCCCAGGACGCTGAACAGCAGGCCGTGCGTCCCGGTGCCGCTCGCCCGCACCTCGAACTCGTAGTCCGCGGCGGACGAGGTGCCGTGGTTCCAGGCGATGCGGGAGACGGCGGTGTCACTCGTGTCGGTGATCCGCAGGAACCGTGACGAGATCGGCTCGACCGCGGGGGCCCCGGCGACGACGACCGCGCCCGTCGCCGTGGTGAGGCCGTTTCCGGCGGGGGCGGCTCCCGGCACGTTGGCTTCGAAGCCGTCCAGCGTGCTGTAGAGCTGCAGTTCGTCGAGGAACGACGAACCGTCGCCGACCGGGGGATTGGGGTCGCTGAGCCGCACGTACCGGGCGGTCGCCGGCGCGCTCAGCGGATACAGGATGCCGGACCGGCTGCCTTGCGCGGGCGTGGACCAGGTCACGCCGTCGAGAGAGGTTTCGATGGTCAGGCCGGCGGGCCCGGTGAGGTGCGCGTGCGCGCCGACGCCGGTCAGCGCGTAGGCGCGGTCCAGCCGGAGCGTGACACTGCGGTTCGCCGTCACCACGGAGGAGTCCGGGCGGACGTCACCGTCGAAGGCGTACGCGCCGATCGACGTCCGGCCGTCGCCGTAGGTGGTGAACGCCGGGTCGACGAACGCGATCTCCCCGCGCCGGAACTTCGTCTGCAGGTCGATCGTGCCCCACTGGCCGGTGTTCACCTCGAGCACCGACTTCCACAGCGACTGCGAGGTTCCGTGCGGGTAGCCCGACGCGGTGGCCGGGCAGCCCCAGCTCGCGCAGTTGTCCCCGACCGCGAGCGCGGTGTTGGCCGTGAGGGGCGTCACCGCGAGGGTGTTGCTGGAGCCGGACGCCGCGAGCGACCGCCCGCCGGTGCCCGTGCCGGCGGTGGGCTGGTTGGTGTAGATCGTCGTGCGGCCGGTCCAGTCCTGCCAGCCCGATGTGCCGGAGTACTTGTACCGCACCACGTTGCCGGGCCGTCCCGAGGCCTGCAGCGCCGCGCCGTTGCCCAGCAGCACCGAACCCGGCGAGTTCCCGGTGTCCGAGGACATCTTCACCGGCGCCGTCCAGCTGCCCGATCCATCCACAGTGGACGACTGGGTGTAGTAGAGGTCGGGCAGGTACCGGTCTTCTCCCGCGACGGTGGTGTCCCGGCGCAGCCACGCCATCAGCTTGCCGTCGGAGGTCGGCGCGACGTTCGCCTCCGACCAGCCCGCGCCTTCGGCCAAGCGGGTGACCTGGACCCAGCTGGCACCCTGGTCGGTGCTGCGCATCAGCGCGGTGAACGGGCCGCTCGCGGTCGCGCCGTACACGGTGGCCAGCAACGTCCGGCTGTCCGGCAGGAGCAGGATGCCACGCTGGAAGCGGGCCCAGAGGGTCGGCGGCGAGCCGGGATAGCTCGTGGTCGCCGTGCCGGCCGCGGTCATCGTGGTCCCGGTGAGGGTCCAGCGGCCGAAGACCCGGTCGTTCTCGTTGTACGGTGTGGACGGGTCCGGATCCGGAGCCGACCGCGACAGGGTGATCGGCTCGAAGTCGATCGTCACGACCGTCCCGGCGGCGTCGGCGAGCCGGACGGCGTTGGTGATCCCGGCCCACCGGCTCGGCAGGGTGACCGGGCTCCAGGTGGCGCCGTCGTCGGTGGAGGTCCGCATCGCGGTGGCGTTCGTGCCCGGCGCGTCGGTGCCGACGCCGTACGTGGTGAACAGCCGCGAAGTGCGGCTGCCGTCCGGGTTCGTCACGCTCGCGTTGAACAGCGAAGGGAATCCCGCGTTCGGCGCGGTGGGGTCGGTGCCGGGGTTGGTGTAGAAGATCCGCCCCGCGGGGAGGCTCACGTGGGGTTGTCCGGGCGACGGCGGCTGGATCGCCTCGGCCGGAGCCGTGACCGCGGCGGACAACGCCACCGCCGCGAGCGCGAGGGCGGACGACCGGGCAAGAGCGCGCATGAGCTGGTTCCCCCAGGGGCGGACGAGCGGAGTGCGCACCCACCACTCCGGACGTCCCGGACCGGTTGGTGCGCCGGCCCGGATGCCACCCGATCGGCGCAACTGCCGATCCCGTGCACCGTCCATTTCGGACGGTGCCGCTGCCGTCCGGGTCAGCCCAGCGCGGCCGCCTTGCGCAGCAGCACCGAGCGTTCGCGCTGGTTGGCGCACAGCCGGGCCGCCAGCTCCAGCTCGGCGCGTGCCTCCGGGTGCCGGCCGAGGCGGGCCAGCAGCTCCCCGCGCACGGTCGGGACCAGGTGCGAACCCGGGAGCCGGTCCGCGGCGACCAGCTCGTCCACGATGGCCAAGCCCTGCGCCGGCCCCGAGGCCATCCCCACCGCGACGGCCCGGTTGAGCTCGACCACCGGTGAGGGCGCGACCCGGCCCAGTGCCTCGTAGAGCACCACGATCCGGTCCCAGTCGGTCTCCCCGACCGAGGGCGCCGCCGCGTGGGTGGCCGCGATCGCCGCCTGGAGGCCGTACGGGCCGAGGCCGCGGGCCGACGCCTTGGCCAGCGCCGCCAGCCCGCGGTGGATCGCCGAGAAGTCCCACCGGCGCCGGTCCTGGTCCTCGAGCAGGATCGGCGCGCCGTCCGGTCCGGTCCGGGCCGGGAAGCGCGCGGCCGTCAGCTCGCACAACGCGAGCAGGCCGTGCACCTCCGGCTCGTCCGGCAGCAGCGCGGCCAGCGTGCGGGCCAGCCGGATCGCCTCGTACGCGACGTCGGGGCGCAGCAGCTGCTCACCCGACGTCGCCGTCGACCCCTCGGTGAAGATCACGTAGAGGACGCTGAGCACGCCGCCCAGCCGCTCCCGCCGTTCGCCGGCCGCCGGCAGCTCGAACGGCACTCCGGCCGCCGCGATCGTCTTCTTGCCCCGGGTGATGCGGGCCTGCACGGTCGGGACGGGCACGAGGAACGCGCGGGCGATCTCCTCGCTGGTCAGGCCGCCGACCACGCGCAGGGTCAGCGCCACCCGGGACTCGCGGGAGAGCACCGGGTGGCAGCTGACGAACATCAGCGCCAGGACGTCGTCGTCGATCCGGTCGGGGTCGGCGTCCCCCGGGCCGGGTTCGCCGTCGGCGGCCAGCAGGGCGTAGCGGTCGTGGAGGGCGGTCCGGCGGCGGATCGCGTCGATCGCCCGCCGCCGGGCCGTGGCCCGCAGCCAGCCGGCCGGGTTGGCCGGCGGGTCGAGCGGCCACGACACCAGCGCCTCGGCCACCGCCTCCTGCGCCGCGTCCTCGGCCAGCCCGAAGTCGCCGGTGAACCGGGTCAGCGCGGCGACGATCCGCGCCGACTCGATCCGCCAGACGGCCTCGACGTCGGCCGCGTGCATCAGTTCTCGTCCGCGGCCCGGGCCGGGACCTCGTCTTCGCCGGCCACCCGGCGGACCTCGATCTTGGACCCGCGGGTCGCCGGCATCCGCTTGGCCCACTCGACCGCTTCCTCCTTCGAGGCGACGTCGAGCAGGAAGTAGCCCCCGAACAGCTCCTTGGTCTCCCCGTACGGCCCGTCGGTGACCACCGGGGCTTCGGCACCGAAGTCGACCACGACGCCGCTGCGCGGCTCGTCCAGCCCTTCGGCCGCGAGCAGGACCCCGGCCTTGAGCATGTCTTCGATGTACTGGCGGGTCGAGGCCATCGACGCCTCGATGTCGGCCATCATGGCCGCGTTCGACTCGTCGGTGCCCCGCATGATCAGCATGTACTTCGACATCGTGTGCTCCTCGTTCCGCGGGGTCGCCTCTCGGCCCTCGCCCCCTCTTGTCGAACGAGCGGCTCGCGGATCAACACGGCCCGGAAACTATTTTCGCGGGGTGTCCGGCTCATCGGAGGGAGCCGAGCAGCAGGCGCGCGGCCGCCGCCGCTCCCTCGGTGCGGATCTCGGCGCCCAGGGCCTTCGCCCGCGCCCGGGTCTCGGGGGTCAACGCCGCGTCGAACGCGACGCGCAGGGACTCCAGGGTCGCCGTCGGGCCGTCGAGGGCCGCGCCGACCTGCCGGGCCGCCACCCGCCCGGCCCAGTACGGGTTGTCCGCCAGCCGGATGGGGACCACCACCTGCGGGACGCCGGCCCGCGCGGCCACCTGCGTCGTGCCCGCGCCGCCGTGGTGGACCACCGCGGCCAGCTCGCCGAACAGGCGCTGGTGGTTGACCTCGCCGATGGCGAAGCAGTCGTCCTGGCCGTCGACCAGGTCCAGGTCCGCCCACCCGCGGGAGACGAGGACGCGGTACCCGCGGGCGCGGCTCACCTCGACGGCCCAGCGGGCGATGTCCGGCGCCGGGCTGATGCTGCCGAAGCCCACGTAGACCGGCGGGGTGCCCGCGTCCAGGAACGCCACGAGCTCGGCCGGCAGCGGCCGCTCGTCCACCTGCGTCCACTGGCCGGTCTGGACCACTTCGAGGCCCGGCGACGCCGGCCACGGGCCCAGCACCGGGTCGGCCGCCAGCCACGGCCGGTCGGAGTAGATGTGGCCGCGCACGTCGTCCACCGGGGACTGGCCGAGGGCGGCCCGGTGGGCGTTCAGCGGCTCCCGGAACTGGGCGTCGACCCGGTCGGCGTCCAGCTTCCACAGCGTCGCGTTGTCGGCGCCTTCCGGTTCCGGCCAGCCCGGCCGCGGTGGCGGCGCGTGGTGCGGCGACGGGAGGTTGACGGCCGCATAGGTCACGTAGACGTAGGGGATACCCGCGGCTTCGGCCACGGACCGCGCGGCGACCTGCGCCAGGCCGGCGGCCACCAGCGCGTCGCACCCGTCGGCGGCCGAAGGGAAGACGTCGAACTGCGTTTCGACCAGTTCGGTCCGGTACCGGGACAGTTCCGCCGCCGACGGGGGAGCCGTCGCGCGCATCAGCGCCCGCACCGGTGGCCCGACCGGCACCGCGTCGATCCCGAGACCGCCCAGCCGGTGCGCGAACTCTTCGTCCGGCGGGGTGCACATCCGCACCTCCGCGCCGAGCGCCTGCAGTTGGACCGCAAGGGCCACCAGCGGGTCGACGTCGCCGCGGGTCCCGTACGTGGAGAGCAGCACTCGCATTCCGGGCAGTCTACGGCGATCGACATCCTCTCGCGCGCAGCTGCCTCCGGTGACTACTGTGGCGCGTAAGGGCTCCTGACCGTCAACAGAACTTGAGGGCCATTCGATGCCTGCTTCGTCCGTACCCACCCCTGATGTTTCGATCATCCTGCCCTGCGCCGGGCTGGGAACGCGCTTCGGTGCGCCGTACGCGAAGGAACTGCACTGCCTGGCTCCCGGGGTCACCATCCTCGACCGGAGCCTGGAAGCCGTCGTCGAACTGGTGAAGAGCGGGCTCACCGTGCGCGTGGTCGTCGTGTTCGGGGAGCACAAGCTGGACACGGTGAAGTACCTGGCGCGCTACGCCGGGACGTTCCAGCTGGTCTTCGTCTACCAGGACGACGTGGCCGAACCGGGGCTCGACGGAGCGATCCGGTCCGCCTTGCCGATGACGTGGGGACCGGTGGCCCTCGTATTGCCTGACATCGTTGTCAGCGGTGTGGGCAGCCTGCTCGCCGCCCTGCGGCAGACCGAGGTGACGGGCTGGAGCGTGGTGGCCGCCGAAGAGCGGGATCCCGGCACCCTGCGGCAAATGGGCGCGCTGACCGTGGCCGCCGAGGACGGCGTCGGGAC
The DNA here is from genome assembly GCF_030182635.1 of Amycolatopsis ponsaeliensis. Lineage (NCBI taxonomy): Bacteria > Bacillati > Actinomycetota > Actinomycetes > Pseudonocardiales > Pseudonocardiaceae > Amycolatopsis > Amycolatopsis ponsaeliensis. The sequence continues at coordinate 83,798 of NZ_JAPZLD010000027.1, forward strand.
GGTCGAGGCGGCCGCGGAGAAGCCGGCCGACCCTTCGGGCTTCAACGCGCTGTGGGGCATGGTGGCGGTCGCCGCGGAAGAGGCCCACCGGCTGCCGGACGTGGCGAGACGGGACGCGGACAGCCCGCTGGCCGGCGCGGCCGCCCTCATGGTGGAGCGGATCGTCAACTACAACACCGCCGAAGGCTGACATAGTCCTTTGTGGACTGTCTGGCAAGGAGAAGCATGCTCGACGATGTGATGACGGCGCTCGGCACCGTCCTGCCGCGGCTGGCCGCGGTCACCGGCACCCCCGGCGTCGCCGTCGCGGTGGCGACGAGCGACGAGCTGCGCACGGCCGCGACCGGGTTCGCGGACCTGGCCGCGGGCACGCCGATGACCGCCGGGACACCCGCGCCGGCGGGCTCGCTCACCAAACCCGTCACGGGGCTGGCCTTCATGCAGCTGGCCGAGGCCGGCCTGGTCGGCCTGGACACGCCGGTCGACCAGGTGCTGCCCGCGGGGCTGCGCGGTCGCGGCGCGGCGCCCGTCACCACCGCCATGCTGGCCGCCCACCAGGGTGGCTACTACAGCGACATCGTCACCGCCACGGCGCCCACGACGCCGGCCGAGCCGGTCCTCGACTACGTCCGGCGCCGCCACGAGGCCGGGCGCGCGGTCGAGTACGGCGGGGTGCTGCCGCTGGTGACGGCTCCGGGGTCCTACTCGTACTCGAGCTTCGGCGTCGGGGTGCTCGGCGGGGTCGTCGAGCACCTGGCCGGCGAACCGTACGGCGCCCGCGTCCACCGGGACGTGTTCGCCCCGACCGGCATGACGGGCACGAGCATCGACGACGGCACGCGGAACCCGTGGGCGACCGGGGTATCGGACCGCGCCACCGGGTACCTGGCGTTCGGCGACTGGTGCCTGCCGAGCCCGCCGCTGCGCACGTCGGCCTACCCGGGGGTCGGGATGTACACCAGCGCCGAGGACTTCGCGCGGCTGCTGCAATCCCTGCTGCGCACCGCCCGGGGCGACCGCGGGCTGGTCGGGCCGGACTCGCTCGCGGCGATGGTGACCCCGCGGGCACCGCGCCCGAGCCCGCACGGCGTCCGCTCCTTTTCCGGGCTGACGCTCGAACTCGCCGACCCGGACCTCGGCGACGACTGGTGGTGGGGGCACACCGCGGCGTTCCCGTGGGGGTTCTGGTGGGAGGCGCGGGTCTGGCCGCACCGCGACCTGGCCGCGGTCGCGGTGGGCAACCGCTGGGACATGGCCCGGTTCCACAACCCCGCGAGCCGCAGCGCGCCGGGCCTGGCCGTCGAGTGGGCCGGCCGCTGGGCGGTGTCCGGCGCCCCGGCGAAGCTCCCGGACATGGACGGGCGGCCTCGGTGGACGGGGCCCCGGCCCACCCCGGAAAGCTCGCGTTGGATGGGAGTGCTGACCGGGGAACGCACCCACGGCCTGCTCGGGGTGCCCGAACCGCTGCCGGCCGCGTGGATGACCGACGGCGCGCGTTCCCTCGGCGACGCGGACTCGGGCGGCTGGGACCCGGAAGCGTTCGTGGGCGGGGTGGAGCAGGCGCGGGCGGTGGCCCCGGACCCGGCCGCGCTCGAGGTCCTGGGCCGCGAACTCGGTCCGGCGGCGGCGTTGTGGATGCTGGAGTGCGGAGCGTCCACCGCGGACGTGACGATGCCGGTCGGCTTCTACGCCCGCGCACCACGATGAGTCCGCGGAGCGGCACCTCCGGCCGGCGCGGTGAGCGGCCCAGCCAAACGTCTTGAATGAGTCATTCAGGTCTTCGGAGGTCCTGAATGACTCATTCAAGACACCGGCCGGGCGGGGTGCTCAGCGCAGCCGCACCTCCAAGGCGACCCGGTGGCGGCCGCGGGGCAGCGGTACCCAAGCCGGTTCGGTCACCGGTTGCACCGCGGGAAAGCGGTCGAACAGGCTGCGCAGCGCGACCTCGGCCTCCACCTTCGCCAAAGCCACGCCGAGGCAGAAGTGCGGCCCCCAGCCGAATCCGACGCTGCCCTCGCGGCCGCCGTGCTCGGCCTGCCAGCGCACGTCGGCCGCGTGCGGGTGGGCGAACTGCGCCGGGTCGCGGTTGGCCGCGCCGAGCACCGCCTGGACCGGGTCGCCCGCGCTGATCTTCACCCCGCCCACCTCGAGGTCGGCCGCCGCGTAGCGCAGGCGGGCCAGCTGCACCGGACCGTCGGTGCGGACCAGCTCCCGCACCGCGGCCGGCCACAGCTCGGGCTCCGCGCGCAGCAGCTCCCGCTGGGCGGGGTCGCGCATCAGCGCCAGCGCCGCGTTGGACAGCATGTGCGCCATCGTTTCGTGCCCGGCCAGCACCAGGAACACCACGAGCGCCACCGCGTCGACGTCGGTCAAGTCGTCCTGGGCGACGACCTCGCTGAGCAGATCCTCGCGCGGCTCGGCCCGGCGCCGGTCGACCAGGGCGTGGCAGTAGGCGAACATCTCGCCCAGCGTCGGCGTGATCCGCGCCGGGTCGCCCTCGACGAGCACCTTGCCCCAGCGCCACCAGTCCGCCCAGTCCGCTTCGGGGACCCCGACCAGCTCGCAGACCACGGCCATGGCCAGGGGGTAGGCGTACTCGTCGAGCAAGTTCACGGTCTCGGAGCCGAGGTCGTCGAGCAGGCCGTCGACGATCTCCTGCACCCGGGGGCGCAGCGTGGCGACCCGGGACGCGCCGAAGGCGTGGCTGATGCTGCGGCGCAGCCGGGTGTGCTCGGCCCCGTCCAGGCTGAGCAGGCTCGCCCGCAGGTAGGGCAGGTGCTCCGGCGGCGTGCCCAGCGCGAGGAACGCCTCCTCCTGCGTCTGCGCACCCTGTCCCGGCAGGCCGCTGGGATCGTTGCGCACGGCCGGATCCGACAGCACGGCGCGGACTTCGGCGCTGCCGGTGACGAGCCAGCCCTCGCCGCCGTCCGGCAGCCGGGCCCAGCAGACCGGTGCCTCGGCGAGGACGCGGTCGTAGCCGCACATCGGGTCGTCGAGGACGGCCGGATCGCGGACGTCCACCACGGGTTCGGACGACATGGAACTCCTTTTTGGACCGATTACCAATCCGACCACAGCCACGGCCGAACGGCTTCGTGGCAACGGTTGCGTGCCGCGCGAGGGGCGGCCTGCTTTTGGCCGGATTGGTAAGGTGTCAGCCTTTGAGCGGGCCGCCGTTGATCGCGACGCGGTTGCCGAAGCGGGTGTACGGGTAGTAGTCGTACGTCGCGTGGTGCTGGACGCAGCGGTTGTCCCAGAACACCAGCGTGTTCGGCTCCCAGCGCACCCGGCAGGCCAGCATCGGCCGGTTCGGCACGACCGAGAACAGCAGGTCGAGCACCGCCTGGCTCTCGTCGCCCGACAGCTGCGGGATGCGCGAGGTGTAGGCCGGGTTGACGTACAGCAGCGGCCGGTCGGTCTCCGGGTGCCGCACCACCACGGGGTGCTCGCTGACCGGGGGCTCGTAGCCCTCCGGGATCTTGTGGCCGCGGAAGGCGTGCGCGCCGTCGTGGATCGCGGTCAGCCCGGCCAGCAGTTCCTTCAGCTTCGGCGACAGCATGTCGTACGCGAGGTGCATGTTCGCGAAGAGCGTGTCGCCGCCGCTGCCCGGCTCGGGCATCCGCGTGATGTGGAGCATCGAGCCCAGCGACGGCTCGGCGTCGGCGGTCCCGTCGGCGTGCCAGCCGTTGCCGAACACGGTGGCCGACTCCGGGGCGGTCGCGACCTCGAGGATGTACGGGTTGCCGTGCTCGGGCGGCGGGTTCACCGGCCGCAGCTCACCGAAGTTCGCGGCCAGGCGCTGGTGGTCGTCCGGCGTGATGTCCTGGTCGCGGAACACCAGCACGTGGTGGTCCAGGAACGCCGTCTTCAGCTCGGTGAGCTGCTCCTCGGTGAGCTCCCGGGTCAGGTCGAGGCCGGTGACCTCGGCGCCGATCACCGGGGTCAGGCCCCGCACCGCCAGCGTCCGGAAGTCGCGCGGCGGCCGCGTCGTGATCCGCTTGACCGCGTCGAGTTCGTACTGCTCCATGGTTTCCTTTCCTCCCTGTGGGTCTCACAGTCCGATGGCCGCGGCCATTTCCGTGACGTGCGGTGCGCGCACGATGCCGTAGTGGGTGGTGGGCAGCTCCCGCCAGTGGCTCGGCTCGGGCAGCAGCGCCCGCCAGCCACCGCGGTCCGCCACCGGCAGGCCGGGTTCGGGTTCGGCGGCGAGCCAGACGTGGCTGGGTGTCGTGCTCAGCCGCGGCAGCGCGTGCCCGGTCATGCTGCGCAGGTTGGCCCGGCACGCGCGGGCGAGCCGCCGGGCGTGCTCGCCCGCGGCGCCGCCGGACGCGCCGAGTTCGCGCTCGAACACCGTTTCCAGCTGGGCGTCGCTGTAGTCCGCGGCGCTCGCGCCGGGCGGCGGCGGGTCGATGAGGTGCAGGGCGCGCACCGGCTGCCCGGCCCGCTCGGCTTCGGCGGCCATGCCGGCCGCCACCCAGGAGCCGAACGACCACCCGGCCAGCTGCCAGGTGTGGCCGGGGAACCGCTCGTGCAGCGCCGTGTAGTAGCGGTGGGCCCGGTCCTCGACGGACCACCCGGGCGGTTCCGGGCGGCTCAGCGCCGGGTCGGCGATCACGCAGACGCCGAGTTCGGGGGGCAGGGCCTCGACGAGCGGGCGGTAGGCGTGGACGTCTCCGCCGACCGGGTGCACGAGACACAGGACGTCTCGTGTCGTCCCTTCGCGCCAGACCTGCACCACGACTTCGCCGGCGTCGGCCGCTTCGGAGAGCTTCGCCAGCAACGCGGCCATCGTCACTTCCGGGCCGAGCCAGGCGAGGTCGAGGTCGACGCCGTAGAGGCGTTTCACCGAGTCGACGACGTCCAGCAGCGTCAACGAGTCGGCACCGAGGTCGTAGAGCGGCACGTCCGGGTCGAGTTCGGCGACGCCCAGGAGAGCGCGCACTTCTTCGGTCAGATCCGCTTCGGCAGGTTTTGCCGTCGTCGGGGTGGTGTCACGTTCGTGGAACCCGCGGGCGGTCTCGAGGCCGGTCGTCGCGACCAGGAGCTGCGGCAGCCCCGACCCCAGCGCGCGGGCGAAGGTGCGGCGGCCTTCGTCGATGCTCAGGCCGACCGCGAGGTGAGCCTGGTGCCGGGCGTCGGTTTCCAGCGCGGTGACGGCCATGCCGCTGTCGCGCCAGACGTCCCAGCCGATCGAGAGCCGGGCGGTCGGGCCGTCGCGGTGGGCGAGCGCGTCGAGGAAACCGTTGGCGGCGGCGTAGTCCAGCTGGCCGGTGCCGCCGAACTGCGCGGACAGCGACGAGCAGTAGACGGCGAAGGCGGGCCGGTGGCGTTCGATGAGCCGCTCGGTGAGGAGGGCGCCGGCGAGCTTGGCGGACTGCGTGCCTTCGCCGCGGGTGGCGATGAGCCCGCCGCCGGGGACTCCGGCCGCGTGCACGATCCCGGCCAGGGGCGTGCCGATGCAGGCGTCGACTTCCTCGGCGGTGATCGTCGTGAGGTCGGCGGCGAGGAAGCCGACGCGGTCCGCCCACGGCTTGAGCTCCTCGGGCAGGTAGGGCTCGCGCGCCAGCAGGACGACCCGGCCGGCAGTCCGGACGAGCAGCTCTTCGGCGACGGCGGTCCCGATGCCGCCGGTGCCGCCGAGGACGAGGTGGGTCCCGTCCGCGTGGATGGCCCCGCCGGCGGTGACCGGGGTGCTTTCCTGCGTCCACCAGAAGCCGGCCCGGAGCGCGACCCGGTCCGGTGGGGGCGGGCCGGTGAGGAGGTCGGCCAGTGCGTCCAGGTCGGGGTCGGGCAGGTCGACCCAGTGGCCGGGCACGCCGCTTTCCTGCGGGCCGACGGCGGTGATCCCGGCGAGCAGCCCGCCTTCGGGGCGCGTGACGGCGGTGTTCGCGGGAGCGGCCCCGGCGGACACCCACCAGGTCCTGAGTGGACGGTCATGGGCGGCCCGCAGCAGGGCGGCGGGGGTGTCGAGGCAGGCCCGGCGGGCTCGGCTCAGGGAGTCCTCGCCGAGGGGGCCCGTGATGCCGAGGGGGAGGGTGTGGAGCCAGTCGATTCCGGCGCCGGGCAGGGCGTCGAGGACTTGACGCAGGTGGGCGGTGTCGGCGGGGTCGGCTTCGAAGGTGTCGGGGCCGAGCCGCGCGAAGTGGTCGGCGGCGTGGACCCGCACGACGCGCGGGTAGACGGCGTCGAGGGCGGGCGCTGTGAGCGGGCCTTCGCCGGAGATGACGAGGACGCGATCGGTTCTGGCGGCGGTGGTCGCCCGGCGGAGACGGACCCAGGTGGGCTGGTGCAGCCAGCCGGCCTCGGGCAGCCGGGCGACGGCGGCCCGGCGCGGGAAGTCGAAGTCGCGCAGAGCAAAGGCCGGCGGCGGAAAGTCCCACGGCGCGGGGGCGGGGGAGTGACCCCAGTCGACGGAGGCCCCGGCCAGCCAGGCCGCGGCCAACTCGGCGGGAGCGCCACTTTCAGGTGAAAGTCCCGGGTCTGCCGTGGCTGGTCGTGAGTGGGAAACAGGGTTAGAACCCCGTTTCTCACTCACGACCCTCGCGTCATCCGGCGGTGCGGGGGCGGAGCTTTCACGAGAAAGCTCCGGGGTGGGCGCGGGCTCGGCGGGAGGCGTCGTGGCGCTCGACCGGGCCGGAGCGGGCGTGCCCGGTGCGGGCGTCACCTCCCGCGGCTCGGCCGTGCGTAGCCACTCCACTGCCGCGGCCGCGTCCTCTCCGGCCGCCGCCATGCGCCACCTGTTCTCCGGGCGGCCCGACTGCAGGTGCCGGAGCACGTCCACATAGGACTCCGGGTGCGCCGCCAGGTACTCCGCCACCCGGGCCGCCTCCACGCGCAGCGCCGCGGCGCTGCGGGCCGAAAGCACCAGGCACCGCGCCGGTTCGGGAGCCGAAACAGCCGCCGGCCGGACCGACTCCAGGACCACGTGAGCGTTCGTTCCCCCGATGCCGAAGCTGCTCACCCCGGCCACCCGCGGTCCCGCGGGCCACGGCTCCGCCCGCGTCGGCACCCGGAACGGCCCCAGGTCCAACGCCGGGTTCGGCGCGCGGAAGTCCACCGTCGGCGGGAGCACGCCGTGGTGGATGGCCAGGGTCGCGCGGATCAGGCCCACCACGCCCGCCGCCGCGCCCAGGTGGCCGAGCTGGCTCTTCACCGAAGACAACGCACAGCCCGTCGAATCGGGCATCGCCTCGCGCAGGGCCGCTACCTCGATCGGGTCGCCGAGGCGGGTGCCCGTTCCGTGCGTCTCCACGTACCCGACGTCGGCGCCGGAGCGCCCGGCCCGCCGGAGCGCGGCTTGGACGGCCGCGCGCTGCCCGGCCGGGGACGGGGCGCTGTACCCCTGCTTCACCGCGCCGTCGTTGGTCAGCGCCGAGCCCCTGATCACCGAGTACACCGTGTCGCCGTCGCGACGGGCCGCCGAAAGCGGCTTCAGCACCACCACGCCGACGCCGCTCGCGCCCACCGTGCCGTCCGCGTCGTCGCTGAACGGGCGGCAGTGGCCGTCCGCCGAGAAGATGTGCTGCGGCCGGTACCGGTACCCCTCGGCCAGGGTGACGTCGACGAGCACCCCGCCCGCCAGCATCACGTCCGCCTCGCCGCCGCGCAGCATCCCGGCGGCCTGGTGGACGGCGACCAGCGAACTCGAACACGCCGTCTGCGTCGTCAGCGCGGGACCGCGAAGGTCGAGGTGGTACGCCACCTTCGTGGCCAGGAAGTCCTTCTCGTGGTGCAGCGCGAGCTGGAAGCCGTCCGGCAGCGCGGCCGGGTCGCCTTCGCGCAGCATCTGCTGGAAGTACGTGTTCTCGCCGCAGCCCGCGATCAGCCCGATCCGGTCCGCCCCGGCGATCCCGGCGTGGGCCAGCGCCTCGACGCAGGCCATCAGCAACTGCCGCTGCTGCGGATCCATCAGCGCCGCGTCGCGGTGGCTGATCCCGAAGTGCTCCGGGTCGAACGCCAAGGGACCGTCCAGGAGGCTGCGCGCGCCGACGAGGCCTTCCGGCGCCGCGAACTCCTCGATGCCCCGGCGACCGGCGACGACCAGGTCCCAGAACGCCGCCAGGTCCGGCGCGCCGGGCAGCCGCACCGCCATGCCGACGACGGCCACCGGTTCGTCGGCGGCGGCCTCGGAAACGACCCGGGCCGCGGCCGGCCCGCTTTCGAGGTGGCGCGTCAGGTCCCGGAGCGTGACGTGCTCGAAGAGGTCGGCCGCGGTGAAGCGGTAGCCCGCTTCCGCGCAGCGCAGGTGGAACCGCATCAGCGAGAGGCTGGTGGCACCGGCGGCGAAGAACGTCTCGTCGGGCCCGATCGGCGCGCCGGTCACCTCCTCGAACAGCGCCGCCAGCTCGCTCGACGGAGCCGCGGCCGTCCGGTGGAGATCCTCACCGGGGGTCCGGGCAGCGGCGTCCCGGTCGAGCTTCCCGCTGGGCGTGCGCGGCAGGGCGGCCACGACGCGGAAGCGGTCGACCCGCGCGTGCGGCGGCAGCAGCGGCACGAGGTGCTCGCCCAGCTCCGCCGCGGTCGGCGTCCGGCGGCATTCGAGGAACGCGGTCAGCCGGTCGCCTTCGGCCGCGACGACCGCGTTGACGACGTCGGGGTGCCGCAGCAGCGCGGCCTCGACCTGCCCGAGTTCGAGGCGGTGCCCGCTGAGCTTGACCTGCCGGTCGGCCCGGCCATCGAAGTGCAGCAGCCCGGCGCGGTCGAAGTGCGCGAGGTCGCCGCTGCGGTAGTACAGCTCCGGCAGTTCGGCGAACTTTTCCGGAGCCGCTTCGCCGAGGTAGCAGCGGTTCGCCGCGAGACCGCCGATGAGCAGCTCGCCGACCTGTCCCGGCGGCAGGGGGGCGCCCGCGGCGTCGGCGACCCGCAGGACCGCGTTCGCCACCGGACGGCCGATGGCGGGCCGGTCGGGCCAGCCCGCGGGATCGCCGTCGAGGGTCAGCGCGCTGGCGACGTGGGTTTCGGTCGGGCCGTAGTGGTTGTGCAGGCGCGCGCCGGGCAGCCCGGCGAACCAGCGGCGGATCGCCGGCGTGCACACCAGCTGCTCGCCGGCGGTGATCACGTCCCGCAGCCGCGACGGGTACCGCCCGAGCCGGACGCCGTGCTCGGCCAGCAGCTGCAACGCCACGTAAGGCAGGAAGATCCGTTCGATGCCGGCGGTTTCGAGCTGCGCCAGCAGCGCCGGGACGTCGTGCCGCCACTCCGGCCGGACCAGGTGCAGCCGGCCGCCGCCGCACAGGGTCGTGAAGATCTCCTGGAACGACACGTCGAACGACAGCATCGAGAACTGCTGGGTCGCCGCGGGCGGCATGTCCTGCCACTGCAGCAGGTTGGCCAGGGTGCGGTCGGGGACGCGCACGCCCTTGGGCGTACCGGTCGAGCCGGAGGTGAACAGCGTGTAGAGCGGCCGTCCGGTGTGCCGGGCCGGGACGTCCGGCACCGGCCCGCCGGTGAGCGTGACGTACCGCCGTTCGACGTCCGTTTCGAACGCTTCCCCAGGAGCGAGCAGGACGCAGCTCGGCCGGACCCGGGCGAGCATGGCGTGCAGCAACGCGGGCGGGTACGCGGGATCCAGGGGCACCGCGGTGATGTTGAGCCGCGCGAGCGCGAGCAGCGCGACGATGTGCTCGGCGGACGGCCGGAAGTACAGCGCGATGTCGGTCGCGTCGCCGGGCAGGGTGGCTGCGAGCCGCGCCGCGTGTGCGTCCAGTTCGGCGTAGGTCAGTGTCGTCTCGCCGGTCAGCGCCGGGGCGTCGGGCGTCAACGCGACCTGACGCGCGAAGCCCTCCGCCACGGTCTCCCACGTCAACTCCGCCGCGACGCCGCGGCCGTGGTCGCGGCGGTACGGCTCGGCCAGCTCGGCCGGGGTCCGCGCGGTGCCGTTCAGGGCGCGCTCGAAGACGTCGCCGAGCGCCGACGCCTCGTCTTCGGTGAAGTGGCCTTCGCCGTACTCCCACAGGCAGTCGAACCCGTCCGGCCGTTCGACGACCGAGAGCGTGAGCGCGCACTTGGCCTCGGCGGCTTCGATCCACTGTGGACTGACCGTGCAGCCGGGCAGGCTCAGCGCGCCGAAGTCCGTGTTCTCCAGGACGAACAGGTAGTCGAAGGCCGCGTACCCGGGGTCGAGGTCGGCGAACGCGACGTCCTGGCGGTCCAGGGCGGCCCCCGACGCCTGGCCGAGCCGGCGGAGCTGGGTGTCCAGGTCCTCGTCCGGGTCCACCGAAAGCGGCAGCCGGACGGTGTTGGCGAACATCCCGACGCCGTCCTCGAACTCCCGCACCGGCCGGTTGGCCACCGGCGCGGCGATCCGCGGCCGGGTCCGCCCGGTCACCGCGTACAGGCTCCAGGCGAACACACCGAGGAGGAGCTGGAAGCGGGTCAGGCCCAGCTCGCCGGCCCACTCGTCGACACGCTCACGCCCGATCGTGGTGGTCCGCAGCCGCCCGGTGAGCGACGCTTCGCCGGCCGGCTCGGCATCGTCGACGCGTTCGGTCAGCTGGGCTTGGTAGCCGGGGGAGGCGAACCACCGGGACTGCCACCCGGCGAAGTCGAACGGTGTGTGCCCGGCGGGCCGCGGCGAGGCGCCGGACAGCTCGCGGAACAGGATGTTCAGCGACCAGCCGTCGACCGCGATGTGGTGCAGGCACAGCAGAAGCGTGCCGTCCGGCCGCCAAGCCGCGCGCAGCAGCCGGCCCGACGCGAGGTCGAACGGCGCGGTGAAGAAGTCCTCGGACGGCTCGGTCCATGGGTCGTAGGGCGCCTTCGCCACCTGCCGCAGGCCGTCGGACGTCGCCTCGAAGGCGGTGCGCAGCGCCGGGTGCCGCTCCACCAGGCCGCGCACGTTCCGGCGCAGAGCGTCGAGATCGGGGGAACCGGTGACGCGGAAAGCGAGCGGTACGTGATACGCCGTGGAGGCGGGGTTCCGTTGCTGCAGCAGCCAAAGCCGTTGTTGTTCGCTGGTGGCCGGCGCCGTCGTCGCGGTCGTCGGCGCGCCCGGCTCCGGATAGGCCGCCCGCTCGGCCGCCGAGACGGCGCCGGCGAGATCGGCGAAAGACCCGCGCTGCACCGCCGAGGGCGCCAGGTCCGCGCCCCACCGCTCGCGGATCGCGAACCGCAGCCGCAGCGCCTTGAGCGAGTCGCCGCCGGAGCGCAGCCACGTGTCGCCGGGGTGCAGATCCGGAAGGCCGAGGACGTCCCCGACGACGTCCAGGACCTCGCGCTCCCACCGGGTCGCGGCACCGCCGGTGTCCGGCCGCCACGGCGGGAACCCACCGGCCAGGAGCGCTCCTTCGTCGACCTTCCCGTTCGCGTTCCGGGGCAGTTCCTCGACGCGGAAGACGAGGTGCGGCCGCATGTAGGCCGGCACTGTTTCGCTCAAATGAGCTTCGAAGGCGTCGAAGGGAAGGTCACCGGTCACGATGAAGGCGAGCAGTTCGGCCGTGGCCGCGCGGCGCACCGCCACATGCGCCTGCCGGACCTCCGGGTGCGCGAGGAGCCGCTGCTCCAGCTCGCCCGGCTCGATCCGGAACCCGCGGACCTTCACCTGCCGGTCGGTGCGCCCGGCGTAGGCGAAGCGCCCGCCCGGCAGCACGCGGACCAGGTCGCCGGTGCGGTAGAACCGTGCGCGGCCCTCGTCGAGCCACGGCAGCCGGACGAACCGCTGCCCGGTCTCCGCGGGCAGGCCGCGATAGCCGAGCGCGACCCCGGCTCCCGAGATGTACAGCTCCGCCAGCTCGCCCTCGGCGGCCACGCGCTCGTCCGCGGTCACCGCGACCGCGCCGGTGCCCGGCAGCGGACGGCCGATCGGCACGACGTCGCCGTCGAAGCCCCGCGGGATGGCGTAGCTCAGCGCGAACGTCGTCGTCTCGGTCGGGCCGTAGCCGTTCTGCAGCCGGGTCGGCGCGTCCGGGTTGGCCCGGTACCAGCGGCGGATCAGCGGGGCGTTGAGCTGTTCGCCGCCGATGACGACCCGCCGCACCGTCGAGAAGCTGTCCGGCACGGTCTCCGCGACCGCGTTGAACAGCGTCGCGGTCACGAACATCGTGTCGACGCGCTCGCGGACCAGCGCGTCGGCGAACGCCCGCGGGTCCCGGACGGTCTCGTCGTCGAGCACGACGCAGGTGCCGCCGGTGAGCAGCGGCACCCACACTTCGAAGCTGATCGCGTCGAACGCGGGGTTGGCCAGGCAGGCGTACCGCGTGCCGTGGTCGAGCCAGCCGGGTTCGGCGAGCCGCAGGACCCCGGCGTCGCGCACCTCGACGCCCTTGGGCCGGCCGGTCGTGCCGGAGGTGGAGAAGAGGAACGACGCGGGTGCGGGCTCGGCGGGCACCCCGGCCTCGACGGTCCCGGCCAGGAGCTCGGCGGGCGTCAGCGGGGGCAGGCCCGGCAGCCCGTCGTGGACGACGGCGGCCGCGCCCGCGTCGGCGAGGATGACGTCGCGGCGCGCGGGCGGGCTCTGCCGGTCCAGGGGCACGACCTGGCCGCCCAGGCGCAGCACGCCCAGCATCACCTGGATCAGCTCGGCCGAGCGGGGCAGGCCGACGGCGACCGCGTCACCCGGCCGGACTCCCTTGCGGGACAGGGATTCCGCGACGGCCGCGGCGCCCGCGTTCAGCTCGGCGTAGGTGAGCCGGCGGGTGCCGTCGGCCACGGCGACGGCGTCGGGGTGCCGCAGCGCCCGGTCGTGGACGCGGCGGGCGATCGAGGTCATCGGGCGGCCAGCTCGGCCGAGATCACCTTGGCGACCAGTGGCAGTGCGTCGCTTTCGAGCATGTCCCAGTGCCCGCAGTCGGCGGGGACCACGTCGAACTCGCCGCGGGCGCGGCGGCGCCAGAACTCGGCCGAACCCGGGATCGTGTCCTCGCCGACGGCCTGCACGAACACCACCCGCGCCGCCGACTCGCCGGGATCGTGCTCGCGCGCGGTCAGCCGGTTGTGGTTGTACGTGCGGTGGTAGCGCTCGATCTGCGCGTCCTCGATGCCCGGGTACATCCCGTTGAAGCGCACCAGCTTCTCGCGGAACTCGGCCGCCGGCACCGGTTCGATCGCCGCCCGCGCGGCCGGGTCGTCGGTGGCGGTGGTGTCGAGCAGGACGACGCTGACGCGCGGGTGGTGCTCCGCCAGCCGGCGGCCCATCTCGTAGGCGACCAGGCCGCCGTAGGAGAGTCCACAAAGGACCAGCGTCTCGCCGGGCCGCGGGCCGACGAGCCGCAGGTACTCCTCGGCCATCGCCTCGACGCTCGGCAGCGGCTCTTCACCGGCGTTGAGCCCGGGGGACTGGATCCCGAGGACCCCGGCGTCTTCGGGCAGCGCGGCGCTGAGCGGCAGGTAGCAGAACGCGGTCCCGCCGGCCGGGTGCACGCAGACGACGCGCGCGTCGCCGGCGCCGCGCCGGAACTCGATCAGGCTGCCGCCGTCCGGCGGGCGGTTCGTGCGCAGCAGCGCGGCCTGCGCCTCGATGGTCGGGTGCAGGATGACGTCGCGGATCGGCAGCTCGTGGCCGAACTCGTCGCCGATGGCGTGGGCCAGCTTGATCGCCGAGATCGACGTGCCGCCGACGTCGAAGAAGCCGTCCGAGACGCCGATCGCGGGGTGCAGCAGCAGGTTCCGCCAGATCCGCAGCAGGGCCAGCTCGACGTGGTCGCGCGGGGCGGCGGTGTTGACGGCGGCGGGGGCGCTCTCCCGGGCGTGCGCCAGGACGGCGTCGCGGTCGAGCTTGCCGCTGCGGCTCAGGGGAAGCCGGTCGAACTCGGCGAACACCGACGGGATCATGTAGTCCGGCAGCCGGTCGGCGAGCGCGGCGCGCCACTCGTGCGGCGTCCGGCTGCCGCCCGCGATCCCGGCGACGAGCCGGGGCTCGCCCTCGCGGTCCACCAGCACGGCGGCCTCCCGGACGCCGGGGACGGCCAGCAGCGCGGCTGTCACCTCACCGGGCTCGATGCGGAACCCGCGCAGCTTGATCTGGTCGTCGCGGCGGCCGGCGTACTCGGCTTCGCCGTCGGGCAGCCAGCGAGCCAGGTCGCCGGTGCGATACATCCGTTCGCCGGGCACGAACGGGTCCGCCACGAACCGCTCGGCGGTGAGCCCCGGCCGGTGCAGGTAGCCCCGGGCCAGGCAGTCGCCGGCCAGGAAGACCTCGCCCACCACGCCCGGCGGCACCGGGCGCAGCCGCTCGTCCAGGAGGTAGAGCCGCGAGCCGGGCAGCGGCCGTCCGATCGGCGCCGGGCGGTCTAGCGGCTTCGGGTCGAAATGCGCGGTCGCGTAGAGCGTGGCCTCGGTCGGCCCGTAGCCGAAGCAGATCCGCAGGCCGGGCAGGGCCGCGCTGAACCGGGCGAGCGCGGCGTCGGTCAGCGGTTCGACGCCGGTGAGGACCTGTCGCAGTGAGAGTCCTTCCACCCGGCTGAGGTCTTCGTCGATCCACCGGACGTAGGCGGGCGGCAGGAACGCTTGCACCACCCGGTGTTCCCGCAGCCACGCCATCAGCGCCGCGGGGTCGGGCCGGACGTCCTCGGGCACGACGTGCAGCACCGCGCCGGTCGTCAGGGGGAGCAGCAGTTCGTGCACCGAGGCGTCGAAGCCGATGCTCGACCACGCCGACGTCGCCTCGCCCGGCGTCGCGCCGAAGCGGTCGAGCCACTGGTCGAACAGGGCGAGGACGCTGTGGTGGGTCACGGCGACCCCCTTCGGGCGCCCGGTCGAGCCCGATGTGTAGATCACGTAGGCCGTCTCGCCGGGCCCGGTCGTGACCGGGTGCCGGGTCTCGTCGCCCTCGGCCTCCAACGCGGTGACGTCGTCGCCCAGGACCAGCACGGGGCGGGCGTCCTCGACCATCGCCGCCCGCCGGGCGGCCGGCTGGGCCGGGTCGAGCGGGAGGTAGGCGGCGCCGGTCTTCAGCACGCCCAGGACGGCGGCCACCAGCTCCGCCGACCGTCCACTGAGGACGGCCACGACTTCGCCCGGTGCCGCTCCGCGGGCGCGCAGGGCGTTCGCCAGCTTCGTGCCGCGGCGGTCCAGCTCGCCGTAGGTGAGGGTCCGGCCGTCACAGACGAGCGCGGGGGCGTCCGGGGTGGTCTCGGCGTGGGTGGTGAAGCGGTCGACGAGCCCGCCGGGGCGCCGGCGCGGACTCGGCCCGGTGCTCCAGCCGGTGAGGATCTCGCGGCGTTCGGCGTCGTCGAGGAGTTCGTAGCTCGTGACGTCCAGGTCCGGTCGCGCGGCCAGCTGGTCGAGCAGCCGGACGAGGTAGCGGGCGTACCGCTGCGCGGTGGCGTGGTCGAAGAGGGCGACGGCGTAGTCGAGGTGCCCGGCGACGTCGCCGTTCTCGTCGGCGAGGCCGAGGGCGAGGTCGAACTTCGCCGGGGCGTGCTCGATCTCGAGGGGCTCGGCCGCCACGCCGGGCAGCTCCAGGAGGTCGTGCAGGGTCGGGACCCAGGCCACCATCGTCTGGAACAGCGGCGTGTGCGCCGGGCTGCGCGGTGGGTTCACCAGCTCGACGACCCGTT
Source organism: Amycolatopsis ponsaeliensis (assembly GCF_030182635.1). Classification (NCBI taxonomy): domain Bacteria; kingdom Bacillati; phylum Actinomycetota; class Actinomycetes; order Pseudonocardiales; family Pseudonocardiaceae; genus Amycolatopsis; species Amycolatopsis ponsaeliensis. Next base: position 99,292 of record NZ_JAPZLD010000027.1, read on the forward strand.
CGAACGGCAGCTCGACGTGGTCGATCGCGCCCCGCAACGCCGCGCGGACCTGCTTGAGCAGGGCGCCACCGGTGCGGGCGCCCGTCAGTTCGGCGCGCACGGCCAGCGTGTTGACGAAGAACCCGATGGTGTCGGGGTGCTCGCCGCCGGCGCCGCGGTTGGCGGTGGGGACGCCGACAACGATGTCAGTTTGTGCGGAAAGCCGGGACAGCAAGAGGGACCAGCAGGTCAGGACGGTGGAGTAGAGCGTGGCGCCGTGGTCGCGCGCCACCGCTTTCAGGCGCGCGGTGAGGTCCGGCCCGAGCGAGATCGGCACCCGGGCACCGCGGTGGTCCTGCCGGGCCGGGCGAGGCCGGTCGGCGGGCAGTTCCAGCACCGGCGGCACACCGTCGAGCCGGTCCTGCCAGTACGCCTCGTGCGGCGCCGGGCCGGGGCCGGCCAGCCAGTCCTGCTGCGCGCTCGCGTGTTCGCGGTAGGGCCGTGCCGGCGGCAGGTCCGTCGGCACGCCGCTCAATTGAGCGGCGTAGAGGATGCCGAGCTCGCGCAGCAGCAGCGTGCGGGACCAGCCGTCGAAGACGACGTGGTGGACGGTGATCAGCAGGACGTGGTCGTCGTCGCCGTCGGCCAGCAGCCGGGCCCGGGCCAGCGGGGCCCGCGTCAGGTCGAACGGCTCGAAGGGGTCGGTACGCCGCAGCTCGGCGGCTTCGCCCGGCCGTCCGGAGACATCGGTGACGGTGCAGGGAAACCCGTGCCCGGCGGGTTCGACGACCTGCACGGGCCGGCCGTCTTCGACGACGATCCGGGTCCGCAGGGCCTCGTGGCGGTCGGCGAGGGCGTCGAAGGCCTGTCGCAGCGCCTCGCGATCCAGGGGGCCGCTCAGGGTGAAGGCCATGGTCTCGTTGTAGGCGGGGCCGGCCCCGTCCAGCTGGGAGACGGTCCAAAGGCGCTGCTGACCGGACGACAGCGGTGCGGACACTCGCATCGAGGACGGCCTTTCCGGGCGGGGCGGGCGAACCGGTACGGCGTTGTGCCGTCGCAGCCGAGGTCGGGGAAACGCTCTCTGTCTGTCCGGACAGTTAACACCACACCATCGGGTGATGACGAGGGGTGACAAAAGTTTGCCCGGAAGTCCCTGCCGGGCGCGGCAAGTCGTGGTTCGACCGGCTGCCTGGCACCGCCGATGCGGGGCCGGCCGAGCCGGGAGCCGGGCGGCTTGGATACCTCGGTGTCTTGAATGAGTCATTCAGGTCTTGGGAGGTCCTGAATGACTCATTCAAGACGTTCGGCGGCCCGGAAGTCCCTGCGGTGAACGCGGCCAGGGCCGGAAGCGGCTTGCTTCCGGCCCTGGACGGCGTTCTTGCGTGACGCGGGTTCGGCTCAGAACCAGTGCGCCCGGCCGCCGATCTTGCGTCCGGTCCCGCCGACGATCGCCAGGACGACGCCGGCGACCGCGAGCACGATGCCGATCGTGTACAGCACGGGGATGCCGACGATGAAGCCGATGACGAGCAGGATGACGCCCAGGATGATCACGGTGGAGAAGCTCCTTTTCGCGAAGAGCCGCCACCTCGGGGCGGTGGCGGCTCGCTTCCGCAAGCGGATACCCGCGATCCCGCCGGGCAAACACGCGTTCTCACTCGAAGGACTGAACGCGCGTCAGATCTTGCGGTACCGGCTCTCCAGCAGCGCGAACACCCCGAAGACCGCGATGCCGGCGGCCAGCGCCAGCAGCAGGAACTGCCCGTACGGCTGGACCGCGAGCGTCTTGAGCGCCGGGTCCAGGCCGCCGGCCTTGGCGGGGTCGTAGTCGACGGCGGCGACGACGAACATCGCGCCCACGGTGCCGTACGCGACGGCCATCGCGCACCAGCCGACCTGGCCCAGCCGCTCCGTCGACCGGCGCACCGCCGGGGACGCCCCGCCGAGGTCGAGGTCGTGGACGAACTTCTTCCTGATCCCGCGGTAGGCGAGGAACGCGGCCACCGCGATGACGAGGACACCGGCCGAGATCACCACGGCGGCTCCCCAGGCCTCGGCCAGCACCGTGGCCACCACCGAGCCCGCCTTGGCGGAACCGCCGGTCGCGATCTTCCCCGCGCTGTAGGCGACCAGGCCGTACAGCACGACCTCGACGCCGCTGGTCGCCCGCCGCACCCACCGCCGTCGCCGGGGAGCGTGCCGGTGGCCCGCGATCGCCTCGGTGAGCTGCCACAGCGCCAGCAGTCCCGTGCCGGCGGCGATCACCCAGAGCAGCCACGCTCCGCCGCCCGACGCGACGATCTGCAGTGCGCCGGCCTTGTCGGCCTTTTCGTTGTCCCCGAGCGCCACCTGGGCCGCCAGCCACGCGACGACGAGGTGCACGAAGGCGTAGCAGGTCAAGCCGATTCGGGCCAACAGGCTGAATCCTCTGAAGTCGGGCACTCGCGCAGCCTCGTCCTCTCCGGCTCGCTTGGCCAGGTGTTCGCCCGCATTCGCCGGTTATCGCCCGCTACACGGCGTCGAAGGTGATCTCGGCCCACACTGTCTTCCCCGTCGAGCGCTGCCAGTGGCCGACCCAATGGACGGCTGCGAGCACGCGGGATCGAGACACGCGTCGTCGACCTCGACGCACAGCCAGTTCAAGCGCAGCAGCAACCGGACCTGCCGCGGCGGTTCACCGTGGCGCAAGGCGTTGGAGGTGAGTTCGTCGACCACCGTCGCCACGTCCTGGCGCACGTGGCCGGGCAGGTCGAGCAGGAGCCGGTCGGCCCAGGCGCGGACCGCGGCCGGCTCGCTCAGGTCGTCGGCGACTTCCAGGGCGACGACCCGCAGTTCGTCGGTGCTGTGCCGCGTCTGCTCGATCGTCATCGGCGAGTGGCCTTCCGTCCGGCTCCACGACCACCTCGCGAAGCGTCCGGCAGGGACTTACCCGGAGAACGCCCTTGGTGAACATGGGCGGGTGGCGCGAGCCGGGGATGGAGCTGGCTCCACGCGACCAGTGCCACCAGCGCCGTCAGCCCGAACACCGCGCCCAGCCCGATGGCGAACGCCGCCGCGCCGGCCAGCGGGGACGCCGCGGTCTGGCCGGCACCCAGTCCGGCGAAGGACCACGTGACCCCGCGGGCCGGCCGCGTCGGGAACAGGCGGGCGGCCCAGAGGATGCACAGCCCGGTCAGCGCCATGTACGTGACGCCGAACAGCGCGCTGGACACCAGTGCTCCGGGCAAGCCGGGGTGGGGGAGGGCCAGGAGCGCGATGCCGGCCGCCGCGAGCGTCCACGTGGCGAGGTTGGCGGCCCGCAGCCCGATGCGCCCGGCCGCCCGGCCGGCCAGGCCGCCGAGCAGCCCGGCGGCGCCGATGCCGAACCAGCACCAGGTCGCGGCGACCGGGCTCAGGCCGGCCTCGGTGAGGCGGGAGCTGGAGAACGTCCAGTACGGCGCGCTCGTCACGCCGATGAGGACCGAGTTGACCACCAGCGGCGCCACGCCGCGAGCGGGACCGGCGGCCGCTTCGGCGGGCCGGGTGCGCGGCAGTGTCCGCCAGGCGACCAGCGTCATCGCCACGCCGAGCACGGCGAACGTCGCCCAGATCGCGGGCCAGCCGAACGCGAGCAGGGGAGTGAACGCCGACGCCGCGAGCCCGAGGCCGGTTCCGGTGTTGGCCCAGGTCTGCGCCCGCGGCTGGAAGCCCGCGCCGACGGTTTCGCCGATGAGCTGCGCGACACCGGGCGACACGAGTCCCGCGCTGCCGCCCGCGATGACGATCCCGGCGCCGAACACCGCGACGCCCGGTGCCGCCGCCATCAGCGCGAGACCCGCGGTGGCCGCCGCCGCGGCCAGCAGCACGGTGCCGCGCGGCGACCGCGCCGACGTTCTCGGGGACAGCAGCAGCCCGAGGCCGTACCCCGCGGTGGAGAGGCCGCCGAGGACGCCGACGGCGACCGTCGTGAGCCCGAACGTTTCGCTGAACCGCGGGACGAACAGCCCGTAGGCGTAGCGCGCGAAGCCGTAGCAGAGGGCGATCACGCCCGCGCCGGCCCCGGCGACGGGCCACCACCGGGCCGTGTCTTCCGCCGTCCTGGTCGCCATGCCTCCACCAAACAGACAGGTCTGTCTGGTGTCAAGGAGTGCTAGTGTTGTCCCAGGTAGTGGGGTAGACCGAACGGTGTGGAGGAATGGTGGGCAGGACTCGTCCGGGCGACGCGGGCGCGAAGGTGCTCAAGGCGGCTTCGACGCTGTTCTACCGCGACGGCATCCACGCGGTGGGAGTCGACACCGTGGCGGCCGAAGCGGGCGTGACGAAGGCCGCCCTCTACGGGAACTTCGGTTCGAAGAGCCGGCTGGTCGTCGCGTACCTGCGCGACCGCGACCGCCGGTGGCAGGAGCAGGTCGACGCGATCACGGCCGGGCACGACGACCCGCGCGAGCGCGTGCTGGCGGTGTTCGACGCGTACGAGGCGTGGCTGTCCCGCGACGGCTACCGCGGCTGTGCGTTCCTCAACGCCGCCGCGGAGTTCCCCGATCCCGCGGACCCGGTCCGCGAGGTGGTCCGCCACCACAAGACCGCCCTGCGCAGCTACCTCCGGACCCAGCTCGAACGCGCCGGGTCGGACCGCGCGGACGCCCTGGCGGAAGAACTGCTGCTCCTGCTCGAGGGCACGACCGTCACGTCGGTGGTTTCCCGGGACGCACGGCCGTTTTCGGTGGGGAAGCGGCTCGCGGAGACGCTGCTTCCCGCACCCGGCGAGCAGGCTCCCGGCACCGCTCGCTGACGCGGCCGGTCAGCGGATCGCGCCGTGCGGCAGGACCGCGTGCACACCCCACGTCTCGTTGGCGATCTGGGTGATCCGCAGGTCGACGACCGGGCTGGCGAGCGCCAGCGCGGTCGGCTTGTCGACGCCGTGGAGCCGCTGCAGCCAGGTCAGCATGGTGTCCAGCGCGTCGGCCGTGGCCTGGTTGAGGTCGGCGTCGAACCCGAAGGTGACCCGGCCCTCCGGCGTCTCGGCGTGGATGCCCGGGACCACCGGATCCGCCGACAGCGTCAGGGTCACCCGGGTGGTCATCGGGCATTCGATCGCCGTCCCGCCGACTTCGCCGTGTCCCTGGGCCGCGTGCCCGTCGCCCAGGTGCAGCAGCGCGCCGGGCACGGTCACCGGCAGGGACAAGGTGGACCCGGCCACCAGGTCGCGGCAGTCGATGTTGCCGCCGCCGGCCGCTCTCGGCGGGATGGTCGAGTGCGGTCCCGGCTCGGCGGGCGGAACGCCGGTGACGCCGAGGAAGGGCGCGACGGCGACGGTGTGCCCGAGGTTGCTGGTCGCGGTGCCGTCGCCGATGTCCCAGGTCAGGCGCGAGGCCGGGCCGCCGGCCACGCCGAGCCTGCGGTTGAGCGCGTTGTCCTTCACCGCGGCGGTGGTCCAGCCCCAGTCCCCGGGCGTGATCGACGCGAAGTGCACCTGCAGGACCAGGCCCGGCTCGGCGCCGCGCACGGCGATCGGCCCGGTCAGGCAGTGCCCGCGCCGGTCGGAGAACATCGTCGGGCCGTCCACCCGGCGTTCCAGGTAGCCCGCGGCGTCGAGCGAGCCGACCACGACGGAGTCGCCCGGGTCCACCGTGAGCACGGGCGGGGTGTCCCGGTCGAAAACGTCGACGGTGGTCTCGGGGGTCGCCGGAAGTCGGTGCTCAGCCACAGTCCGGACTGTCGACGAGCGCGACCGGCGCTGTCAAGCCGCGCTGTGCCCGGGGTTTCGCGATGATCACACCCCCGGCGGTCCACCGGCCCGGATGTGTTTACATGGGAACTTCGGGTCAGTCTGGGGGACTGAGGCGGGGGACGGATGAGCAACCCATTGGTCGCGGAGACCAAGGACTCGACCACGGCGTATTCGGGGATTTCGCTGCTGGAGTCGGCGAACGACCTGAAGTCCGCGATCGAGAGCGGCGACTGGGCGTCGGTGGCGATGGGGGCGGTCGGCACTGCCCTGGACGCGTTGTCGATGGCGATGGATCCCTTCGGGGCGATCCTCGCCGCCGGGGTCGGGTGGCTGATCGAGCACGTCGGTCCGCTCAAGGAAGCGCTTAACGGGTTGACCGGTAACGCCGATGAGATCGCGGCGCAGTCGGAGACGTGGAAGAACGTCGCGACCGAGCTGGGCAGCATCGGTCAGGACCTGACCGGCATGGTCAAAACGGACGTCTCGTCGTGGACCGGAAATGCCGGCGACATGTACCGCCAGCGGGCGCAGGACACGGTGACGCTGCTGGAAACCGCCCAGAAGGGTTGCGAGGGTGCGTCCAGTGGTGTGAAGACCGCGGGTGAGGTTGTCGCGGCGGTGCGGGCGCTGGTCCGGGACATCATCGCCGAGCTGATCGGTCACTTGATCAGCTGGGCACTGCAGGTGGTCTTCACCTTGGGCATCGGGATGACCTGGGTGGTGCCGCAGGTGATCGGCGCGGTCGCGAAGACGGCGTCGAAGATCGCGGACCTGGTGAAGCGGCTGGTCACGGCGCTCAAGGCGCTGGTCCCGCTGTTGAAGCGCGCCGGTGATCTGTTCGGTGATGCGGCGAAGGCGTTGAAGAACATCAAGCCGGGCAAGGCCGCCCCGGCGCCGAAGCACGCGGACATCAACGGCAACCCCAAGGGACTCGACGGACCCAAGGGCAACGGCGACGGCACCACTCCCTCGGGCGCGAAGGGCGACGACACCACGCCGTCCGGCGCGAAGGGCGACCCGCCGCCGAAGGCCGATCCGCCGCCGGCGAAGACCGACCCGCCGCCCAAGACCGATCCGCCGCCGGCCTCGCGCGGGCTCGACGATCCGCCGGGCGGCGACTCGACCAAGTCCTCCGGCGCCAAGGGATCCGACGGCTCGAAGGGGCCCGACCGGAACACGTCCGAGACCAAGGAACCGGTCTGCAAGGAGGGCAGCGGCGACCCGATCGACGTCCAGACCGGCGACGTCCTGATGACCGAAAGCGACCTCGTCGTGCCGGGGCCGCTCGGGCAGCTCATCGTGCGCAACCACGTCTCGTCCTACCAGGCCGGGCGCTGGTTCGGGCCTTCGTGGGCGTCGCTGCTGGACGAGCGGCTGACCGTGGCGAACGGGACCGTCACCTACTACAGCGCCGACGCGATGATCCTCCGGTTCCCGGTGCCCGCGCCGGGGAAGGCGGCCACCTCCCCGCACGGTCCGCTGCGCCGGCTGCACGGGCAGGGCGCCGACTACGTCCTGGAGAACCCCGCGCGCGGCACCCTGCACCGGTTCGTCGCGGCCGAGGGGAACCCGGACCTGTTCCTGCTCAGGGAGATCCGCACCGAAGCCGCGGGATACGTCGAGCTGGACCACGACGCCGACGGCGCGCCCGCGCTGCTCACGCACTCCGGCGGCGCCCGGATCGCGTTCGACGTCGCCGGCGGCCGGATCCGCGCCGTCCGCGCGCTGGCGGACACCGGTGACGTGCCCGTCGCCCGGTACGACTACGACGCGCACGGGCACCTGTCCCTGCGCGCCAACTCCTCGCCCCGGCCGGCCCGCTACACCCACGACGCCGAGGGCCGGATCACCGGCTGGACCAACCACGTCGGCGCCTGGTACCGCTACGTCTACGACCAGCACGGCCGCTGCGTGCGGGGCGTCGGCGACCAGGGCTACCTCGACTCCACGCTCGTCTACGCCGACCGGCGCACCACCGTGACCGACTCCTTCGGCCGCGACACGGTCTACGAGTTCGACGAGAACGGCAACACGGTCGCGCTGACCGACCGGCTCGGTGGCGTGACCCGCCGCGAGTGGGGTCCGCGCGACGTTCTGCTCGCCCGCACCGACCCGCTCGGCCGGCGCACCGAGTTCGAGCACGACGCGCACGGGCGGCTCGTCTCGGTGCTGCGCGCCGACGGCTCCCGGGTGCTGATCACCGAGCGGACCGACACCGACCTGGTGATCGAGGTGGCCGACGGCGACCGGGTCTTCCGCCGCCGCTACGCGGCCCCGAACCTGCCGGACCCCTACGCCGACCCGCTCGGCGTGACCGAGGACCAGCACCACGAGCACGCCGAAGCAGGCACCGGGGTCCTGCCGGACGTCGCCGGGCCCCGCGTCGAGCTCGACCTCTTCGGGCGGCCGCGGGCGGTGGCCGGCTTCGGCGGCCACACCACCTACGCGTGGACGGTCGAAGGCTCCCTGCGCGAAGTCCTCGCCACGGACGGAAGCCGGCGGCAGTGGACGTTCGACGGCGAGAGCGAAGAGACGTCCCGCACCGACGAGCTGGGCCGGGTGGTCCGCACCGAAAACGGCCCGATGGGCACGATCACCGCCACGGTCGACGCCCTCGGCGCGCGCACCACCCACCGCTACGACACCGAGCTGCGGCTGGTCGCGGTGACCAACCCCGCCGGGCAGACCTGGCACTACACCTACGACGCCGAAGAGCGGCTGCTCTCCCAGACGGACTTCGCCGGCCGCGTCACCCGCTGCGAGTACGACGCCGCGGGACAGCGGGTACGGCTCACCGGCCCGGCCGGGGAGACCGTGGAGTCCCGGTACGACCTGCTGGGCAACCTGACCGAGCGGATCAGCCCGGCGGGCACCGAGACCTACCGCTACGACCCGGTCGGCCGGCTCGTGCGCGCCACCGGGCCGGACGGCGTGCTCGAGCTGACCCACGACGGCGAGGGCCGCGTCACGCGGCAGACCACCGCGGCGGGGACCACCACCTTCGGCTACCCCCACGGCGAGAAGACCCGGCGCACTCCGTCCGGAGTGGACGTCCACTGGGGACAGCGCGCGGACGGGGCGGAGCTGGTGCGCGTCGCCGGCACCGAGCTGGCCCTGCACCAGGACGCCGCCGGCCGCACGCTCGGCCTCTCCGCCGGGCCGAATCCCTTGCTGCGGCAGGAGTTCGACCCGGTGGGCCGGCTCGTCGCGCAGCACACCCCGGCCGGGGCCACGCGCTACCGCCGGCGCCCGGACGGCAGCATCGCCGCCCGGGAGGACCCGGCCGGGGGAGTGCGGTACGAGTTCGACCACGCCGGCCGCGTCACCGCCGCCGTGCACCACGGCGGGGCCGAGCGCTACGCCTACGACGTGCTCGGCAACCTGATCTCCTCTTCGCCGGGGACCGGCCCCGAGGCGGGCCCGCGCCAGTACGCCGGCGGCGTGCTCGCCGCGGCGGGCGCGGTCCGCTACACCCACGACGCGCAGGGCAGGCTGGTCGGCCGGACCCTGCCCGCGCCGGACGGGACGGCGCTCACCTGGACGTTCGGCTGGGACGCGCACGACCACCTGGTCGCGGTGCGCACGCCGGACGGCACCCGGTGGCGCTACCGCTACGACGCGCTGGACCGGCGCACCGTCAAGGAACGCCTGGACCTCGCGGGCGCCGTCGTCGAGCGGGTCGATTTCGCCTGGGACGGCACGAATCTCGTCGAAGCCCGGCACACCGCCGGGGGCGCGCCGGTGGAGACCCTGACCTGGATCCACCACCCCGACGAGGACCGGGTGGTGGCGCAGGCCCGCACCCTGCCCGACGGGCGGGTCGAGGTCTCCGCCGTGATCACCGACGAGATCGGCACCCCGACCGAGCTGGTCGGGCCGGACCACGGCACGGTCAGCCCGGTGCGGACGAGCCTGTGGGGCCTGACCGCGCCCGGCGCCCGGCCGCAGACACCACTGCGGTTCCCCGGGCAGTACTTCGACGCGGAAACCGGCCTGCACTACAACGTCTTCCGCTACTACGACCCGGCCAACGCCCGCTACATCTCGCCGGACCCGCTCGGCCTGACCCCGGCGCTGAACCCGGAGACCTACGTCGAGGACCCGTTCCTCGCGGCCGACCCGCTCGGCCTGACCCGCAACAGCGGCAAGGTCGTCAACTACGCCGACGACCCGACCGCATTCCTCGACGACGACGCGACCTTCGAGGCCCCGGCGCCGTGCAAGACCGGCAAGAAGAGGGGGCCGAACACCAACCCGGGGCTCGGGACCGGTGCCGCCGGGACCGGGTCCGCCACCAAGAGGCCCAAGACCGGCCGGCAGGACCCGCCGCTCACCGGCAACGACAACGTGTCGCACGGCAACTCCGGCCGCACGGTGATGGAAGGCGGCGGGAAGTCGGGCGGCGGCTCACTCGACGGGTCCGGGCGGGGGAGCCGCCCCGGCGGCACCACGCCGGCGGGCAACCACCTCACCGACGTCAACGAGCTGAACGGGACCAAGCACGCGAACTTCGACCCGCGCCTGCAGGCCGAGCTCGACAAGCTCAAGGGCGACGGCAAGAACGGCTACAAGCCCGACACCGACGAGGGCTACTTCATCAAGGGGCACCTGAAGAACAACGAACTCGGCGGCTCCGGGACCGCCGACAACATGACCACGCTGTCCCGCAAGGCGAACTCCCAGATGTCGGGCAACTTCGAGAGCAAGCTCAAGCAGGCCGACATCCAGATCGGGCAGTTCAAGGACACGGTCAAAGGGATGGGCGACACGGAGCTGCAGCGGAAGATGAACGCCTGGGGCATCGACGGGACGCCCGCGGACTTCCGCAAGGAAGCCCAGGGCCTCAAGGTGGACTACTCGGTCACGGCCAGCGACAACGTCAAGTGGCCGGACGCCAAGAACCCCGCGGAACGGGGCATCCGGGACCACGTCACGCTCGACGCCGGCTACGACGGGCTCTCCTCCAACGTGCAGAAGTTCATCCAGCACAACAAGCCGGACAACTTCCTGACGGAGTTCCCGCCGAAGGGAACGACGCTGGACACGATCAGCGGGAAGTTCACCCCGGAGATCCAGTGGGGATCGAACCGGCCGATGTCCAACCTCGGCGAATAGCGCGGCACCCGGGCGGAACCGTCCGCCCGGGTGCCGGCGCCGGGTCATCGTCCCACTTGCGGCCCGATCATCGAGTTCACGTCGATCGCCCTCGGGATGGCGCCGAGCTGCAGCAGCAGGTCCGGCACACGTTGCAGGCGCCGCGAATCCAGGGTCGAGCCGTAGCCCGGCAAGGTGAGCAGCTTGGCGGTGTCCTCGTCGATCTTGGCGAACCGCACCAGCAGCGGCTCGACCTTGGCGCGGTCGTTGAGGGCGTCGTGCGTGGCCCGCTGCATCGCGCGCTGGAACGCGGCGAGGGTCTTCGGGTTGTCCCGCACCCACTTCCTCGTCGCGCCGTAGCCGGTCAGCGGGAAGTCCTGGGTCGCGCCGGAGTTGATGTCGATCACGGGGATCGCGCCGGCCGTCTTGGCGGCCTGGGTGATGTAGGGCTCCGGCAGGTAAGCGGCATCCGCCTCGCCCTGCTGCAACGCCGCGGCGATGTTCGGCAGCGGGATCAGCACCCATTTCACCTTGCCGAAGTTCACGCCGTGATCCTGCATCACCGAGCGCGTGAGGAGGTCCGACGCGGTGTTCTTGGCCGTGATGGCGATCTTCTTGTCCGCCAGGTCGAAGATGGTCTTCACCGGCGAATTCGGCACGGTGACGATCGCATTGGACTTCGGGTTGACCGAGGTCGCGTCGGCGACCAGCTGCATGTCGGCGGCGCCGGAGCTCTTCGCGGTGAAGAACGGCGGGTAGGTCGAGAACGCGATGTCGGCTTCACCGGAGATCGACTTCGTCAACGATGCCTGGCCGCTGGCGGCGATGACGGAGTCGACGCTGAGGCCTTCGGCTTTGAAGTAGCCGTTGTCCTGGGCCAGCCAGAACGGCGCCAGGTCCGTGGTCGGAAGGATCGAGACTTTGAGTGTCGTCTTCTCCAGGCCGCTGCCGCTGGACGAGCCGCCTGAGCCGGTCGAACCGAGTGCGCCGCAACCGGTGCTGAGCATGACGGCTGCGACGGCGAGCGCGGCGTGACGTGCGTGAACCCCGCCACGGCCCGTGGTGATTCCGAACAAGTCCTGCTCCTCGAAGGAGAGATGACGGTTGATCTACCGAATCCCGGGAAGATCCGTGATTCATTTCCCGGTCTGTCAAGCAGGCCACTGTAGGCAGCCCGACATCGCTTGACAATGCGTGATGTAGCTCGCACCCGGGATTTCACCAGAATGGCCGCACGAATACTTGATCGAGGATCTCGGGTGGTCGCCGGGTGCCGGAAAGCGCTACGAATCGCCGCCGTCGGAAGGAGGTTTCGCCACCGATTCCCCGACGGATGGGTGCCGGGATCGCGGTTTTCGGGTGCGGCTGCTCCGATCGGGGACGGGCGCCGGCGCCGCCCGGCCGGGCGAGCGGGCGGTTCGCCGGGCACGCCGGCGGCCCGGCCGGGGGCATCGCCGGCTGGACCGCGTGCAGCAGCCGGTGACTGCCGTTCGGGCTCGGTCGGACCCGGCCGCCGCCGGAAAGACTGCGGAAAACGTGGCCGCGAGGGCGCCGGTCGCGGTAAAAAGACAATGGATCAGCGGTCGTGCTCCGGGTGACGGCGAACCCGGCGAATTCACGTTGTCGAAATCCTTCGGTTGTCGTCGCCACCTCGGTCGTCACGTACTATCGCCGCCTCGCGCGTATTCGCGGGGAAGTCCGTCGAGTCGATGATCGCGCGCCTGTCGAAATCTTCGAACGCACCGTGCCGCGGACCCGCGATGATCGCGGTCGGGAGAATCGTCTTCGTCCGCAGCTGCGGAGGTCTCCGCCCTCGATTGCCACCGTTTCGTCGGATGTAGCGCCGTTGCGCCCTCTTCTGTTCGGGTGGCGGCCGTGATGCGCGAATGGCCGATGGGTGCGCGGAGTCGGACTGCAAGGGCGTCCGGTGGCCGGTCGTGATCCGGCAATACCCGACGGCGGAATCACGCTGAGATCACGAAACGGGATTATTCCCGAAATTGATGTTTACGGAGGGGAACGGCGGATAACGGCTGTTCATCCGGGCTGCATCGCGATACCTCTTGTTGGGTAACGTTTTTCCTTCTAGTATCCCCGGTGTGCGACCGCTCACGGACGGTATCGAGCTGCTGGTCGGTCGGGACGACGAGCTGTCCCGGCTGGTCGCCTGGATCCATGAAGCGGAAGCGGGCCGCGGCCGGGCCGTGCTGGTGGACGGCGAGCCGGGCATCGGCAAGTCGGCGTTGGTGCGGGCCGCGTGCGTGGCCGCCGCGGATGCGGGCTGCCAGGTGTTCTGGGGAGCCGGCGACGAACTCGGGCAGGCACTGCCGCTCCTCCCGCTCCTGGACGCCCTGCAGATCGCGCCGGTGACGAGGGATCCCCGTCGTGACACCATTTCCGAGCTGCTCGGGGGCGCGGCGGTCGCGAGCAAAGGGGCCGATCTCGCCGCCGCGGCGGCCGAGCAGCTGATCGCGCTGGTGGACGAGCTCTGCCAGGCCGGGCCGGTCATGCTGGTCGTCGACGAGCTGCAGTGGGCCGACAGCACGACGGTCGCGGTGTGGAGCCGGATCGCGCGGTCGGTCCGGCGGCTCCCGCTGCTGCTGGTGGGTGTGCTGCGGCCGGTGCCGCGCCGCGACGACCTGCGCTCGCTCTTCCGGGTCGTCCCGCAGGCCGAGCGGCTGCGGGTGGGCCGGCTGGAAGAACCGGCGGTGCTCGAGCTGGTGGCCGCGCGGACCGGCGGCAAGCCGGGCGTTCGGCTGGAGGAGCTGGCCGCCGGCGCGGCCGGAAACCCCTTGTACCTCACCGAACTGCTCGACGCCCTGACCAGGAGCTCGTGCCTGGAGGTCGACACCGCCGGCGTCGCGGAGCTGACCGGCACGGCCACGCCGGACTCCCTGCCGGAGGCGATCGCGGACCGGCTGGGCTTCCTGTCCGAAGCGGCGCGGACCGTGCTGCGGGCGGCGGCGCTGCTCGGGGACGGCTTCTCGGTCGCGGACCTCGTGACCGTCACCAACAGTTCGCTCGCCGGCCTGCTGCCCGCTCTCGACGAGGCACGCGCCGCCGGGGTGCTGGTGGCGGCCGGCGACGACCTGGCGTTCCGGCACGCGTTGATCCGCCGGGCGCTGTACGACGAGATGCCGACGGCGGTCCGGATCGCCTGGCACCAGGCCGCCGCGTGGGCGCTGGCCGAATCGAGCGCGCCGGTCGAGCGCGTCGCGCGGCAGCTGCTGCCCATGGTGTCCACAACGGACAGTCGAGTACCGGTGCCGGCGTGGGCGGTGCGGTGGTTGCTCGACGTGGCCACGCCGTTGATCGGCCAGTCACCCGTGGCCGCCGTCGCGCTCCTGAGACGGGCGGTGCGGGACGCGCCGCTCGACGACGCCGTGACCGGCGCGCTGGCCTGCCGGCTCGCCGATGCCTACTACCGCGTGGGCAACGTCGCCCAGGCCGAGCGGATCGCCTGCCGCGCCCTCGACCGCGTCCGCGATCCCGACGTGGTCGTCGACCTGCACACGACGGTCGTCCAGTGCCGCGGGATGACCGGCCGCTCCGCCGAGTCCCTCGCCGAGCTGAACGACGCACTGACCCAGCCGGGGCTGGAAGCCCGGCACCGGGCCAGGTTGCTGGTGCTCATCGCGCGCACGCACCGCGACCTCGGCGAGGTCGACTCCGCGGGCCGGGTCGCCACCGCGGCGCTCGTGGAGCTCGGCCCGGTCGAAGATCGCTGGGCGACCGGGTGGGCGCTGCACGTGCTGAGCCTGGTCGCGATGATGCGGGGCGAGTGGACCGGCGCGCTGCCGCTGTTCGAGCGGGCGATGGTCATCGTGCGGGGCGACCCCGAGCTGATCGACCTCACGCTGCTGCTGCGCATCAACCAGTCGGTCACCTTCGGCGCGCTCGACCGCTACGCCGACGCGCTCGCCGCCGCCGGGCGGGCGCGGGAACTGGCCGACCGCACCGGCAGCGCCGTCCGGCTGACCCAGGTCCAGAGCGCGCTCGGGCAGTTGCTGCTGGGCGCCGGCCGGTGGGACGACGCGCTGGCCGAGGTGGACGTCGTCCCGGACGAGCGCAAGGATCCGAGCGTGGTGTGCTGCGACCACGGGGTCGCCGCGATCATCCACTTCCACCGCGGCGACACGGACGCGGCACGCCGGCACCTCGAGGTCGCCGCGCCGTACGCGGAACGCATCGGCGACCGGGTCGTGGAACCCCTGGTACGGGCCCGGTGCCTCGCCTTCGAACACGCCGGCGCGCCGGAACAGGCGCTCACCTTGCTGACCGGCGTGCTGAACGGCGAAGACGCAGGGGAGGACCTGCTGGCGGACGCCGCCCGGCTGGCCGCGTCGATCGGCGACGTGGGGACGGCGGGGGAGATCGAGGCCCGGGCGAGCGCGATCGCCGCCGACTCCACCGTTCCGCACCACCGCGCGCTGGCCCTCTACTGCCGTGGTCTGCTCGACCGGGACGCGGCGGCGTTGCTGCGCGCCGCCGACGGCTACCACGACGCGGGCCGGCCGCTCTTCCGGGCCAAGGCGCTGGAAGCCGCCGCGGTCGCGCTCGCGAACGACGAGTCCGAAGACCGCGGTGCGGCGCGGGCCGCCTTCACCCACGCCGTCGACATCTACTCGGGGCTGGACGCGCAATGGGACGTGGCGAGGCTGCGCGCCCTGTTCCGGACGTACGGCATCCGGAGCGGCCCGACGGTGAAGCACCGCCAGAGCACGCACGGCTGGGACAGCCTGACCCCGACCGAGGCCAAGATCGCCGCACTCGTCGTCGAAGGCCTGTCGAACCCGCAGATCGCGGCCCGGCTCTACCTGTCCCCGCGCACGGTCGGCACGCACGTCTCGCACGTCCTCACCAAGCTCGGCGTGAACTCGCGCATCGACATCGCCCGGGAAGCCGCCCGCAACCAGTCCACCCCGGGCTGAGTGCGGGACGGCGAGTGTCCGAAGTGGAGCGTGCACGGCGGACGTCAGACCCCGACCTCCGGAGCGTTCCTCGGGGGCAGCACGACGAGCGGGCCCGGGACCGGCAGCTTCGGAGTCCGGCCGGTCACGGACAGGTGCCCGCTGATGACCTGGCCGAGCAGGATCCCGAGCACCAGCATCAGCGGTGTCCGCCAGGAGCTGGTGTAGGTGTGCAGCCAGCCGCAGGCCAGCACGCCGAACCCGGCGATGACGTAGCCGACGCCCTGGACCCCGGCGGACAGGGCCAGTGAGCTGCCCTTGCTGCGCAACGAGATCGTCGTCAGGACGAACGCGAGCGAGCCCATGCCCAGGCCGGTCGCCGCGGCCCACACCCAAGGGGCGGCCGCCGGTGCGAGGAGCAGGCCGGTCACCCCGATGACGTTGGGGGCGGCCAGGACGATGACGAGCAGGGTCTGGTTGGTCCACCGGCGCGTCCAGCCCGGGACCAGCCACATCATGGGCAGCCCCATGGCCATCGACACCGCGAGGCACGCGCCCGCGGTCGCCGGGGACACCCCCGCGTTGCGCAGGATGCCGGGGAGCCAGCCCATGACCAGGAACGTCACCGTCGAGATGAGTCCGAAGTGGATGGTCAAGGCGGTGGCGGGCACCCAGCCGGAGGCCGTCCGCGGCGAGACGAACTCGCCGGGGGTGCGCCGCCACACCTGCTGGGCCAGCAGGGCCACGACCGCCCACAGGCCGAGGGCGATCCGCCACGACGACGACATCACGACCGCCGGGGTGACCAGCGCCCCGGCCGTGCTGCCGAGCCCGAGCCCGAGGGTGAAGGCGGCGGACCCGTTGGCCAGCAGGGGCAGCATGGTGCCGAGCACGGCGATGGACAGGCACGCGAGCGCCGTCCCGGCCAGGAGCGGTATCGGGCCCCCGAGGACCCGGCCGGCCAGGGACAGCACCAGTCCGAGGAGGGCGAAGGTGACGGTCCGGTGCGTTCCCACCCGGCCGCACAGCCACGGCGTCGCCCAGCCACCCAGGCCGATCGCCCACAGGGGCAACGCGACGAGCACCGCGGCGACGAGGGCACTGGCGACGGAGATGTCCGGCAGGGCGGCTCCCAAGCTGGTCACGGCGGGCCGCAGGTTGATGGCGAGAACGAAGATCACGACGGTGGAGACGGTGGTAGCACGGAACATCGCTCCTCCTCGGTGTCGAGGTCCGGAGCGTCGGACTCCGTAGAGCAATGTTTCGTGACGCGCGGGATACAGACATCCGTCACCTGACGGATGTACGAAAGTTTGTTGCCGGACAACGGTTGTGAGGAGTTTTGACCGCCCGGCGAATGGGCGTGCATCGGCACGGCCGGATGGGGTCCAGGCCAGCCCGTGGTGTGATCAACCACCGCCGGAGCAGGTCGATCAGTGGAAGATTCTGACCTCTCTTCCGCCGGAAAGCGCACTTAGAGTGACACCCGCCCCGAGAGCCGGGCCCGGGCCCGCCGACCGAAAGAGCACCCTCATGCCTGAACAAGCGCGCGTCCCCGGAGCCGGCGGCGGCGCCATCGACGGGCTGATGCAGCCGCGGCCGCTCACGATCGCCCACATCCTCGACCGCGCGGAGCGGCTCTTCGCGCACAAGCCGGTCGTGACGGCCGGAGCCGAACGGCTCACCTACGCCGAGGTCGCCGGCCACACCCGGCGCCTCGCCACCGCGCTCGACGCCCTCGGCGTCCCGGTGGGCGCCCGGGTCGCCACCTTCGCGAGCAACAGCCGGCGCCACCTGGAGCTCTACCTCGGCGTGCCGGCCACCAAGCGGGTGCTGCACTCCATCAACATCCGGCTGTCGGCGGAGCACCTCGAGTACATCGTGAACCACGCCGAGGACGACGTCGTGTTCGTCGATCGCGGGCTGCTCCCGCGCATCTGGCCGAGCGTCGACCGGCTGCCGCTGGTGCGGCACTGGGTGGTGCTGCCCGACGGCACCGAAACGGAGATCCCGGCGGACCCCCGCATCTCGCACTACGACGAGCTGCTCGCCGCGGCCGAGCCGTTCGCGGGCTCGTTCGAGGACGCGTTCACGCTCGCGGACGAGAACCTGGCCTCCGGGCTCTGCTACACCTCCGGTACGACCGGGCCGCCGAAGGGCGTGCTCTACAGCCACCGCTCGACGGTCCTGCACTGCCTGGGCACGCTCGCCGCCGGGCTCATCGGCATCGGCGAGAGCGACGTGGTGCTGCCGATCGTGCCGATGTTCCACGCCAACGCCTGGGGCCTGCCCTACGGCGCGATGATGGCGGGCGCCGCCCTGATCCTGCCGGGCGCGTCCTCGGAACCGGCGCACCTGCTGCGGTTGATGGCGGCCGAGCGGGTGACCGTGGCCGGAGCCGTCCCCACCGTCTGGACGAGCCTGGCGCCGCACCTGCGGGAGCACGATCTGAGTGCCACGCGGTTCCTGCTCGGCGGCGGCTCCGCCGTCCCCCCGGCGCTGTCGGAGACCTACCGCGGCGCGATCGGCGTCCCCATCACCCATTCCTGGGGGATGACGGAGGTGAGCCCGGTCGGGGTCATCGGGGGGACGCGCACGCAGCACCGGGACGCGAGCGCGGCCGAGCAGCTGGCTGTGCGGGCCGCCCAGGGCCAGCCGCTGCCGCTGGTGAACGTGCGGATCGTCGACGTCGAGACGGGCCGGGAGCTGCCACGCGACGGCGAGGCGGTCGGCGAACTGCAGGTGGCCGGCCCCTGGGTGGCGGGTGGCTACTTCCGGGTCGACGCCGACGGCAGCTTCACCGGGGACGGCTGGCTGCGCACCGGCGACCTGGCCACCCTCGACGCCCAGGGCTACCTGCGGCTCGTGGACCGGATGAAGGACCTGATCAAGTCCGGCGGCGAGTGGATCTCGTCGGTCGAGCTCGAAGGTGCCATCGCTTCGCACCCCGACGTCGTCGAGGTCGCCGTGATCGCCCGGCCGGACCCGAAGTGGATGGAACGCCCCGTCGCGTACGTCGCCCTGCGTGAAGGCGGCACCGCCACGGCCGAGGAGCTCCTGCGGCACATCACGCCGATGGTCGCCAAGTGGTGGCTGCCCGACGAGTTCGTCTTCCTGGCGGCGCTGCCCAAGACGGGCACCGGCAAGCTCTCGAAGCTCGCCCTGCGGGACTCGGCGCGGATCGCCTGAGGCGCCTCACGACGAGGTGCTCGCCCGGAGCTGGTGCAGCCGGAGCCCGAGCCGCAGTTCCAGGTCGTTCTCGCGGCGCCAATCGAGGCCGAGGACGGTGCCGGCCCGGTCCAGCCGCTTGAGCAGGGTGTTGACGTGCAGGTGCAACGCCCGGGCCGTCGCCGCGACGTTGGCGTGGTGGACGTAGTAGGCGGCGAGGGTCTCGACGAGGCCGGTGCCCCGCCGCTCGTCGTAGTCGAGCAGCGAGCCGATGGAGCCGGCGAGGAAGCGGTCGAGCTCGCCGGCCCGTTCGGGGTCGAAGACCATGGCGTACAACGCGTATCGGCGCGTGGTGGCGCCCAGGTCGGTGTGCCCCAGCGCGCGCACCACCGCGCCGCAGCGCCGGGCGAGGGAGAAGGCGCGGGACCAGTCGTGGTCGACCGCCCGTTCCCCGACGACGACGAGCGGGCCGCCCAGGGTGCGGCGCAGTCCACTGTGGACTTCTTCGACGGTCTGCTCGTCGTCCCCGCCGGGCAGGAGCAGCGTGGCCCGGCCCAGGTGCTCGCCCGCCAGCCCGGCGCGGTCGCGCGCGATGTCGTGCAGGTGGCGGGAAAGATCGGTCGGCGCCACCGTCGGGGAGTCCGCGACGAGGACCAGGTCCAGGCCGTCGACGTCGATGTTGCGGGCGCGGGTGCGGGCACGCTGCGCCGTGCTGATCCCGGCACCGCCGAGCATGAGCTCGGTCAGGAGCTCGCCGCTCAGCCGCTCGCCGGCGTCGGCGACGGCCCGCTCCTTGAGGATGAGCAGCCCGAGGATGTGGGTGGCCCGCTCGAGGGTGCGCAGGTCCATCGCGTCCGGGACGTCGCGGCCGCCGGCGGGCGGGCGGTGCCACGCCAGCGCGCCGAGGTAGCTGTCGCCCGCCTGGATCGCGGCGACACTGAGAGCCGCACCGCCGGCGCCGATCGAGACCGTGCAGCGGCCCGAGCGCCGGGCGTCTTCGACGGCACCGGCCAGCGCGGCCTCCGCCGGGCCCGGGGCCGGACTCGACGCCGAATCCCGGCGGGCGACGGCGGTGCCGGTGTGGTCGAGGAGCGTGACGTTGCCGGCGAGCTGGTCGGCGAGGAGCTGCGCGACGTCGCCCGGCGTCCCGCCGCCCAGTACGGCGCCGGTCAAGGCTTCGTGGATCGCCTGCGCCCGTTCGCTCTTCCGGTACGCCACCTGGAGCTCCTGCAGGGCGGTCCGGCTCGCTTCGTAGAGGCGGGCGTTGTCGAGGGCCACCGCGGCGTGGTCGGCGAACGCGTTCAGCAGCGCGATCTCGTCGGCCTGGAACGACCGCTCGGAGCGGTCCGCGGCGAACAGGGCACCCACCGCTTCGCCCCGGATGACCAGGGGAACACCGAGCAGCGCCACGAGTTTCTCGGTGGTGACCAGACGATCGAAGTCCGCGTCGTGCTCGATCGCGGCCGCGGCGGCGTAGTCACGCACCCAGTGCGGGCTCCGGGAGGCGAGCACCTTGCCGCCCAGCCCCACCCCGGCCGGGATGGCCGCCGCGAGGAAGGTGGGGGAGACCGTGCCCTCCGCGGCCCGGGCCGACAGCCTGCCGTCCTCGCCGACGAGGGAGAGGTAGGTGAAGTCCGTGCCGATCAGGTCGTGGGCGTGGTGGACGATCGACTGCAGGACCTCGTCGAGCTCGCCGAGCGCGGTGAGCGACTTGACGGTCGCGTACAACGACGCCAGCTCCCGCTGCCGCCGCGTCTCCGCCGAACCGGATCCGCTGGCCACAGTGCCATCCCTTCTCGGCCGCGGTGGACGAATGCGCCACCGATCCGCCGTCAGGAGTGGGTGGTCCACACCTCAACCCTCAGCGTAACGGCGCCCTAACATGACCGCCATCACCGGGCTGCGCTCAACGACGAAGGCGGCATCCATGGCAATTCCCCTCACCCAACCCGAAGGACAGTCCGGCCACGCCGAAGCCGGCACGTCCCCGGTCCGGCGCCGGGCCTTCCGCAAGCTGCTGGCCGCGGGGCTCGTCGGCAGCTCGATCGAGTGGTACGACTTCTTCCTCTACGGCACCGCGGCCGCCCTCGTGTTCCCCAAGGTGTTCTTCCCCCACTCCTCGGCGCTGACCGGGACCCTGTTGGCCTTCAGCACTTTCTGGGCGGGCTTCGTCGCGCGGCCCATCGGCGGAGTGCTCGCCGGGCACCTCGGGGACAAGTACGGGCGCAAGCCGGTCGTCGTCGCCTGCCTGGCGGTCATGGGGGCCGCGACGTTCCTGATCGGCTGCCTGCCCACCGCGGCGAGCGTCGGCGCGCTGGCCCCGACATTGCTGGTCATCCTGCGCTTCGTGCAGGGGCTCGCCACCGGCGGCCAGTGGGGCGGCATCGTGCTCCTGCTCACCGAGTCCGCCGGCCCCAAGCGCCGCGGCTTCGCCGGAACCTTCGGCCAGACCAGCGTTCCGGTCGCCGTGATCCTCTCCAACCTGATCTTCGTCGGAGCCAGCGCCCTGATGCCGGACGCCGCGTTCCTCAGCTGGGGCTGGCGCATCCCGTTCCTGCTCAGCGTCGTGATGTTCGGGGTGGTCCTCTACATCCACGCCAAGGTCGAGGACACGCCGGAGTTCCGTGAGCTGCAACAGGAAACGGCGAAGCCCGGCGATGCGGTGGTCCGGGCCCCGCTGGCCCAGGTCCTGCGCAGCAGGTGGGGCACCATCCTGCTCGGCTGCGGGCTCCTGTCCGCCACCAACAGCCTCTTCTACGTCAGCATCTCCGGGCTCTTGAGCTACGGCACCGGTTCTCTCGGGCTCAAGCGCGACTCCCTGCTCACGGTCGTGCTGCTCGCTTCGGTGGCGATGCTGGTGATCATCCCGTTGTCCGGGCACCTCTCGGACAAGCTGGGCCGCCGGCCGCTGATCCTGATCGGCGGGCTGGGCGTCGCGGCGTGGGGCTTCCCGTACTTCGGGCTCGTCGGCACCGCGTCCCTGCCGCTGATCTTCGTCGCGGTGACGGTGGGTTTCGTGTTCCAGACCATGACCTACGGCCCGATCGCGAGCTTCCTCGGCGAGCTCTTCGCGCCGCGCGTCCGCTACTCGGGCGCGTCGCTGGCCTACCAGCTCTCGGCGATCATCATCAGCGGCGGCACGCCGTTCCTGATGACCGCGCTCATCGCGAACACCGGGAGCACCGTGGCCGTCGCCGGCTACATCACGCTGATGGGACTGATCACCTTCGCCAGCGCGTGGTTCCTGCCGGAGACCAACCCCGCCGATGTCCGGAACGACCCGCACGCCATCCCCGGCGCGCACCTCTACGCCGGGAAATGAGGCCGCGGTGATGCAGACGAACCGCCGGCTCGCGGTGCCGGTGATGACGCTCCTGGTGGCGACCGCGGTCGCCGGACCGGCCTCCGCGACCACGGTGGCGGCGCCGGCGTGCGCCGCGTTGAACCAGCTGAAGATCCCCGCGTCGGTGATGAGCCTGCCGACCACCGGCGGCCGCGTCACGGCGGCCTCGGACACGACCGCCGTCGTCAGCGGCAAGGCGATCCGGTTCTGCCAGGTCGACGCCGACCTCTTCCCCGTCGACCCGGCCGCGCCCGCCATCAAGATGCGCCTCGACCTGCCGTCCGAGTGGAACCACCGGGCCCTGATGTTCGGTGGCGGCGGCTACAACGGCACGATTCCCGATCCGGCGTCGAACGTGCCGTTCGGCCCGGCCGACCAGCCGGTGCCGCTGGCCCGGGGTTACGCGACGTTCGCGAGCGACTCCGGCCACCAGCAGAACCCGGCGGCCCCGCCGTCACTGGACGGGTCCTTCGGCGCGAACGACGAGGCCTTGCGGAACTTCGCGGCCGGTGACGCGCTCAAGAAGACGCACGACGCGAGCCTGTTCCTCATCCGGCACGGCTACGGGGCGCTGCCCGCCGAGGTCTTCTTCTCGGGCGGGTCGACCGGCGGCCGCGAAGCCCTCAACGTGGCCCAGCGCTGGCCGACCGCGTTCGACGGCGTGATTTCGGCCTACCCGGCCTGGAACAACCTCGCCGAGGTCCTCGACCTGGGGTACCTGGCCCAGGTCATGTCGCGCCCCGGCGCGTTCCCCGGCGTCGACAAGCAGACGCTCCTCTACACCAGCGTCATCACCGCCTGCGACGGGCTGGACGGCCTCCAGGACAAGGTCGTCTCGAACCCGGCCGGGTGCCACTTCGATCCTCGCTCGCTGCGCTGCCCGGGCGGCACCGACACGGGTCCGTCGTGCCTGTCGGACCTCCAGATCGGCTCGGTGACGGCCATGTCCTCGCCGTTCCGGTGGCCGTACCGGGTCGCCAGCGGCGAAACGCAGTACCCGGGCTTCCCGTTCCTCGCGGGGGCGGACATGCGGACACCGTTCCTCGGGTTCGGCACCACGGCGCCGGCCAATCCCATGCCGGTCACCAGCGGCTACGGGATGCAGTACTGGGACCAGTGGGTCAAGTACTTCCTGACCAGGGATCCCGGGCAGAACTCGCTCGACATCGATCCCCGGCACCCCGGGAAGTGGCTCGGCCGGATCAGCGCACTGTCCACAGTGGAGGACCGGAACAACGCGGACCTGCGCCCGTTCGCCCGGGCCGGCGGCAAGCTGATCCTGCTCCACGGAGCCGCGGACGAGCTGGTTTCGCCCTACTCGACCAGTGACTACTACGAGCGGGTGCGTGCCACGGTGGGGCCGCGGGCGACCGACGCCTTCCTGAAGTACTACGTCGTGCCCGGCGCGAACCACGCCAACTTCGGCACCCCGGCGGTCTCCGCGAGCTGGGATTCGTTGTCGGCGCTGGAGCGCTGGGTCGATCGCGGGCAGCCGCCGGCGAACCCGGTCGTGACGGACACGACCCATGCTCGCACCCGGCCGCTCTGTTCGTATCCGGACTGGCCCCGGTATCGCGGCGGGGATCCGGCCCTGGCTTCGAGTTTCGCCTGCACGCACTGAAACCGGTCTGTGCCGGGGAGCGCGCCGCTCGCTCCCCGGCTCAGGCGTCGGCCTGCTCGTCGGTGATCGAGTCGAGGATGTCGGCCGCGATGGTGCGGGCCGCGGGCCGCAACTCCTTGTTGAGCTCGTAGAACAGCTCCTGGGCGGGCTCGGCGGGCCAGTCCGCCGGCAGGTGTTCCCGGGGCACCCGGGGGTCGGTGCGGATGGTCTGCAGCCAGTCGGACTCCAGGAGCAGGTGGCGGGCGAGGCTGTCCGGCGCCTGCGTCGCGGGGTCCTGCCAGCGGGCCAGGAACGCCCGGTAGTGCCCGGCCAGCCGCTCGGTGTCCCAGGCCTCCCGGACGATCCCGGCGACCTCGGTGGGCGGCAGCGCGCGGCCCTGGAACACCTTGACGTGGCCGTCGGCGCCGAGGCCGTCGAGCAGGGGGACCGGGTCGACCTCGCCCGGCGCGATCCACAGGCCGCCCTGCAGGCTGCCGAAGCCGGCCCACAGCAGCCTCGACCGCAGCGCGTGGCGCTGGCGCTGCCACGACTCCGGCATCGAAAAGCCCAGCAGCGTCCAGGTGCCGTCCCACTGCCGGTTGACCGCGCCGGCCCGCCAGATGCGCCGCTCGCCGTCGTGCAGGATCGCCCGCGACCGTTCAGTGAGACCGACGTAGACGTGCCGCCCGCGCCGGACCCGGTGCAGCAGCCCGCGCCGTGCCATGCGGCTCAGCGTGGACCGGGTGGCGTGCTCGGAGACGCCGACGCGGTTCAGCACGTCGAGCACGCTCGCGGTGGCGACGTGGATCCCGCGGTCGAGGACATGGCAGGCGAAGAACGTGAGCAGCAGCGTCTGCGGACGCGGGGTGTCGGCGCCGATGCCTTCGGCGGCGGTGACGGCCAGATCGCTCACGTCGCGAGCATAAGCCCCTTCCTGATGTTGGGCAGTGTCTTGACGGTGGTCACCAAAGTGCTTAACGTTCGTCCGGCGTGACGTGGGTCACGTGGGGTCGGCGACGAGGCAGGATGCGATGGCAGAAAACCTCCGCTCGCGAGCGCAGCTGCGCCGCGCGGTGCTCTCCAGCTACTTCGGCAGCGTGATCGAGTACTACGACTTCCTCCTCTACGCCACCGCGTCGGCGGTGGTCTTCAACAAGGTCTTCTTCTCGAACCTCGATCCGGTGCTCGGCACGATCGCCAGCCTCGGCACCTTCACCACCGGCTACCTGGCGCGGCCGATCGGCGGGATCATCTTCGGGCACTTCGGCGATCTGCTGGGGCGCAAGCGGATGCTCGTGATCACGATGTCGATGATGGGCATCGCGAGCACGCTGATCGGCGTCCTGCCCACCTACGGGCAGATCGGCGTCTGGGCGCCGGTGCTGCTGATCGTGCTGCGCGTGCTGCAGGGCGTCGCCGTCGGCGGCGAGTGGGGCGGCGCGGTGCTGATGTCGGCCGAGCACGCGACCAGCCGCCGCGGGCTGTGGGCGAGCTTCACCAATGCCGGGGCACCCAGCGGGATGGTGGTCTCGACCCTGCTGCTCACGCTGATGGGCGCGGTGACCACCGACGCGCAGTTCCTCTCCTGGGGCTGGCGGGTTCCGTTCCTGCTCAGCGTCGTGCTGCTCGCCATCGGCCTGTTCATCCGGCTGAAGGTCGACGAGACCCCGGTGTTCGCCACGGCCGAGCGGTCGGCCGGGGCGCCGCTGCTGGAGGTGCTGCGCCGCCACCCGAAGAACCTGCTCCTGGCGATCGGCGTGGGATTCGGTGCCTTCGTCGCGCAAGGCACGCTCACCACGTACGTCCTGTCCTACGCCGTCCACACGGGATTCACGCGCCAGACCGTGCTCAACGCGATCACCGTGTCCTCGGTCGGCGCGGTGGCCGGCATCATCGGCTACTCGGCGCTGTCCGACCGGGTCGGGCGCCGTCCCGTCGTCATCGCCGGGGCGCTGGCCACCGCCGTCGTCGGGTTCGTGCTCTTCCCGCTGATCGACAGCGGCTCGGCCGCGCTGCTCACGCTGGCGGTCGTGCTGGGCCAGTCGGTCGCGCACCCGGCGATGTACGGGCCGCTGGCCGCGCTGTACACCGAGCTGTTCGCCACCCGCACGCGCTACACCGGCGCGTCGCTCGGCTACCAGATCGCCGGGCTCGGCGCGGGGATCGGCCCGGTGGTCTTCGCGGCCGTCGCCGGCTCGGGCACGGGGGTGATCTCCGCGGTGATCGCGGCCTGCTGCCTCGTCACGGTGCTGTGCGTGCTCGTCCTGCGCGAAAGCCGCGACGTCGACCTGGCGGATCCGGCCGGGGTGGTGGCCGGGAGCGCGTGATGACGGTTCGGATTACAGTGCCGTTAGTTGCGCGGCACAGCGCGCCGCCTCCGAGCAGAGGAGTTCGCATGCAAGGCGTAGATCCCTCCGTGCCACCCAGCGGCACGGGCTGCGCGGACTGCGATACCGCCGACCCGCAGGGCTGGTGGTTCCACCTCCGGCGCTGCGCCGAGTGCGGTCACATCGGGTGCTGCGACTCTTCGCCCGGCCAGCACGCGAGCGCCCACGCCGAGGCCGCGGGGCACCGGATCGTGCGCAGCTTCGAGCCCGGCGAAGAGTGGTTCTGGGACTACGGCGAGCAGGCGATGTACGAATCCGGCCCAGAGCTCGCCGGGCCGGCGCACCGCCCGCTGACCCAGAGCGTGCCGGGGCCGGCCGACCGGGTGCCCGAGGATTGGACCCAGCGCCTGCACCAGTGACCGGGCCGCGGCTCGGGCACATTCTTGTCTCGTAGACATCCTGGGTGACTCGCGACTCCGGTGCTACCATCCCTTGAAACGTTTCAAGAACTCGGGGTGGAGCGTTCATGTCCGGTGGTCGCGCACGTGCCGTGCTGGTTCTCCTGTCCGCGTTGCTGGTGACGTCGTTCGCGACGCCGTCGGGAAGCGCCGCCGAGGGGGCACTCCAAGCCTTCGACCTGCGGGCCGGCAACGTCGTCAACCCCCTGTCCGCGAGCGACGCACCGTCGTTGAGCTGGAAGCTGCGCTCCGCACGGCCAGGCGAACGGCAGACGGCGTACCGCATCCTCGTCGCCAGCAGTCTTCGGCTCCTGGCCGAGCACCGGGCCGACGTCTGGGACAGCGGCAAGATCGCGAGCGCGGACTCCGTCGCGGTGCCCTACCGCGGACCCGCTGGTGGTGTAGGGAAGCGGAACTACTGGACCGTCGAAGTGTGGGGCGCTCGTGGCGGCTCCCAGGCCGATCCGGCGTGGTGGGAGAGCGGGCCCGCGCGGCCGGCCGACTGGGCCGGCGCCGAGTGGATCACGCCGGACACCGGCGGTGCCTACGCCTGGCAGGACTTCGCCCTGGACATCGACTTCACCATCAAGGCCGCGGCCGCGAGCGTCGTCTTCCGGGCCGCCGGCCCCGACGACTTCCTGATGTGGCAGGTGAACACCAGCACGCCGGGCAAGGTGCTGCTGCGGCCGCACGAGAAGAGCCACGGATCCTTCGCGCTCCTCGGGGAGACCGACCTGAGCGCGGTCATCACCCCACAGAACGCCGGCGCGCCGCACCACCTGCGGATCGAGGCGCGGGGGAGCACCGTCGTCACGGTGATCGACGGGACCGAAGTGGACTCCCGGACGGTCGGCGCGGTGCGCGCGGGCACCATCGGGTTCCGCACCTCGGTCAGCCAGGGCACGCCCGAAGCCGCCGCCTACGACAACCTGGCCGTGCACGATCTCGACGGCAGGTCGCTGTTCTCCGACGACTTTTCGGCCAGCCCGGACGCCTGGTTCCCCGGGGCCGCGGTCACCGACGGCCGGCTTGAACCCCAAGGCGATCCGCTCCTGCTCGCCCAGTCGCCGGACGCGCCGCTGCTGCGCCACGAGTTCGTCCTGGACAAGCCCGTCGCGAGCGCCCGCGCGTACGTGTACGGACTCGGCTTCTACGAACTGCACCTCAACGGCGGCAAGGTCGGCGACCGGGTGCTGTCGCCCGGGAGCACGCCCTACGACCAACGAAACCTGTACGACTCCTTCGACGTGACCAACCAGGTCCACCTCGGACCGAACGCCGCGGGACTGTGGCTGGGCAACGGGTACGGGCCGCGGTTCAGCCAGTACGGGTTCCGCTGGACCGGGCCCAAGCAGGGGATCGTGGCCCTGGTCGTCACCTTCGCCGACGGGACCCGCCGGACGATCACCACCGACGATTCCTGGCGCTGGTCGGACGGCCCGGTCACGTCCAACGACCTCTACGCGGGCGAAAGCTACGACGCCCGGCTTCAGCAGGACGGCTGGGACCGGCCGGGCTTCGACGACGTGGCCTGGCACCCGGTGCGCACAGCCGCCGCGCCCAGCGCCACCCTGACCGCCGCCACCGCGCCACCGATCCGCGTGGTGCAGACTCTGCGCGCGTTGTCGGTGAAGCAGCCTCGGCCAGGGGTGTACGTCTACGACTTCGGGGAGAACTTCGCGGGCTGGTCGCAGTTGCGCGTCGCCGGGGCAGCCGGGACGACCGTGCGGATGCGGACCGCGGAAGAGCTGACCTCCGACGGGCTGCTCGACACCACGACCAACCGCAACGCCGCGTCGGCCGACTCCTACACACTCGGCTCCGCGCCCGGAGTCCAGGTCTACGAGCCCCGCTTCACCTACCACGGCTTCCGCTACCTCGAGCTCACCGGCTACCCGGGGACGCCGGACCTCTCCAGCGTCGCCGGCCGGGTCGTGCACGCCGACGTCGCCGCCACCGGGCACGTCGAGACGTCCGACCCGCTGCTGAACGCGATCTGGGCGAACAACCGGCGCGCGGTCCTGAACAACTCGATGAGCCTGCCGACCGACAACCCGGTCCGCGACGAGCGGACGCCGCCGGGCATGGACGTGCAGGCGTACCACGACGCGTCCGTGCTCGACTTCGGCATGGACGGCTTCTACGGCAAGTACCTGCTCGACCTGCCGCCCGGGACGGCGTTGCCCAGCGACGACGGCAACGCCCAGCTGCCGGACATGGGCGGCGGCTCGGTCGACCTGGCCTGGTCGCTGTACGAGCAGTACGGCGACCTTGCGCGGCTGGCCGCGGCTTACCCGAAGATGAAGGCGTTCGTGGACACCAACGCCGCCACCTACCCGGGCCTCATCTGGCCGGAGGACCGCGGCTTCGGCGACTGGTGCCCGCCCGACCGGAGCCCGAACGCGAACGGGGGCCAGGGAAACCCGTCCGCCGGAGCGTGCTTCAGCGAGCGGTCACTGGTCAACACCGCGCTGTCGTACCGGCAAGCCGAAGACGTCGCGAAGGCGGCGCGGGCCCTCGGGAACACCGGCGACGCGGCGCACTTCGCGGACCTGGCGGCCGCGATCGCCGCCGCGTTCAACGCGCACTTCCTCGACGGCGCCACCTACGGCGACGGCCGGCAGACGACGAGCATCCTCCCGCTGGCGTTCGGCATCGTGCCGCCGGACAAGGTGGCCGCGGTGGGCGCGCAGCTCGCCGACACGATCCTCACCAAGGACGGCGGGCACCTCGACACCGGGATCTTCGGCACCCGCTACCTGCCCGAAGCGCTCGCGGCGGCCGGCCGGATCGACGTCGCGCTGACGGTGCTCCGGCAGCGGACCTACCCGGGCTTCGGGTACGAGATCGGCCGCGGCGCGACGACGCCGTGGGAGCAGTGGACGTACGAGTCCGGCATGGAAACCCACGACCACGCGATGTTCGCCGGGATCAACGCCGCGTTCTACACGCAGTTCGCCGGGATCACGCCCGCGTCGCCGGGGTACGCGTCGATCGCGATCGCTCCGCGGGTGCCTGCCGGGCTGGGGCATGTCGCGGCGTCGATCGACACGGTTCGCGGGGTGGTGGCGTCGGAGTGGACGCAGTCCGGGTGCCGGTTCGAGTTGACGGTGACGGTGCCGGTCAACTCGACCGCCGCGGTCACGTTGCCGACCGGGAAGCGGATCGCGGTCGGCTCGGGGACGTCGAAGTTCGCCGCCCGGTACTGCGCCTGAGCCGGTCAGCCGGTGTTCTCGGCGTAGTTCACCACGACGTTCTTGAAGCCGAGTGACTGCAGCAGGCCGATCAGCATCGTCTTGGTGTTGCGCTCCGCGTCGGCGACCAGCGTGCTCTTCGCGGCCGCGCCCTCGATCTGCTTCTGGGCGAGCTGGTAGAGCGCCTGCTGCGAGTTCGGATTTCCGCTGAGGAAGTCGTTGATCCGGGTGAACAGCCCCTGCTGTTGCGCGTAGACGTAGGACTCCTTGGTGTCCAGGGTCGCCGGCTCGAGCTGGGCGTGCGCCAAGGTGAGCGTGGCGGACAGGCGGTCGTCTGAGACCTTGACCGCGTCGCCCTTGAGCTTG
This sequence comes from Amycolatopsis ponsaeliensis, assembly GCF_030182635.1. Classification (NCBI taxonomy): domain Bacteria; kingdom Bacillati; phylum Actinomycetota; class Actinomycetes; order Pseudonocardiales; family Pseudonocardiaceae; genus Amycolatopsis; species Amycolatopsis ponsaeliensis. The sequence goes on from NZ_JAPZLD010000027.1 coordinate 129,441, forward strand.
GAGAAGTCCACGTAGGCGTTGTCCGTGCCGACGCCGATGAACAGCGTGTCGCTGCCCGAGAGGAAGCTGGGCAGGATCGAGCTGGTCTTGATGTCGACGACCACCTGGAACGAGCCGCTGGCCGCCTCGTAGCGCGACAGCTCGACGATCGACTGCAGCAGCACCGGACCGGAGCGCTCTTCGGTCTTTTCGGCGAACGGATTGCGCAGCTGGGGTAACAGGTGAACCGCCGACGCGACGAGCGCCACGACGGCCAAAAGCACCACTGCCACACCGATCGCGACGAGTCGCTTGCCCCATGCGCCCATGCCGGAAGGTTACCCACTTCGCTGCGCGGTCAAGCGGGGCCGGCGGTACCGTGATCTGCCTACGTGGTCGGATCCGACGAAGTGGGGAAGCTTTCGTGCGCAAGTCCGTGTGGCTCTGGGTCCTGCTGGCCATCCTCGCCATCCTGGTGCTCGGCCTGATCTTCGGCGGCTATCGCAAGGGCGAGAAGCTCGGCGAACCCGCCGGTCCCGGGGTTTCCGCTGTCGTTCAAGGAGTTCCCGCGGGACACCCGCTGTCGTAGCCGGGCCGTGGGCGCGGGGTCTGGCCCGGCGCACCCACGGCCGGCGTGAAGTCCCGGCACCATCGCGCAGAGGGGAAAGCGCGGTGGGACCCAGAACCCGGACCCGGCCGCGAGGGGGGAGTTCCGGTCAGGCCCGTACCTCGGAAATGCCCGCCGAGGTGGCGCGCAAAACCTGGCATTCCGGTGAACCCTCACGGCCGGCCGCGGTGACGCGCGGCAGGCGCCCGCGCCGCCGGTGGGGAGCGGCGGCCCGCCACCCCGAACCGGCGCGCTGAGAACGCTGCTCGGCGGCCGGTGATCGAACGCGGGCGGCGAGCGCCGTGTCCGTCCACAAGAGACTTCCGAGGTCAGCGGGGTGCGGTCTCCGGGAACGGGCCGTCGCCGAGGATGGCCGAACGGTCCGGGACTCCCGCCGCCGCGCGCATCCGGGCGAACTCGATCGCCAGTGCCCGGGGCGGGAAGTGGGCGTTGAGGCCGCTGGGGTTGGGGACGATCCACACGCGGGCGCCGCCGATCGTCTCCGGCTGCGGCCCGAGGCGGGCCCGGGGTGCGCCGAACGCCGTCCGGTAGCCCGTCACGCCCAGCATCGCCAGCCACTCCGGCCGGATCGCCTCGACGCGTTCGGCCAGGTCCTGACCGCCCGCGACGAGCTCGTCGCGGGTCAGCTGGGCGGCGCGGGCCGTCGGGCGGCGGACGATGCTCGTGATGCCCAGCCCCCAGTCCAGCAGGAGCCGTTCCTCCTCCGCGCGCAGCTGCCTGGGGGTGAAGCCGGCGCGGTGCAGGGCGGGCCAGAACCGGTTGCCCGGCGTGTGGAAGCTGTGCCCGGCCGCCGCCGAGGAGAGGCCGGGGTTGATGCCGGCGAACACCACGCGCAGCCCCTCGGCGAGCACGTCCGGCAGGACCGCGGTCACCGGACGGCGCTCACGGCGTGAGGTCCATCATGTCGTCGTCCTTGATGTTCTTGAGCGACGGCGGGTCGAGGTCGCCGCGCTCGAGCGCCGCCCAGTCCGCGGCCGTCGGGTTCTTGTAGAAACCGCCGTAGCCCGGCCATTCGCCCGTGCGCGCCGCGTCGCGGGCGCCGTGCATCTCGGCCGCGTCCCACTTGTCGATCGGCTTCGTGGTCACGTGCCCGGTGCCGTCCACCGTGTGCCCGCCCGCCGGAGTGGCCTCACCGGCCTTCGGGTTGTACCGCATGCCCTCGCCGCTGGAGTGCATGTCGTCGACCATCTTGTGGTAGGAGTCGTCGGCGACGTCCATCCGCTTCTGCTCGGCGTCGTAGGCCGCGCGGCCCGGGTGGTCCGGGTCGTTCTTGATCGCGTCCCGCCGGTCCTGCTCGGCCTTCGCCGCGTCGGCCGTGTCCTTGTCGTACAACGGGTGGTCCTTGTTGTGGACGTGGTTGGGATCGTTCCCGTGGTAGACGTTGTCGGAGAAGCTGTGCGGCTGGTCGTAGCCCGCCTTGACGGTCTGCGAGTTCTGGAAGCCCTGCTGGTGCCCGTAACCGAGCTGGTTGAGCTGGACCGCGGTGCTCGGGTCGTTGGACTCGATGGCGTTGCGCTGCGCGTTCCGGTACGAACCGAGGCGGTCGTCGTAACCGAGCTTGTCGTCCTTCGTCGTGTTGGGCTCGTTCCGGACGTCGCCCTTCGTGAACCCGGATTCGTGGTTGTCGCCGCCCTTGCCCGTGCCCGGGTGGTACCGGTGGTTGGCGAAGTCCTCGTAGTAGGCGTAGGCGTTCTTCTCCAGCGGCCCGTTGTCCTTGCGGGCCCCCTTCACACCACCGTTGTCGCTCAGGATGTCGTACCCGCCGGCGTGCTCGGACTGGTGCGTCTTCTTGCCGTCGATCGTGAAGTCGTACTTGTCGTCCAGGCGCTTGCGCTCGACGTCCTTGTCCCCGTAGGTGCTTTCCGGGTACGTGCGGTTGCTCTTCGACGGCCCGGAGTTCCCCCGGGCGTAGGGGTGGGCCTGCGCCCGGGCGGCGGCGGCCGCGCAGGGCGTGGTCCGCTGCGGGGCGAGGCCGAGCGGGTCGACCATGGCGGTCGGGTTGCCGACGTAGGCCAGGGAATCCGGGGCCGGTGTCAGGCCCAGCGGGTCGTGGGACAGGTACCGGCCAGTCTCGGGATCGTAGTAGCGGTACCGGTTGTAGTGCAGCCCGGTCTCGGGGTCGTGGTACTGGCCGGGGAACCGCAGCGGGGTGCTCGCCGTGCCGCCGGCCGAGATGGCCGGGCCCCACAACGCCGTGTGCAGGTGCCCGGCGAGCGCGCCGGTGTCGTCGACGAGTTCCGCGGGCGTGCCGACGAGGTCGGAGACGATCGCGTGGAACCGCTCGCCGCCGCCCGGGGCGAGGACGCGTTCGGTCTGGGTGAGCGGGAGCCGCACGCCGGGCGCGTACTCCCAGACCGTGGCGACCGGCGGCCGGCCCGGTCCACTGTGGACCTGTTCGGCCGGCAGCTGCCCGTCCCAGGCGAACTCGACCAGCTCGGCGACGCCGCCGGTGGCGTCCAGGCGCTGCTTGGCGATCCGGCGGCCGAACGCGTCGTAGCGGTAGCGCCACACCGCGCCGTCCGGCGTGCGCACGCCCAGCAGCCGGTTCTCCGCGCTCCACTCGTAGGTCCACCGCTGCCCGCCCCGTTCGCGGGCGACGACGCGGCCTTCGCCGTCGTGGCGGTAGCCGGTCGGGCCGGCCGAGGTGAGCAGCGTGCCGGTGTAGGCCCGCGGACCGCCGGCCTGCGGCCCGCCGGACCAGCCGGCTCCGGTGACGGCACCGGTCACGTCGTAGTCGTAGTCCTCCTGCCAGCGCGGGCCGCGAACGGCACGGACCCGGCCGACGGCGTCGACGTCGAGGGTGCGCTGCCCGGAGATCAGGTCGTCGACGCCGGCGAGGTAGCCGTCGGGCAGGTAGCCGTATTCGCGCCGCTGCACCGTTTCCGGGCCGCGCAGCACCGTCTGCGCCGCCAGCTGCCCGGTGGGCGTCCAGTCCTGGCGCAGCTCCGCCACCGGACCGGCGCCACCCAGCAGCATCCGGACCGTCTCCCGGCCCGCGGCGTCGTAGCCGAACCGCAGGGTGCGCCCGGCGGTGGTCAGCTCGGAGGGGCGGGCGCCCGCGTCGTAGCCGACCACCGACTCCGCTCCCGACGGGGTCCGGCGGGCCACGCGGCGGCCGAGGGCGTCGTAGCGGAACTGCACGACCCGGCCGTTGATCGACTCCGCCACGACGCGGCCGAGCCCGTCGTAGGTGAACCGGACCTCGCTGTGCCCGTTGGCCGCCGACACCATCCGGTCGGCCGCGTCGTAGGTGAACACGGCGACCTCGTCGGCGCTGGTGCGCCGCACGACCCGGCCGACGCTGTCGCGCTCGAGGGTGATGGTCTGCCCGGCGCCGTTGGTGCGGAGCACGAGCCGGCCCGCGGCGTCGTAGCCGTAGCGCAGGACGCGCCCGTTGTAGTCGGTTTCGGCCACCTTCCGGCCCGCGGCGTCGTACTCGTAACGCCACACCAGGCCGCGTTCGTTGGTGACCGAGGTGAGCCGCAGTTCGGTGTCGTAGCCGTACTTCAGCGTGCCGCCGTCGGGGCCCCGCTCGCTGACCGGCAGGTCGAACTGGGCGTACTCGATGCGGGTGACGCCGCCGCGCTGGTCCGTCCGCTCCTCGAAGCTGCCCTGGGCGGCCGAGGCGAACCGTTCGAGGGCGCCGTCGGCGTCGCGTGCCTGCACGAGGTGGCCGGCGGCGTCGCTGACCATGGTGGTGGTGTTGCCCAGCGGGTCGGTGACGCTGGTGGTGTTGCCGAGCGCGTCGTAGCCGTAGCGCCACACGGCGCCGTCCGGCTCGGTGACGAGCAGCGGGAGCCCGGCGGCGTTGGCCTGGATCCGGGTGACCCCGCCGAGGGCGTCGGTCACCGAGTCGACGGTGCCGGTGAAGGGGTCGTAGGTGTAGGACGTCGCGGCGCCGGTCGGGTCGACGGTGCGGGCGAGGCTGCCGTTGCGGTCGTACTCGTAGCGCCAGACGGCGCCGTCCGGGCCGGTCACCGCGGCGGGGCGGCGCCGTTCGTCGTAGCCGAGCACCAGGCGCGTGCCGTCGGGCCGCGTCACCGCGGCGAGGTTGCCGATCTCGTCGTAGTCCCAGCGCGTGACGTTGCCGAGCTCGTCGGTCTCGGCGAGCACCCGCCCGAAGCGGTCCCGCTCGGCGCTGGTGGTGTTGCCCAGCGGGTCGGTCTGCCCGATCACGCGCAGCCGCTCGTCGAGCCGGTAGCGGGTGACGGCCCCGAGCGAGTCGGTGACGGTCGTCTCGCCGGGCGCGAAGGCCAGCGTCGTGTCGAGGTAGCCGTCGGTGCCCTGGGCGCGTACGCAGCGTCCTTGGGCGTCGTAGCCGTAGCGGTACCAGCGGCCGTTGACGTCTTCCCAGCGCGCGAGCCTGCCGTCGGCGTCGTAGGTGAACTTCTGCGGGGTGCCGACCGCGTCGACGACCTCGACCAGCCGGCGCGCGGAGTCGTAGCGGTACTCGGCCAGCGGGACGGGGGAACCCGCGGTGCGCAACGCCGTGACCAGGCCGCCGGCGCTGTCGATCTCGACGCGGTAGCCGCCGGAGTGCTCGATCGCCACCGGCACGCCGTCGCGGTAGCGCAGCACGATCCGGTTCTTCGCGCCGTCCACGACCGCGCGCAGCGGCAGCGTGGTGTCGCCGGGACGGCCCGCGAAGTAGCGCACGCGGTCGGACTGCGGGTCGCCGACGATGAAGCCGTGCCGCACCCGGCGCAGCGCCAGGTACGGGCCGCTTTCCGGGACGACCGCCGCCACGCCGGCCGGGACCGGGTAGCGCAGCAGCGTGCCGTCGGCCAGCGCGAGGTGCAGCCCGTCCGGCTCGATCTCGAGGCGTTCGTCCAGCGTCGAGGCCCAGGTGGGGCCGAACACCCGGCCCGCCCGGTAGGTGGACAGGTGCGTGCGCTCGACGACCAGGGGCAGCGCGCCGGGCAGCGACACGTCCTCCTGCACGAGCATCACGGCGCCGGTCGCGACGTCGATCGGGTCACCGCAGTCGGTCTTGTCCTTCGTCTGCGTGGTGTGCTCGTCCGGCTTGGAGTTGGTGTCCTTGATGCGCGAGCCGTCGCCCTTGGGGTCGCCCTTCGGCGTGCTGGAGGGCGTGGTGTCCGGGCCCTTCGACGCCGGCGGCGGCGTCGGGTCGGGGCTCTTCGGCGTGTCGTCGGGGCCCTTCGACGCGGGCGGCGGGTCGGTCTTGGGCGGGGTGTGGTCGCCGGACGGGGTGGTGCCGTCGCCTTTCGCACCCGAGGGAGTGGTGCCGTCGCCGCCCTTCGGCGTCGGCGGCGGGTCGGTCTTCGGCGGCGGCGCGTCCGGGCCGCCCTTGCCCTTGGGTCCGTCGAGTCCCTTGGGGTTGCCGTTGATGTCGGCGTGCTTCGGGGCGGGGGCTCCCTTGCCGGGCTTGATGTTCTTGAGTGCCTTCGCCGCGTCGCCGAACAGGTCGCCGGCGCGCTTGAGCAGCGGGACCAGCGCCTGGAGTGCTTTGACCAGCCGCTTCACCAGGTCCGCGATCTTCGACGCCGTCTTCGCGACCGCGTTGATGACCTGCGGCACCACCCAGGTCATCCCGATGCCGAGGGTGAAGATCACTTGCAGTGCCCAGCTGATCAGGTGCCCGATCAGCTCGGCGATGATGTCGCGGACTAATGCCCGCACCGCGGCGACGACTTCACCGGCGGTCTTGACGCCACTGGATGCGCCTTCGCAGCCTTTTTGGGCGGTTTCCAGCAGGGTGACGGTGTCCTGCGCGCGTTGGCGGTAGGCGTCACCGGCGTTTCCGGTCCACGTCGAGACGTCCGTTTTGACCATGCCGGTCAGGTCCTGGCCGATGCTGCCGAGTTCGGTGGCGACGTTCTTCCAGGTTTCGGACTGGGCGGCGATTTCGTCGGCGTTGCCGGTGAGGCCGTTGAGGGCTTCCTTGAGCGGTCCGACGTGTTCGATCAGCCAGCCGACGCCGGCGGCGAGGATCGCCCCGAACGGGTCCATCGCCATCGAGAGGGCGTCGAGCGCGGTGCCGACGGCGCCCATCGCGACCGAAGCCCAGTCGCCGCTTTCGATCGCGGACTTGAGGTCGTTCGCCGACTCCAGCAGGGAGATCCCCGAGTACGCCGTCGTCGAGTCCTTGGTTTCCGCGACCAACGGGTTGCTCACGTGCTGACCTTCCCCTTCACTGCCGATCTACCCATGCCGAAGTTAACAAGCGGTGTCCGGAAGGGGGCCGCGAACCCCGGGGAATGCCTCTTCAACCAGCCGATCGTGCCCACGCGATCGTGTCGTGGCCCACACCGCCGACGGCTCGCCGAGGCGCCCGAGCGCCGTGCCCGGAAGATCGGCGCCGCTTCGGAATTGTCACCAGCAGTTTCCGAAACGATGATCAATGGTCGGAAATCACCCCGGTCGGCGGATTCAATAAACTGTCCGCTATCGGCTACTGTATCGATCCGGGTGAGGATGGATCGAGCGAAGGAGCGCCGATCATGACCGAACACAGTGGCCCGGAAAACCGGCCGTCCGGTGCGGACGAGGAGCGGCTGGATCTCGTTGCCTTGGCCGGTCGCATCACAGCGGCTTTGAGTGACTCCGGACTCGGCGCTGCCACGGATGTGGCGGTGACGATCACCCGTGACGGCGTCGTCGCGGCACCTCTGGGGGAGGCGGCGCGGTCGCTGCGGCACGCCGGTGAGGCATTGAGCAATTCGACACCCATTGTTTCCGCCGGGGCCAGGATGGTGAATGGCGGACCCGCCCTGGAGTACGCCGTCCGTATTCCGGAAACCGGGAATGCGCTGGGACGGATCGGCGCGGCGGGCAAGCAGGTGGGCTATGTCGGTCAGGCGGTGGGTATCGTCCAGGCCCTCGCCGAGCAGGTGGCCCGGGACGCCGACCGGGAAGATCTCAGTGACCTGCGCCGCGCCGGCCGGGCGGTCACCCGGGCCGGGATTCAAACGGGGTTCACCACGGCCGGCAGCCAGCTCGGCCGGATCGGCGCCTTCCTGCTGCTCTCCGCGACCCCGGCCGGCCCGGTCGTGGCCTTCACGGTGTACCTCGCCACCGGCCTCGGTGGTGGCACCCTGGGCGCGAAGCTCGGCAAACGGGCCGCCGACTCGGTGCTGAAGTAGCCGCCCGTCAGCGGCCGAGCAGGCGGGCGCTCTCCTCGGCGCGGCGCAACGCGGTCAGCAACGCCGCCCGGCCCGTGTGGTCGATGTCGTCGGTCAGCGCGCCGGCCGCGGCTTCGCCGCCCTGCTGGAGCTTCTCCACCAGGTCGCGGTGGACCGCGGCCAGGCGGGCGGCGTCGAAGTCCGGCCGGACGAACGTGAGCAGCAGCCGGACCTCGTCCTCACACCGCTCGTAGCCGTCCAGGAGGTGCTGGTTGCCCGCGGCCGCGACGATCGCCCGGTGGATGGCGCTGTGCGCCCGCGTCAGCTCGCGCCACGGCGGGCCGGGCGCCTGCCGGGCCAGTGCCTCGAGCCGGTCCACTTCGGCCAGTACCGGACCGAGGTCGGCGCCCGCGTCCAGGGCCATCCGCAGGGCGCCGAGCTCCAGGACCTTGCGGTAGTCGAAGACCTCGTCGATGCGCCGCCTGCTCAAGGGGGCGACGACCGCGCCCCGGTTGCGCTCGTGGATCACCAGCCCGCGCTCGACGAGCAGCCGCAGCCCCGCGCGGATCGTGTGCCTGCCGACGTCGAAGCGCTCGGCCAGGTCTTCCTCGCGGAAGCGGGTGCCGACCGGGTGGGCCCCGTCCAGCAGCTCGTCCCGCAGCGCTCTCGCGACCCGCTCCGGCGCGGTCTGCTCGTTCACCGGACGAACGATACCGGGGGAGATTGTGCTACAAAACCACCGGCTCCCGCGCGCCGGTGCGCTCCGCGCCGATCCCGGCGGCCACGACGAACAGCACGCCCGCCGCCGCGGCGAGGTCCGGGACCTGGTGGAGCACGACGAGCCCGATCGTCAGGGCGATGGCCGGCTCCAGGCTCATCAGCGTCCCGAACGCCGAGGTGTTCAGCCGCCGCAGCGCGAGCATCTCCAGGCTGAACGGGACGACCGGCAGCAGGATCGCCAGCCCGAGGCCGATGAGCAGCAGCTCCCCGGTCAGGTGCCCGAGCACGCCGGGCCCGTAGGCGAGCGTCGCCACGATCCCCGCCACCGGCATCGACACGGCGAGCCCGCGCACGCCCGCCACCTCGTCGCCGACCCGTTGCGTCAGCAGGATGTAGCCGGCCCAGCACACCGCCGACGCGAGGGCGTAGCCGACGCCCGCCAGGTCGGCGCCGCCCCGCCACGGTTCGGTCAGCAGCACGACGCCGAGCGCGGCGAGGACCGGCCACAGCCTCTTGCTGCCGCGGCCGCGCGTGACCGCCACGGTGAGCGGGCCGAGGAACTCCAGCGCGCTCGCCGTGCCGAGCGGGAGGCGGGCGACGGCTTCCATGAACAGCATGGTCATCCCCGCCGTGACGACGCCCAGCGCGCAACAGGCCGCGAAGGTGGCCCGCCGGAACGACGCCGGCCGTGGACGGACGACGACCACCAGCAGCACGCCGGCCCACGCCAGCCGCAGCCACGCCGCCCCTTCGGGACCGATCCGGTCGAACAGGCCGACGGACACGGCGAGACCGAGCTGGACGCAGAGCATGGCGGCGACCGCGAAGGCCGCTCCGTCGCGGGTGGAGGAACGCACGAACCCAGCAAAACCGATCGGCACCGTTCGTGTCCACGTGCCAATCGTGGATGTACCGTTCATGAATCATGGACACTCGCCGGCTCCAGTTCCTCCTCGAGCTGTCCCGCCACGGCTCGATGCGCGCGGTGGCGGACGTACTCGGCACCACGACGTCGACGGTTTCGCAGCAGATCGCGGTGCTGGCGAAGGAAACCGGCGCGCCCCTGCTCGAGCCGGACGGCCGGCGCGTGCGGCTCACCCCCGCGGGGCGGCGGCTGGCCGAGCACGCCGTGACGATCCTCGCCGCGGTGGAAGCGGCCCACGCCGACCTCGACCCGCACACCGAACCGGCCGGCACCGTGCGCGTCGCCGGGTTCGCCACGGCCGTGCGGCGGTCCGTGCTCCCGGCGGCCACCGCGCTCGCCGAGCACCACCCGCGGGTGGAGCTGCGGATCAGCGAGTACGAACCGCACGAGGCGTTCGCCGCGCTCCTGGCCGACGACATCGACCTCGCCCTCACCTACGACTACGACCTCGCCCCGGCCGTCACGGACCCCGCGGTCACGGTGAGTCCACTGTGGACGGCGCGCTGGGACCTCGCCGTCCCGGCGGCCGACGCGGCCCGGGCGCGCGGCGGGAACACCGGCGCGGTCTTCGAGGCGTTCCGCGACCACGGCTGGATCGTCAACTCTCGCAACAGCGCCGACGAGGACGTGATCCGCCGGCTGGCATCGACGGCCCGGTTCACCCCGCGCGTCACGCACCGCGCGGACAGCCTGGAGCTGGTGGAGGACCTCATCGCGACCGGCCCGGCGCCGGCCGTCGGCCTGCTTCCGGCCGGCCGCGCCACGCGACCCGGGGTCACGCTGGTTCCGCTGGCGGGGCCGGACGTGCGGCAGCGGGCTTTCGCGTGCACCCGCCGCGGGCGCGAGGCGTGGCCGCCGCTCGCGCTGGTCCTCGGGCTGCTGGCCCGCTGAGCAAGTGCGGCCGGATGGTGGCTGCAGTATTCCGATCGCAGCACGAACCTGTGCATCGACGGGGTGTACGACGAGCAGTACGACGGCTGGTCGCTCCAGGAGGCAGCCTGCAAGTCGCCGGTCGGCAGCCAGGCCCCCAACCAGGTGTTCCAGACCGCGCCACTGAGTGACGGGAACGCGTGGATCAGGTCGGGAGCGCCCGGCGCGATGTGCGTCGCGGTCAGCGCGGGCCCGGCGAGCGACGGCGATCCGGTGTTCTTGGTCGAATGCCCGGATCGCGCGCCGGACTAGCTCCGACCCCGCGGTCGTAGCGCGGACGGCTCGGCCCGGCTCAACGCGGCGACGTGCTCGGCGAGAGTGAACGTCTCGCTGAGCGTGGCTCCCGCGTCGAGTCGTTCGATGACCGCGTTCTCGGCCTGCTTGATCGCGAGCGCTCCGTCGAGGAGGTCGTCGATCCGGTCGGGTGCCACCACGATGAGGCCTTCGCCGTCGGCGAGGACCAGGTCGCCGGGATTCACCGTGACGCCGCCGCAGGTCACCGGGACCTGCAGCTCGCCGAGCTTCGACGACGTGCCGGAAAGCGGTGTGACGAAGCGGCTGTACAGGGGGAGTTCGCAGCTGCCGACGTAGGCCATGTCCCGGTAGCCGCCGTCCACGACGATGCCGCCGAGCGATCGGGCCAAGGCGCCGCGCGCGAAGAGCTCGCCGCCGAGGGCGATCTCCTGCGCGCCGCCGTCGACGACGATCACGTCGCCGGGCGCGGCCGATTCGATGGCTTGCAGCACGCCGAGGAAGTCGCCGCGGCACCGGACCGTGAACGCGGGACCGAAGATCCGCGACCGCGCGGATCGGGCACGGATCGCACTGTGCAGCACCCTGGTCGTCTTGTCGACATCGCAGAGGGCGGTCGTGTCCACCGCGAGGAACTTCTGGGCTCGCTCGTCGTTCACCGGCATCCGGCGATGCTACGGCGAAAACCCCGTCAGCTCACCGCGAGATCCGCGCGCAGCGGATCCCCGCGCATCGCGCGCCACACCGCGGCCGGCGTCAACGGCATGTCCGCGTGGCGGACCCCGAACGGCGCCAGCGCGTCCACCACCGCGTTGACCACCGCAGCCGGGGAACCGACCGTCGCCGACTCGCCGATGCCCTTCGCGCCGATCGGGTGGTGGGGGGACGGGGTCACCGTCTCGCCCAGCTCCCACGACGGGCACTCCAGCGCCGTCGGCAGCAGGTAGTCCATGAACGAGCCGCCCAGGTGGTTGCCGTCCTCGTCGAACGCGACCAGTTCCATCAAGGCCATCCCGATGCCGTCGGCGAGGCCGCGGTGGACCTGGCCCGCCACGATCGCCGGGTTGATGCGGACTCCGCAGTCGTCGACCGCGATGAACCGGCGCACCCGCACCTGACCCGTGTCCGCGTCGACGTCGACCACGCAAACGTAAGCGCCGAAAGGGAAAGTCAAGTTCGGCGGGCTGTACACCGTGGTCGCGTCGAGGTGCCCTTCCACGCCTTCGGGCAGCGCCAGGTCGGAGTGCGCCGCCAGCGCGATCTCCCGGATCGTGTGGCCGCGGTCGGGAACCCCGCGGACGAACCAGCGCCCGCGTTCCCACTCCAGGTCGCCGGGGTCGACCTCCAGCATCGCGGACGCGACCTGCCGCGCGCGCTCGCGGACCTTGCGGGCCACCGTCACCGCCGCCGCGCCGGACACCGGGGTCGAGCGCGAACCGTAGGTGCCGAGCCCGAACGGCGTCCGGTCGGTGTCGCCCTGCACGACCTCGACCTCGTCCTCGGGGATCCCCAGCTCCTGCGAAACCAGCTGGGCGAACGTCGTTTCGTGCCCCTGGCCCTGGGACATGCAGGACAGCCGCAGCACGGCCGAGCCGGTCGGGTGGACGCGCAGCTCGGCGCCGTCGGCCATGCCGAAGCCGAGGATGTCCATGTGCTCGCGCGGGCCCGCGCCGACCGCCTCGGTGAAGAAGCTGAGCCCGATCCCCATCAGCTCGCCCCGCGCCCGGCGCGAAGCCTGTTCGCGGCGCAGCGACTCGTACCCGGCCATCTCGAGCGCGAGCGAAAGGGCCCGCGGGTAGTCGCCGGAGTCGTAGCTCCAGCCGGTCGCGCACGTGTACGGGAACTGCTCCGGCCGCACCAGGTTCCGCTCTCGCAACGCCGCCGGGTCGATGTCCAGCTCACGCGCGAGCACGTCCATCATCCGCTCGACGACGTAGACCGCTTCGGTGATCCGGAACGAGCACGCGTACGCGACCCCGCCGGGCGCTTTGTTCGTGTAGACGCCGGTGACGGAACAGTGCGCCGCCGGCAGGTCGTAAGAGCCGGTGAAGACGTGGAAGAACCCGGCCGGGAACTTCGTCGGCTGGGCGGTGCCGTTGAACGCGCCGTGGTCGGCGAGCACCCGCACCCGCAGGCCGAGCAGCTTGCCGTCGCGGGTGGCGGCGATCTCGCCGTGCATGTGGTAGTCGCGGGCGAACGACGTGCTCATCAGGTTTTCCGAGCGGTCCTCGACCCACTTCACCGGCTTTCCGGTGATCATCGCGGCCGTCGCCGCGCACAGGTAGCCCGGGTAGACGACGACCTTGTTGCCGAAGCCGCCGCCGATGTCCGGGGCCACGACCCGGATCCGGTGCTCGGGCAGGCCGGTGATCCGCGAGTACATCAGCCGGTGCGCGTGCGGGGCCTGCGCGGTCGACCACACGGTGAGCTTCCCGCTGATGACGTCGACCTCGGCGACCGCGCCGCAGGTCTCCAGCGGCGCCGGGTGCACCCGCGGGTAGAGCATGTCCTGCGCGACGACGACGTCCGCGCGTGCGAACGCGGCTTCGGTCGCCTCGGCGTCGCCGGCATCCCAGTCGAACACGCGGTTGTCGGTGCGGCCCAGGTCGTCGCGGATCACCGGGGTGTCCGGCGCCAGCGCGGTGCGCGCGTCTACCACCGCCGGCAGTGGGTCGTACTCCACGTCGATCAGCTCCAGCGCGTCGCGCGCGGAGTACCGGTCCTCGGCGACGACGAACGCGACCTCCTGGCCTTGGAACCGCACTTTGTCCGTGGCCAGGACGGCCTGGACGTCGTGGGAGAGCGTGGGCATCCACGCCATGGCGCGCTCGGCGAGCATCGCGCCGGTCAGCACCAGCCGCACCTTCGGGTGCGCCTCGGCCGCGCTCGTGTCGACCGAGACGATCCGCGCGTGCGCGTGCGGGCTGCGCAGGACGGCGCCGTGCAGCATGCCGGGCCGGACGATGTCGTCGACGAACGTGCCGCGGCCGCGGACGAACCGGGCGTCCTCCTTGCGCGTCCGGGAGCCGAACCCGCCGGTCACCGGTCACCTTCCGGGTGCGCGGCGGCCCAGCGGACGGACCGGACGATGTTCTCGTAACCCGTGCAGCGGCACAACTGTCCCGAAATGGCTTCGCGGATGACGTCTTCGCCGGGGTCCGGGTCGTGGTCGAGCAGCCAGCGCGCGGTCATCAGCATTCCCGGGGTGCAGAAGCCGCACTGGATGCCGTGACAGGTCACGAACCCCTGCTGCACCGGATCGAGCGCGGCACCGTCGGCGAGGTCCTCGACCGTGCGGACCCGCTTGCCGTCGGCCATCGCGGCCAGCACCGTGCACGACTTGACCGGCACGTCGTCGAGCCACACCACGCAGGCTCCGCAGTTCGAGGTGTCGCAGCCCCAGTGCGTGCCGGTGAGGCCCAGATCGTCGCGCAGGAAGTGGACCAGCAGCAGCCGGGGTTCCACCGAACGGCGGTGCCGCTCGTCGTTGACGGTCACGGTGATCTCCACGTCACGCCTCCGCGCGGGTCTTGGCGAGCGCGAGCGCGCGCGTGGTGAGGGTGGCGACCAGGTGGCGCTTGTAATCCACCGGGCCGCGCTGGTCGGCGGAAGGCCGGCAGTGCTCGGCCGCGATCGCGCCCGCCTTGGCGAACCGCTCGACGGTGGCCGCCCCGCCGCGCAGGAAGTCCTCCGCCTCGGCGGCGACGAACCGCGGTGCTCCCACGGCGGTGAGCCCGATTCCCGCTTCGACGACGACGCCGCCCTCGAGCGTGAGTGCCGCGGCCGCCGCGGCGACGGCCCAGTCGCCCGCCCGCCGTCCGACCTTCGCGTAGGCGCTGCCCGCGCCGGGCACGACCGGGACCCGGATCCCGGTCAGCAGCTCGGCGGGGCCGACCGCGGTTTCGTACGGGCCGGGGAAGAACTCCCGCACCGGCACCGAGCGTTCGCCGTCCGGGCCACGGATCACGGCCTCGGCCCGGACGGCGGCGAACGCGGCGGAGAGGTCTTCGGACGGGTCGGCCTGGCACAGCGAGCCGCCGACCGTGCCGCGGTTGCGTACGATCGGGTCCGCGACGACCCGCTCTGCGTCGTGCAGCACCGGGAACAGCGTCCCGGCCGCGGCGGAGGAGAGCAGGTCGGCGTGGCGGGCGAGCGCGCCGATCCGCAGCGTCTCCGCCGTCGCGTCGATCCCGCTCAGCTCGGTCAGGTCGTTGATGTCGACAAGCACCTCCGGCGCGGCCAGCCGCAGCTTCATCATCGGGATCAGGCTGTGCCCGCCGGCGATGACCCGCGCGGCCTGGCCGTACTTCTCCAGCAGCGCCAGGGCGTGCTCGACGCTGCCGGCGCGCTCGTATTCGAACGGGGCGGGCACCTGCATAGCGGTCGATCGTTCTCCGCGGGGACCGGTACCGCAACCGCCTTAAGCAAAGGGTTAATCGCGCGTTGTCGCACTTCGGGTCCGGGTGAAAGATCGATTCTCACCTGGACCGACGGTGGAAGCGGGGCGCGCGATGCGGATCGAGTCCGACGGGCACAGCCGGGACAACCCGCGCCTGTACGAGCTCGTCGAGGACGCGCCGAAGGAGGGCGGCAGCCCCACCGTGTGGGCGTGGCCGGAGTTCGTCGGCTTCCTCAAGGTCGCCGCCCGCCCGGTCGCCGGGCCGTGGCCGCCGCACCAGCGGCCCCGGCCGGACCCCACGGACGAAGCGCTGCCGGTGGCCGTGCCCGATCCCGCTGTGCCCGACAAAGATGTCTGAGGGAGCACCGTGTACCCGACCCGGTTCCGCTACGAGGCACCCCGCTCGCTGGACGAGGCGATCGGCACCCTGCACGACGGCGGCGAGGACGCGAAGGTGCTGGCCGGCGGGCAGAGCCTGGTGCCGCTGCTGAAGCTCCGGTTCGCGTCGCCGACGCTGCTGGTGGACCTCAACACCGTCCCCGGCCTCGACCACCACGACGTCGACGAGAGCGGGAACCTGCACGTCGGCGCGTTGTGCCGGCACGGGGACCTCGAACGCTCGGCCCTGCTCAAGAGCACCCAGCCGGTGATGGCCGCCGCCGCGCGGCTGGTCGCCGACCCGCTCGTGCGCAGCCGCGGCACGCTCGTCGGCTCGCTGTGCCACGCCGACCCGCAGGGCGACTGGGCGTCGGTGGTGCTCGCGCTCGGCGGCTCGGTCGTGGCCGCCGGACCCGGCGGACGGCGGACCATCCCGGTGCGGGACTTCGTGCACGGCCCGTTCCAGAACGCCCTCGCCCACGACGAGGTCGCAGTCGAAGCGGTCATCCCCGCACCGCGCGGGATCCCGGCCGGCGGCTACCTCAAGCTGGAACGCCGGGTCGGGGACTTCGCGACCGTCGGCGTCGCCGTCGCGATCGAACGCGACGGGGACATCGTCACCCGTGCCGGGATCGCGCTGACCGGCGTCGGCGCGGCGACGATCGAGGCCGCCGACGCCGCGCAGGCGCTCGTCGGCGGGCCGCTCGGCGAGGACGTGATCGACCACGCGGCCGGCCTCGCCGCGCAGGCCGCGCGGCCGAAGGGCGACCACCGCGGCTCGGCGGACTTCAAACGGCACATGGTGCGCGTCTTCGTGCGGCGCATTCTCGAGCAGACCGGGGAAAGGGCGGCGTGAGATGACGAGCGTGCGGATCATCGAGGAAGGCCCGGACCAAGGGGACGTCCCGACGCGGCGGATCACCGTCACCGTGAACGGGCGCCGCAGCGTCGTCGAGTGCGAGCCCCGGCTCCTGCTCTCGCACCTGCTGCGCCAGGGGCTGAAGCTCACCGGCACCCACATGGGCTGCGACACCACCAACTGCGGGGCCTGCACGGTGCTCGTCGACGACCGCCCGATCAAGTCCTGCACGATGCTCGCCGTCCAGGCCGACGGCCGCGCGGTGACGACCGTCGAAGGTCTCGCGACGCCGAGCGGGCTGCACCCGCTGCAGGAGGGGTTCAAGGAGGAACACGGGCTGCAGTGCGGGTTCTGCACGTCCGGGATGCTGATGGCCGCGAAGGCGCTGCTCGCGGAGAACCCCGACCCGACCGAGGACGAGGTGCGGTGGGCGCTCTCGGGCAACCTCTGCCGCTGCACCGGCTACCAGAACATCGTGAAGTCCGTTCTGTGGGCCGCGGTCCGGCTGCGCTCCGCCGAGTCCGACCAGGAGGCCTGACGTGTCCCCAGCGCTGGACGAGAACCAGATCGGCGGGCTCGGGGTCAGCCGCCGCCGCGTGGAGGACAACCGCTTCCTGCGCGGCAAGGGCAACTACACCGACGACATCGTGCTGCCCGGCATGCTGCACATGGAGATCCTGCGCAGCCCGCTGGCCCACGCGCGGATCAAGTCGATCGACACCAGCCGCGCCTGGGAGATCCCGGGCGTGCGGCTGGTGCTGACCGGCGAGATGGCCGCGACCCGCAACCTGGCCTGGATGCCGACGCTGTCCTACGACACCCAGGCCGTGCTGGCCACGGACAAGGTGCGCTTCCAGGGCCAGGAGGTCGCCTGCGTGGTGGCCGACGACCCGTACATCGCCAAGGACGCGTGCGACGCGATCGACGTCGAGTACGAGCCGCTGCCGCCGGTCGTCAACCCCGAGCAGGCGATGGCCGAGGACGCGCCGGTGATCCGCGACGACAAGGCCGGGCAGCGCGACAACGTCATCTACGACTGGGAAGTCGGCGACCGCGAGGGCACCGACCGGGCGTTCGAGCAGGCGGACCGGATCTCCAAGCTGCGGCTGCACTACCCGCGTTCGCACCCGTCGCCGATCGAATGCTGCGGCTCGGTGGCCGACTTCGACCGGGCGACGTCGAAGCTCACCGTCTACCTGACGTCCCAGGCGCCGCACATCGTGCGCGCCGCCGTCGCGATGATCGCCGAACTGCCCGAGCACATGATCCGGATCATCTCCCCGGACGTCGGCGGCGGCTTCGGCAACAAGGTGCCCGTCTACCCGGGGTACGTGTGCTCGATCCTCTGCTCGATCCTGCTGGAACGCCCGGTGAAGTGGATCGAGGACAAGACCGGCAACCTCATCTCGACCGGGTTCGCCCGCGACATGTACCTCGACAGCGAAATGGCGCTGACCGACGACGGCCGGATCCTCGGCGTGCGGATGCGCGCGGTCGCCGACCACGGCGCCTTCTTCGCCGACGCCCAGCCCAGCAAGTTCAAGATCGGCCTGCTGCACTCGGCGTTCGCCTGCTACAACGTGCCGCACGCCCATCTGGCCGCGCGCGGCACCTACACGAACAAGGCGCCCGGCGGCGTGGCCTACCGGTGCTCGTTCCGCGTCACCGAGGCGATGTTCTTCCAGGAACGCATGGTGCACCAGGCCGCCCTGGAACTCGGCATCGACCAGGCCGAGTTCCGCCGGCGCAACTTCGTGCGCGACGACCAGTTCCCGCACCGGACGCCGTACGGCTTCCTGGTGGACTCCGGGCAGTACGGGAAGTGCCTCGACGTCGCGCTGAAGGCGGTCGGCTACGAGGACTTCCTGCGGCAGAAGGAAGAAGCGCGCGCTCGCGGCCGGCGGCTGGGCATCGGCATCTCGACCATGACCGAGCCACTCGGCGCGGGCAACAGCCGCGAGTACGACATCCTCGGCATCAAGATGTTCGACTCGGCCGAGCTGCGCGTGCACCTCACCGGCAAGGCCCTGCTGCGGATCGGTGCGCAGACTCAGGGCCAGGGCCACGAAACGACGTTCGCCCAGATCGTCTCGCACGAGCTGGGCATCCCGGCCGACGACATCGTGGTGGAGCACGGCGACACCGACACCGCGCCGTTCGGGATGGGCACCTACGCCTCTCGCAGCACGCCCGTCGCCGGGGCGGCGACCGCCATGGTAGCGCGCAAGATCCGGGCCAAGGCAAGGAAACTCGCCGCGCACCTGCTCGAAGTGTCCGAAGAGGACGTCGAGTGGGAGCTGGGCCGGTTCTACGTCCGCAGCGCCCCCGATCGCGGCGTGACGATCCAGGAGTGCGCGATGGCCGCGTACGGGAACATGCCCGACGGCATGGAACCGGGCCTGGAGAACACCGCCTACTACGACCCGCCGAACCTGACCTGGCCGTTCGCGGTCTACATCGTCACCGTCGAGGTGGACCCGCAGACCGGCGTGTGGGACGTGCTGAACCTGGTCGCCGTCGACGACTGCGGCGTCCGGATCAACCCGATGATCGTCGAGGGCCAGATCATGGGCGGGCTGACCGAGGCGTACGCGATGGCGAACATGCAGTTCATCACCTACGACGCCGAGGGCAACTGCATCGGCTCGAACTACATGGACTACCTGCTCCCGACCGCCTGGGAAACCCCGGGGTTCGAGCTGCACAGCGAGGTCGTCACGCCGTCGCCGCACCACCCGATCGGCGCCAAGGGCGTGGGGGAGTGCGCGGCCGTGGGCGGGCCGGCGGCTTTCGTGAACGCGGTGATGGACGCGATCGACGACACCGGCGTGCGCAACATCGACATGCCGGTGCTGCCCGACCGGGTCTGGGAAGCGCTGCGGGAACGCCGCGACGTGTCCGGCATGCCGCCGCTGCGGACGTCGGACTGAGCGGACGTCGGACCGAAGGGATCGCGATGCACGACTGGAGCATGCTCGACCGGGCCCGCGAACTGTCCGACCGGGGCGAGACGTTCGCCTGGGCCACGGTGGTCTGGCGCCAGGGCCCGTCCTCGGGCAAGGAGGGCTGCCGGGCGATCGTCACCGCCGACGGCGTGCTGGACGGCTGGATCGGCGGCGCCTGCGCCGAACCGGCCGTGGTCCGGGAGGCGGTGCGGGCGATCGCCGACGGCGAGCCGCGGCTGCTGCTGCTCGGGACGTCCGGCCGGTTCGGCGAGACGGTCCCGGCGGGCATGACGGTCGTGCCGATCTCCTGCCAGAGCGAAGGAGCACTGGAAATCTACGTCGAGCCGGTCGAGCCGGCACCACACCTGCTGGTCGTCGGCCGGTCGCCGATGGCGCGCACGCTCGTCGGCCTGGCCACCGCGCTCGGCTGGAGCGCCGAGCTGATCGGCCGCACCGAGTTCGACGAGATCGGCCCGCGCAGCATGGTCGTGGTGGCCACGCAAGGACACTTCGACGAAGACGCGATCGAAGGCGCGTTGCGGGCCGGACCCGCGTACGTCGGGCTGGTCGGGTCGCGCCGGCGCGGCGAGGCCGTGCTGGGGTACCTGGCCGACCGCGGGGTGCCGCGGGCCGACCTCGACCGGGTGCGCGTCCCGGCCGGGCTCGACCTCGGGCCGGTGCCGCACCGGGAGATCGCCGTCGCGATCCTCGCCGAGCTGGTCGCGTTCCGCGCGTCCCGGCCCGCGGCCGGGCCGTCGCCCGTTCCGGAGCCGGTGGACCCGGTCTGCGGCATGACCGTCGAGCCGATCGGCGAGGCGATCGAGTACGAGGGACAGGCCTACCACTTCTGCTGCCCCGGCTGCCGCGACGCGTTCCGGCGGGACCCGGGGGCGTACGCCAGGAAGGACGTCCGATGCTGATCCGGAACCGGTTCGACGTGGCCCAGCCGGTCGAGAAGGTCTGGCGGTTCTTCGACGACGTGCCACGCGTCGCCGTCTGCCTGCCGGGCGCGGAGCTGACCGAGGACCTCGGCGACGAGCGCTACCGCGGCGGGGTCGCCGTCCGCATGGGCCCGGTTTCCCTGCGCTTCAAGGGAACCGCGGAGATCGTCGAACGCGACGAAGCGGCCCACCGGATCGTCGTCAACGCCGAAGGCGCGGAAGAGAAGGGACGCGGGACGGCGGGCATGACGCTCACCGCGACCCTCGTGCGCTCCGGGACGGGCACCCGCGTCGACGTCGACCAGGACCTGCAGATCTCCGGCGCCGCCGCGCAGTACGGGCGCGGCATGATCGCGGACGTCTCATCGGTGCTGATGCGCGACTTCGCGGTGAACCTGCAGGACGGCATCGACCGCGTCGAACGCGGCGAGGAGCTCGTCGCCGGGGCCGCGCCCGCCCGCGGCTTCCGGATCGGCGTGCAGGCCGCGCTGATGGCGTTGCGGCGGGTGTTCCGCCGGTTCTTCCTGCCCTACCAGAGCAACCCGGCCTGAGGAGGACGTCGTGGTCCTGTGGTGGATCGGCAACGCCGTGCTGCTGCTCGTCGTGCTGCCGGTGGTGATCGCCCTGCTGAACCGGGTGCTCGCCGCGGTGGAACGCATCCGAGGCGCGGCCGACGACATCCTGGCCGGCGGCGGTCGCCTGGCCGGGCAGCTCGAACCGGTGCCGGCCGCGCTCGCGCAGACCGCGACGACCATCGGAGAAGTGTCCGCGGGCGCCACCCGGTACGCCGGCAGCGTCGCGAAACTGCTCGGCTGAAAGGAGAAACGCATCATGCCCGCAGCCGCTTGGGCGACCCTGGCCATCGCCGCCCTGATCATCCTGTTCGCCGCCGTCGGCCTCTTGCGCGTCATCCTGCACCTGGTGCAGGTGCGGAAGACGCTCGGTCTCGTCCTGGGCGGGGTCCGGCTGGTGGCCGAGCGCACCGCGCCGGTGCCCGGGGCCCTGGCGAGCGTCAACGCGGACCTGAAACCGGTGCGCGACTTCTGCGAGACGGTGTGAGGAGGCGGGCATGACGACGGGCTGGATCGTGGGGTACGCGATCGGGGTGGTGGTCGTGCTGGCCGTCGTCGCGCTCGTGGTGCCGATCCTGGTGCTGGCGCGGTCGATCGGCCGCGCCGCCCCGCTGATCGACGCCGAGCTGACGGCGGCGGTGCGGCACACGGCGGCGTTGCGCGAGCTGCGCACGACCATCGACCACGCCGAGGTCATCACGGCCGGCCTGCGCCGCGGCCGGGAACGCCTGGGAGGCTGACGTGTCCGACGAAACGCTGTGGTGGATCGCCGTCGTGGCCGGGTTCGTGGTGGTGCTCGCCGTCGCGGGGCTGCTGAGCCTGCTGATCCGGTACGTGCGGGTGATCGACGAGCGCGTCGCGGGCATCCGCGCCACCCTGCGCGCGGCGGCCGCGAACACCCAGGACACCGCGCTGATCCCGGAGACCGCCGGGCGCGTCGACGGAGTGCTCGCCGAAGGGCTGCGGCACCACCTGTTCCTCGGGAGGGCGAAGTCATGACGCTGCTGGTGGTGCTGACGGTCGTGGACATCGTGCTGCTGACCGCCGTGCTCGCGGGCTACCTGTACTGGGTGGGTTCGCTGCTCGGCCGGATCGCGGCGAACCTCGAGGACTGCGCGGAGAAGGTGCGGGAGATCAACGGCCACGCGGAGCTGATCGTGCCCGGCGTCGAGCACATCAACCGGACGGGCGGGGTGGTCGCGGGCGCTTTGCCGCTGCTGTACGGAATGGCGGAGGAGGTCGTCGCCGGAGCGACGTACCAGCCGCCGGTGGGGGAGCGGGAGCCCGCGCGGCCGGCGTCCGGGACCCGGCGCTCGCGGCTGCACGAGATGGTGGGGTTCCTCCCGCGCTGAGAGGTCGTGAGTGGGAAACAGTGTTCTAACCCTGTGCTTGAGTTCAGGACATCGTGAACAGTTGATGTTTCAGGACATCGTGAACACTGACCGGCCTGTCAGTGTGATGACCAGGGCTTTTGTGGTGATCATGCGGCGAT